>NZ_JAHKRK010000103.1:0-13220 GCF_019396355.1 Pseudonocardia nigra
GGACGGCACCCACCGCCGGCGCTGTGTGCCGTCCCGACCGGGTGTGTGCCGGGGCCGTCAGCTGCTGGACGCGCCCGCGCGGGCCGTGTCGCGCGAGCTGCTGGGCAGCGCCATGGTGTGTGGCTCGCTCGGCTCGTCGCCGCGCTTGTCGGTGCCGGTGCCGGTGCCGGAGCCCGTGTTCAGCTCCGTGCCGAGGAGCTTGTGCAGCCGGGCCATCTCGTTGCGCACGCCCTCGTGCAGCGACCGGATCCGGCGCAGCTCCTGCTCGGCGGCGTCGCGGCGCCGCTTGAGGTCCTGCTCGCTGCGGTGGCGCACCTCGTCGGCGCGGTTCTTCGCCTCGCTCACGAGGGCGTCGGCGTTGTGCCGGGCGTCGTCGGTGATCCGGGTGGCCTCGTCCCGGGCGGAGGCGAGCGTGGCCGCGGCCTGCTGCTCGCGCTCCTGGATGGCCACGTTGCGCTGCGCGGCCTCCTGGTCCAGCTCGGCGGACCGGGCGATGAGCTTCTGCTCCACCTCGTGCCGGTGCCGCTCGGCGTCGGCGCGGGCCTGCTCGACGAGCGCGGTGGCCTCGTTCGCGGCGCGGCTGCGCACGTCGGCGGCCTCGTGCTCGGCCAGCCGCAGGATCTTCTCCGCGCGGAACCCGAAGCTCTCCTGGGAGATCGCCGGGCTGTCGCCCTGCTGCGAGCGGACGGCGCGCAGCTCGCCCTCGGTGGCCCTCGCGTGCTGCTCGGCGGCCTGGCGGGCGCTCTCGGCCGCCGTGAGCCGCTCGCGCAGCTCCCGCATCTGGGCGTCGACCTGGTCGCGGTCGTACCCCCGGCGTACGACGTCGAACGAGGCCGCGGAGTTCTGGGCGGAGCTGATGGTCACGCCGGGTAGTGTTCTCGCTCGCTAGGGTGGCCCTCCACACGGTGTCGGCGGGCGGAGCCCTGGATGCGTTCGGCGGCCACCGCGATGATCAGGTCTACGCTGCCGGTGTGACGTTGCGGCGCCTGACCGAGTTCAGCCATGGTGCGGGGTGCGGGTGCAAGCTCGCCCCGGGTCTGCTCGCGGACGTGCTGCGCACGCTGACCCCGCAGACGCATCCGGACCTCCTCGTGGGCACCGAGACCGGCGACGACGCCGCCGTCTGGCGCCTGGACGAGCAGCGCGCGCTGGTCGCCACCACCGACTTCTTCACTCCTGTCGTCGACGACCCGCGGACCTGGGGCCGCATCGCCGCCCAGAACGCGGCGTCGGACGTCTACGCGATGGGCGGCCGGCCGCTCCTCGCGCTGAACCTCGTGGCGTGGCCGTCGACGGAGCTGCCCACGTCGATGCTCGCCGAGGTGTTGGCGGGCGGAGCCGAGATCGGCGCCGAGAACGGGTTCGCGGTGGTCGGCGGGCACAGCGTGGACGACCCGGAGCCGAAGTACGGGCTCGCCGTCGTCGGGGAGGTGCACCCGGACCGGATCCTCACCAACACCGGTCTGCGTGACGGCGACGCGCTGGTGCTCACGAAGCCGCTGGGCGTCGGGGTGGCCACCACGGCGATCAAGGCCGGTTCGGCGTCCGAGGACGTGGCCGCGGCCGCCGTCGCGTCCATGACGGGCAGCAACGCCCGCGCCGCCCTGGCCGCGGTCGAGGCGGGCGCCACGGGTTGCACCGACGTCACCGGCTTCGGGCTGCTCGGCCACCTGCACAAGATGGCCGCCGCGTCCGGGGTGGACGCGGCGCTGGACGTGGCCGCCGTGCCGTTCCTGCCCGGGATCCGCGGGCTGGCGGCGGCCGGGGTGCTCCCCGGCGGCAGCAGGCGCAACCGGGACTGGGTGGCCCCGCACGTCGACGCCGGCCCGTTCGGGGAGCTGGACGTGCTGCTGCTCGCCGACGCGCAGACGTCCGGCGGCCTGCTGTTCGGGGCGGAGCCCGCAGCGGCCGCCGCCGCGGTGGCGGAGCTGGGCGGCGCCGCCGCGGTGATCGGGACCGTGCGGACGGGGACGGGGCGCATCACGCTGCGCTGACGGCGCGCCCCGTTTCGGTGCGTGCGCCCGTCGACGGGGCGCCCCGGCCGAGTAGGGGCGCATCGACGCAGAAGGGGTGCATGGGGCTGCGGCGTGGGGCCGGTCGGCCGTGCGCCCCGTTTCGGTTGATGCGCCCCGTCGACCGGGTGCATCGACCGAACAGGGGTGCGTCGGCGGAGACGGGGTGCCTGGACCCGGCTAGTGACCGGGCGCCGCCGCTGCGTTCCGCGTCCACCGGGTCGGGTGGTGGGTTCGTCCGATCGGGGGGCCCGCGGCCCGTTCTCCCACGGGACCGGCCCTCGGTCGGGTTGGTTGCCCGGATGCGCACTGCTCTGTCCCGCCGGGGGTTCCTGCGGCGCACCGCAGCGGGCGTGCTGCTGGTCGGCAGCACCGACGTGCTGCTGACCGCGCGGCCTGCGATCGCCGGGCCACTGGGGTACGGCTCGCTCGTCAACGACCCGGACGGGCGGCTGGCGCTGCCGAAGGGCTTCCGCTATCAGGTGGTCACGGAGGCGGGCAGCACCGAGCTGGAGTCGGGGGAGCCCACACCGCGCAACCACGACGGCACCGGCGGGTTCGCGGTCAAGGGCGGCGGCACGGTGCTCGTCAACAACCACGAGATCCGCGAGGGCGCGGGCACCGACCTGCAGGTACCGCACCTCGACGGGCTCGTCTACGACCCGGGCGCAGCAGGCGGCTGCACGATCGTGCACGTCGACGCGGAGTCGCCGCGTGAACGAGCGCGTCGGCATCGCGGGCACCGCCACCAACTGCGCGGGCGGGGTCACGCCGTGGGGCACCTGGCTCACCTGCGAGGAGGCCGACATCCGCGCGGGCTCCGACGGGTTCGAGCGCGACCACGGCTACGTCTTCGAGGTCGACCCGTTCGACCGCACGGCCCTCCGCGACCCGCGGCCGATCATGGCGCTGGGCCGGTTCGAGCACGAGGCCGCGGTCGTCGACCCGCGTACGGGCGACGTCTACCTCACCGAGGACGCCTCAGGCCCAAACGGGCTGTTCTACCGGTGGCGCGCGCCGGAGGGGTTCCGCGGTGGGCGCGGCGCGCTCCGCGAGCTCGACGACACCGCCGGCGTCCTGGCCGCGATGCGCTGCACGGACGAGTCCGGCGACCACGTCGACGACCTCTCGCGGGCACGGGAGACCGGCACCCGCTACGACGTCGAGTGGGTGGAGGTGCCCGGCCGCGACGGCCGCGACGACTCTGTGCGCCGCCAGCTCGGCGACGGCGACGTCACTCGGGGCCGCAAGCTCGAAGGAGCCTGGTGGGCGGACAACGGCGCCTACGTCGTCTCCAGCTACGCCCGCGACGAGAGCCCGCAGCAGCACGACGGGCAGGTGTGGTTCTACGACCCGCGCCGTCGGACGCTGACGCTGGAGCTGCTGTTCGGGGTGGACGGCGTGGAGGGCTCGGACGGGCCGGACAACATCACCGTCTCCCCGCACGGCGGCGTGATCCTCGCCGAGGACGGCGACGGCAGCAAGCACCTCGTGGGCGCGGCCGCCGACGGCACGACGTTCCGGATCGCGCGCAACGAGCGCGGCGGCGAGTTCGCCGGGCCGGTCTTCTCCCGCGACGGCAGCACCCTGTTCACCTGCACACAGGAGCCGGGCACCCTCTACGCGATCACGGGACCCTGGGCTCGCTAACGTCGCGGCCGTGGACTCGCCCGTCGACCGTTCCTGCGACCGCACCCGCGCCTGGGTGACCGAGGCGATCCGGCTCGTCGAGGCCGACGCCAACCGCTCCGCCGACACGCATCTGCACGTGTTCCCGCTGCCCGCGGACTGGGGCGTCGACGTGTATCTCAAGGACGAGTCGGTGCACCCCACCGGCAGCCTCAAGCACCGGCTCGCCCGGTCGCTGTTCCTGTACGCGCTGGCGAACGGGTGGATCGTCGAGGGCACCACGGTCGTGGAGGCGAGCTCGGGGTCGACGGCGGTGTCCGAGGCGTACTTCGCGCGGCTGATCGGTGTGCCGTTCGTGGCGGTCATGCCGCGGCGCACGAGCCCGGAGAAGATCGCGCTGATCGAGCGGTACGGCGGGCGCTGCCACTTCGTGGACCAGCCGCCCGCGATGTACACCGAGGCGCAGCGGCTCGCCGAGGAGACCGGCGGCCACTACATGGACCAGTTCACGTTCGCCGAGCGCGCCACCGACTGGCGGGGCAACAACAACATCGCCGAGTCGATCTTCGAGCAGCTCGCGCTGGAACGGCACCCGGTGCCCGAGTGGGTGGTGATGGGCGCCGGCACCGGTGGCACCTCCGCGACGATCGGGCGCTACCTGCGCTACCGCCGCCACCCCACCCGGTTCGCCGTGGTCGACCCGGAGAACTCGGCGTTCTTCCCGGGTTGGGTCGCGGGCGCGCCCGACTACGGCACCGGCATGCCCTCGCGGATCGAGGGCATCGGCCGGCCGCGGATGGAGCCCAGCTTCGTCCCCAGCGTGATCGACCTGATGATCCCCGTGCCGGACGCGGCGAGCGTGGCGGCGGCGCGGCACCTGCACGCCGTCACCGGCCGCTGGGCCGGCGGGTCGACGGGCACCAACCTCTGGGGCGTGTGGCACCTGGTGGCGCGGATGCGGGCGGCAGGCATGCACGGCAGCGTCGTCACGCTGATCTGCGACGGCGGCGAGCGGTACCGGCACAGCTACTACGACGACGGGTGGGTCGCGGCGCAGGGCATGGACCTCGCCCCGTACACGGCCACGCTGGAGCGCTTCATGGCGACGGGGGAGTGGGCGCCGCCGGAGCCGTGAGCGTGCCGACCCGTTGCAGCAAAGCCACTTTCATGCCAGCCAGTTGCGTCAAAGTGGCTTTGCTGCAATCCCGGATCCCTCAGCGGGCGCGGGCACCCACCGCCTCCGGGACCTTCCGGCCCTCCAGCCGCGCCGCCGCGGCGAGCAGCCGGTGCTCGTCGCCCGGCCGGCCGACGAGCTGGACCCCGATCGGGCGGTCGCGCACCATCACCGAGGCGACCACGGCGGGCAGCCCGGCCAGGTTCCACGCGTGGGTGTACGCGGCCTGCGGGGCGGCGTGCAGCACGGTCGAGAGGTACCGGCGGTCCTGCAGGGCACCGGCGGGTCCGGGCGGGCCCGCGACGGCCGGGGTGATGAGCAGGTCGTGCCCGCCCGCGTCGAGCCAGGCGAGGAACCGCTCGCGCCAGGCCTGGGCCGCCCGCGCCCGGGGCGGGGCGTACCGCAGGATCCGCCGACCCCTGCGGGCAGCGGTGGCGGTGCGCGGCTCCAGCTCGCCGCGGAACGGGTCGTCCGGGTCCGGTGTGCCGAGGCCGAGGTCGGCGACGTCCTGGGCGATGCCCGCCTGCCACCGGCGGGCCCACAGGCGCAGCACCTGGCGCGGGTAGGGCGGGTCGGCCAGCGTGACGGACGCGCCCGGCGTGCCGGGCCCGCACGCCCGCAGGCGCGCGGCCGCGCCGACGGCGGCTGCCTGCTGGTCGGGGTGCAGCCGCCCGAACGGTGTGGGGTTGCGCAGCGAGAGCGCGACGCCGGCGGGCCACCCGTCGTCGACGTCGGCCGCGGCCCGGCCGGAGAGCACCTCGAGCATCAGCGCGGCGTCCTCGGCGGAGCGCGCGATCGAGCCGGTGACGGTGAGGCCGCACCAGTGTTCCTCGGCGCCGCCGGGCAGCGGCAGCACGCCGGCCCCGGGCTTCAGCCCGACGAGCCCGCAGTGCGCGGCGGGGATCCGGACCGAGCCGCCGCCGTCGGTGCCCAGCGCCAGCGTGGCCATCCCGGCCGCCACCGCGGCGGCGCTCCCGCTGCTCGAGCCGCCGGGGTCCGCGGTCTCGTCGAGCGGGTTGCGGGTGGTGCCCAGGGGCGACTGCCCGAAGCTCCACGCGGCCAGCTCCGGCATCCGCGTCTTGCCCATGACCACGGCCCCGGCCGCGCGCAGGCGTTTGACCAGCTCGTCATCCCGCTTGGCGAGCTCGGTGGAGGTGGCGGCGGAGCCGCGCCGCGTCGCATAGCCGGAGACGTCGATCGTGTCCTTCACCGCGACCGGGACCCCGGCCAGCGGCAGGGCGAACCGGTCGGCGCGCTGGTCGACCCCGGTGGCCTCGGCGAGGACGCGCTGCGCGTCGTGCGCCTGGAAGGCGCCGACGGTGGCGTCGCGCTCGGCGATCCGGGCGAGGTGCGCCCTGGCCACGTCGACGGCGCTGCTGCGGCCGTCGTGCACCCTCGCCACGATCTCGGCCGCGGTGAGCGCGGTCAGGTCGAGGTCGTCCATCGCGTCACGATCGCACTGATCAGCGGTTTTGGGGAATCGACCCGCCGTTCCCCGGGCAACCCGGGCGGCTGATCATGCCCTCGCTGCCCGCCGAACCCGACGATCGGCCGACGGATCGCCTCTGCGTCTTTCGTCGCGGCGCCCGTCGGGAACGCCACCGTGGGTCCGCGGGTAGAACGGAAGGCGGCGGGAAGGAGGTGGCGTCATGCGGAACAGGGGATGGTGACGTCCGTCAGGAGCGGGGGGCCGGTGAGGTGCTCTGCTCCGTCTCGAGCCGGCTGCCCTCGCCGCTCGCGCGCTCGCGGCGGGCCAGCCGCTCGCGCTGCGGGGCGACGACGTGCTGCGGGTCGGCCGCCGACTGCATGCCCGCCTCGAACACCGCGAACCGCGTGGCCAGCGAACCGGCGGTGAGCGCCAGCCCGGCGGCGACCGACCCGGCCCGGCTGCGCCGCCCGAGCAGCGCGCCGATCCCGCCCACCGCGGTGAGCGCGTGGGCGAGCCGGTTCCACCGCCCGGCCTTGCCGGTGCGGTAGGCGTCGCCGATGCCGCCGGGCAGCCGGTCGAGCTTGTGTTCCAGCGCCTTTCCCGCGGCGAGCTCGATACCTGCAGCCACCGCACCCAGCCGCGCGACCGGGGGGTTCTCTCCGGTGGTGGCGAGCACGAGGCCGGCTCCGGCGCCCGCGGCCGCCGCGCTGCTCACGAACAGCAGCGGCATCTCGTCGCGCGCCTCGTGCCAGGCGGGCACCGCCGTGTCGGAGAGGAGCACCGCGGTGTAGCCGGCCAGCGGCGGGCCGAACAGCGCCGCACCGAAGCCGGCGAGCCTGCCGAGCCGCGGGGCGATGCCGGTGACCTCCGATGCCGCGGCGGCCGAGGCCAGCCCGGCGTACGGGGCGAGGATCCACGACCCGACCGACAGCGGCGAGGTCGGCTTGAACACGCGCAGCATGTTGAGGAACCGCGAGGGGCGGCCGAGGTCGTGCACCAGCGCGACGGTGCCGGCCATCGCCCCACCCGCGGCGACCAGCCGCGCACCGCGCCGCAGCGCCGGGCGGCCGGTGGCGTCGGCCAGCACGGCCAGCACCGACGACGTGCCCGCCATGCCGCCGGCCCACAGGTAGACGGGGACGTCCGGGTTCTTCCACGTCGGCTTCTTGATGATCGGGCGCCCGTAGTACGAGGCGAACTCGGCCTCGGGCACCATCGAGCCCTTGAGCCGCTTGCGGCCGCGCCGCCTGCGGGGCTCCACGGCGCCGTTCGTGTCCACCGGCTCCGGACCCCCCGCCATCAGCGCCGCCCCCCGATGAAGGCGGCAGCGACGGCGACCGCGAGGCCGGCGGCGGCCGCAGCCGCCCGCTTCCACATGCCGGGCAGGTCCCGCGTGGTGACCACCGGGTCCGGCGGCAGGCCGTAGACCTCCGGCTCGTCGAGCAGCAGGAAGAACGCCCCGTCGCCGCCTACACCGTCGTCCGGGTCGCGGCCGTAGAGCTGCGCCCCGGCCACCCCGGCCTCCTGCAGCTGCGCGAGCCGCCGGTCGGCGCGCTCGCGCAGCTCGTCGAGCGGGCCGTACTGGATGGACTCGGTGGGGCAGGCCTGCGCGCACGCGGGGGTGAGCCCGTCCTTCGTGCGGTCGTAGCAGAGCGTGCACTTGAACGCGCGCCCGTCGCCGGGGCGGATGTCGATCACGCCGTACGGGCAGGCCGGGACGCAGTAGCCGCAGCCGTTGCAGATGTCGGGCTGCACATAGACGGTCTCGAACTCGGTGCGCATCAGCGCTCCGGTCGGGCAGACGTCCAGGCAGGCCGCGTGCGTGCAGTGCTTGCAGACGTCGGATGCCATCAGCCAGCGCACGTCCCCCGCCGCGGGATCGCGCGGCGGTGCCTCGACGAAGGCGACATGCCGCCACGTGGACGCCCCGAGTGCGCCGGAGTTGTCGTAGGACATGCCGAGCAGGTCGAGGTCGGCCATGTCGGTGGACCCGCTGCCGCTGGGGCCGACGTCCGCCGGGACCTCGTTCCACTCCTTGCAGGCCACCTCGCAGGCCTTGCACCCGATGCACACCGAGGTGTCGGTGAAGAACCCCATGCGCGGCGGCCGCACGTCGGGCATGCCGAGGTAGGACGCCCGTTCGGTCTGCCCGGTGACGGGCGTGGTGTAGGGCGTGCCGATGTTGCCGCGGAAGCCCGCGGTCGGCTCGGTGGCGCTGCCCTCGCGACCGCCGGCGGCCCGCTTGGTGGGGTGGCCCGGCCGGTCGGTGCCGGTGACCTCGTACCTGCCTCCCGTCACGGCTGCAGCCCCGCTCTCCGCTGGTAGTCCTCGACGAGCGCCCGCAGGCCCGCCGCATCGCCCGGCTTCCGGCCGGGGCGGATGTCGCAGGTGAGCACCTTGGACTCCTGAATGTGGACATTGGGGTCGAGCGCGATCGACAGCAGGTCGTTGGCGCTGTCGCCGGTGGCGTGGCCGCCGTGGCCGAAGTGCCACGGCACCCCGATCTGGTGGCTCTCGCGGCCGTCGATCCGTAGCGGCGTCATGCGTTCGGTGACCAGCACCCGCAGCTCGATCGCGCTGCGGGCGGTGACGAGCGTGGCCCACCCGTTGTTCACCAGGCCGCGCTCCCGGGCGAGCTCGGGGGAGACCTCGCAGAACGCCCTGGGCTGCAGCTCGGCGAGGTAGGGCAGGTAGCGGCTCATGCCGCCGCCGGTGTGGTGCTCGGTGAGCCGGTAGGTCGTGAGCACGTACGGGAACACCTCGGAGCCGATCGGGTGGTGCCGGTTGCCCGGCCGGTCGTAGAGGATGGCCGCGGGGTTGCGCGGCTGCCCGGGGTGCAGCCGGTTGCGGTGCGGTGTCTCCACCGGCTCGTAGTGCGTGGGCAGCGGCCCGTCCACGAGCCCGGCGGGCGCGAAGAGCCACGCCTTGCCGTCGGTCTGCATGATGAACGGGTCGGTGCCCGACAGCGCCTTCGGGCCCTTCGCGCCCTCCGGCGGGACGTAGTCGGGCGCGGTGTCGGCCGGGAAGTCCGCCACGTCGTGCCCGGTCCAGCGCTCGCCGTCCCACCAGACCAGCGCCTTGCGCTCGCTCCACGGTTTCCCGTCCGGGTCGGCGGAGGCGCGGTTGTAGAGCTGCCTGCGGTTGGCCGGCCACGCCCAGCCCCACTCGGCGGCCACCCAGTCCTGCTCGTGGGCGGGCTTGCGCCGGGCGGCCTGGTTGACGCCTTCCGCGTAGACGCCGCAGTAGATCCAGCAACCGCAGCTGGTGGAGCCGTCGTCCTTCAACTGGGTGTAGGACGAGAGCGGCTCCCCGTCGGGGCCGCGGCCGTTGATCTCCTCGAGCACGTCGGCCGCGGTGGGCTCGGCCTTGGGACCCTCCACGCCGTAGTCCCACGTCAGCGCCTTGATGGGTGCGTCGCGCGGGTCGTCGGACTCGGCCAGGCGCTCCTTGATGATCCGCCCGAGGTGGTAGAAGAACCACAGTTCGCTGCGGGCGTCCTCGGGCGGCTCCACGGCCTTGTGCCGCCACTGCAGCAGCCGCTGCGTGTTGGTGAACGTCCCGTCCTTCTCGGTGTGCGCCGCTGCGGGCAGCAGGAAGACCTCGGTGCCGATGTCCTCGGTGCGCCACTCCCCGGAGGTGACCTCCGGGGAGTTCTTCCAGAAGGTGGCCGTCTCGACCTCGGTGTAGTCGCGCACCACCAGCCACTCGGCCTTGGTCAGCGCCTCCCGCTGGAGCCGGGCGTTCGCACCGCCGACCGCCGGGTTCTCGCCCGCGACGATGTAGCCGGGCACCTTCCCGTCGAGCATGTCGAGGACGGTCCGGTAGTTGTTGTGGTCGCCGGTCAGCCGCGGCAGCCAGTCGAACCCGTAGTCGTTCTCCGCCGTCGCCGCGTCGCCGAACCACGCCTTGAGCAGGCTGACGATGTAGTGCGGCATATCGCCCCAGAAGCCCGCCTTGCCCACGTCGGGCTGCACGTAGCTCTCCAGCGACCGGCCCCGCTCGTCGGCGGGCATCGGGAGGTAGCCGGGGAGGATGTTGAACAGCGTGGGGATATCGGTGGAGCCCTGGATGCTCGCGTGGCCGCGCAGGGCCATGATCCCGCCGCCCGGCCTGCCGATGTTGCCCAGCAGGGCCTGCAGGATCGACGCGGCGCGGATGTACTGCACGCCCACGCTGTGCTGGGTCCAGCCCACCGCGTAGGACCAGTTGGTGGTGCGCTCCCGCCCGCTGTTCTCGGTGATCGCGCGCGCGAGCGCGAGGAACGTGTCCTGCGGGATGCCGCAGACCTCTTCGACGAACTCCGACGTGTAGCGCGCGTAGTGCCGCTTGAGGATCTGGAACACGCACCGCGGGTGCTGCAGCGTCTCGTCGCGCTCGGGCTTGGCCCCGATCGACGCGCCGCCGCTGCCGTACTGGTCGCCGCCTGCGGTCTCCCGCTGCTCGCCGCTGCCGTGCTGCTCCTCGCGCCGCTCCTCGTCGCCGTCGCTCTCCTCGTCGCCCCCGCCCTGCAGGGTCCCGCGCTTGCCGGCGGCCGCCCCCACCTTCGCGCCCTCGTACTCCCACGACGAGATGTCGTAGGCCGACTCGTCGGGGTTCCAGCCGCTGAACAGGCCGTCGAGGTCCTCGGTGTCGCGGAAGTCCTCGTTGATGATCGCCGCCGCGTTGGTGTACGCGACGACGTACTCGCGGAACTCCTTGCCCTCGCTGAGGACGTGGCGGATCAGCCCACCGAGCAGCGCGATGTCGGTGCCGGCGCGGATCGGGACGTGCAGGTCGGCCAGCGCGCTCGTCCGCGTGAACCGCGGGTCGATGTGGATGATCTTCGCGCCGCGCAGCTTCGCGTCCATGACGAACTGGAAGCCGACGGGATGGCACTCGGCGAAGTTCGAGCCCTGGATGACGATGCAGTCGCTCTTCGCGAGGTCCTGCTGGAAGGTCGTGGCCCCGCCGCGACCGAAGCTGGCCCCCAGACCGGGGACGGTGGAGCTGTGTCAAAGACGCGCTTGGTTCTCCACCTGGATCGCGCCGAGCGCCGTGTACAGCTTCTTGATGAGGTAGTTCTCCTCGTTGTCCAGCGTGGCGCCGCCGAGGTGGGCGATCCCCATCGTCCGGCGCAGGAGCCTGCCCTCGGCGTCGGTCTCCTGCCAGGTGCGCCTGCGGGTGTCGAGCACCCGGTCGGCGATCATGTGCATCGCCCTGTCGAGGTCGAGGTCCTCCCACTCGGTGCCGCCGGGGCGCCGGTAGCGGACCTTCGTGACCCGGTCGGGCCGCGTCACGAGCTGCTTGCTCGCAGCGCCCTTCGGGCAGAGCTTTCCCAGCGAGATCGGCGAGTCGGGGTCACCCTCGATCTGGATGATCTTCTCGTCCTTGACGAAGATGCGCTGGCCGCAGCCCACCGCGCAGTACGGGCAGATCGACTGGACGACGCGGTCGGCCTCACTGGTGCGCGGCCGCAGCTGCTGGCTGCGGCCCGACTTGGCGGCGTCTCCGCGGCCAGTCCGGTCGGGTCCCGTCGCCTGCCGGACCACCGGCCACATCTCGATCCACTGGCGCACGCCCACGAGCCGCCGGTTCCCTTCCGGGTCGATCCTCAAACGTTGGCGGAGGCGGACGGGAATCGAACCCGCCTGACCGAGCTGCTCGGCCACGTCGGTTTTGAAGACCGCGGGGGCCACCAGGCGCCCTTACGCCTCCCTGGCGACGGTCAGCGCGCGGCCCCCAGGGCCTGCGGCACGTCCTCCGCGATGTCGAAGAGCCCGAGCAGCCCGGTGGCCTCCAGTGCGCGGGTGACGATGCGGGAGCCCAGTACCAGCCGCAGCTGGTGCCTGCGCCGCTCGGCTTCGTCGCGTGCGGCGACGAGCACGGCGAGCCCGGCCGAGCCGAGGAAGCTGACCTCGCTCATGTCGAGCACCAGGAGGGGGACGTCGGCGAGCTGCTCCTCCAGGCGCGAACGCAGGATCGGGGCGGTCAGCGTGTCGATCTCCCCGACGACGTGCATCACGCGGGCGTCGTCACCGTGGCCGACCACGTCGAACCGGACGACCTCGCCGATCTCGTCGGCGTCGCCTTCCATCGTCGCAGGGTCGACGGGGGACTCGCTCATGCGCACCGGCTCCTCGAGGGTGACGTCGGGACTCGTGGCGCGGACTGTGGTCGGGGCCGCGCGCCAACCCTACGGGCGGCCCCATGGGCGCACAACAACGCCCCCGGCCACCGCGTTTGGCCAAATGTGACCTGGGTAACATGACGGCGACGACGGCGTCGGGGCCGTCGGATGGAGGTCGACGGTGTACCGCAAGAACCCGGGCGCGGACGCCCAGCGGATCTCTCAGGTCCTCGCCGGCATCACCTATCCGGCGGCGAAATGGCAGCTCATCATGCAGGCCGAGGAGTACGGCGCCGACGCGGGCACCCGTGCGGAGCTGTGGGCGCTGCCCACCGGCACCTACGCCGACCTGGCCGCCGTGATCACCGCCGTCGGGCTCGACCGCCGCCCCGTCGCCGCCCGCTACGGGGCCGCGCCTGCGCCCGCCGTCCCCGGCAGGTTGCGCCCGTTGCGCTGACCCCGGGTAACACCGGCGGGTGACACCGCGACACCGGGCACGGGTGGTGCCACCACCACTGCGGCAGTCGCGAACGACCGGGCCCCGACCGATGCCGGTGGGCGGGGCGAGGGCGGACGACCCGGCGGTGGCACGGTGCAGGGCATCGCGCAGGGGGCGTTCCTCGGCCTGTTCATGATCGCCGCAGGCGTGGCGGCGTTCCGGATGACCGACGAGGAGTGGGTGAGCGGGGTGCGTGGAGCGGGGCGCTGAGCGGAGCTTGCGGAGCGAGCATCAGGGTTGAGCGGAGCTTGCGGAGCGAGCATCAGGGTTGAGCGGAGCTTGCGGAGCGAGCATCAGGGTTGAGCGGAGCTTGCGGAGCGAGCATCAGGGTTGAGCGGAGCTTGCGGAGCGAGCATCAGGGTTGAGCGGAG
>NZ_JAHKRK010000103.1:13313-25394 GCF_019396355.1 Pseudonocardia nigra
AGCGGAGCTTGCGGAGCTGACTCCGGTCCGCCGGGGCAGGGGTGGCGTCGAGGCGCCACCCTGCCCCGCGTCGGCGTCAAAGGGTGAGGGCGAGGGGCTGGGACGGCGGCCCGTCCGGTGCCACGAGCGGAGGCACCCGGCCCCCGGCCCGGCGGGCGGCGCGCCTGCCCCGCAGATAGGCCCACGGGCCGGCGGCGAGGCCGCGCAGGCGGGTGCGTCCGGTGCCGGTGGGCATCCCGGCGCCCGCGCCGCTCTCCCGTTCCGAGATGTGCCGCAGCTGGGCGAGCGCGGCCGGCAGGCGGCGGGCGGCAGCGGCCCGGGCGCGCGGGTCGAGCGCGACCTTGGTCAGGAAGCCGCCCAGTCCTATCGCGTAGCCGCGCAGCTGGGCGTGCAGCGCGTCGGCACCGGGGCGGTGGTGGTGCCACACCCATGCGCTCGGCTCGTAGCCGATGACGTGGCCCGCCAGCACCAGCCGGACGAGGAACTCGCAGTCCTCCCCGCCGTGCGTGGGGGAGCCCGGGCCGAGCGCCTCGTCGAACCCGCCCACCGCGCGGGCCACGGCCGTGCGCACGGCGAGGTTGGCGCCGATCCCGAAGAGCCCGGGGGAGAACGGGAAGATCGCCGAGTCGGCCGGCGGGTCGTCCAGGGAGAACTTGCGCCGCTCGAAGCCCTTGTTCCAGGCGAGCGCGGAGTCGGCGGCCAGCTCCTCCGCCGTGGCCAGGCGCGCGGCGAGCACCGGGCCGCTCACGCAGACGAGGTCCGGGGCGCCCGCGAAGGCCCCGGCGATCCGGGCCGCCCAGCCACGGTCGGGCTCGGTGTCGTCGTCGGTGAACGCGACGACCGGCGTGGTGCTCTCCTGCAACCCGCGGTTGCGCCCCACGGACGCGCCGCGCCGCGGCTCCCGCACGTAGCGGACCCGCTCGTCGCCGATCGCCCGCACCGCGGCGGCCGTGCGGTCGTCGGCGGGGTCGTTGTCCACGACGAGCACGGTGACGTCGGCGTGGTCCCCGGCCAGCACGGCGCGCACGCACCGCTCGAGGCTGCGCGGCCTGCCGCGGGTGGCGACGACGACGGTGATCGGGTCGGTGGACGTCGGCGGCGGGGGCGGGTCGGGCAGCTCGCCCAGCTGCTCGTCGACGGCCCGGCGGATGTCCGCGGCCGCCGCGCGGCCCTCCACCAGCGGCACGTCGACGATCCCGACGGGCGAGCCGCTCGCCGTGACGAGCAGGCGTGCGGCTCCGTAGTGACGGTCGACGGAGAGCTCGGAGATGGGGGCGCGCCGGTCCAGCTCGGCGACCCACGTGGGTGCGGGCGGGGCGATCCAGGGGGACAACCGGGGGCCTTCCGGGCAGTGGTGCGACAACGGGTTGCATCGACAACGGTAGCGGGAGCCGCTCGGGGCGCGCGCCGTTCGTCCGGTTTGTCGACCGTCGGTCCAGGGAGCCCGGCGAACGGCTGTGGCGACACTGAGAACATCCCCCATTCGAGGGAGGGGCGTTCCGCCGCCCGCCATAGCGGGTAGGGGCGAGGCCGTTCGTCGGTGGGCGCCGGTACGCGCCCGCGAGCCGCTAGCGTCCTGGGCATGGAGGCAGGTGAGCGGCCCCGCGCCGCGGTGGTGGTCACCGGGAGCGAGCTGCTGACGGGGGCGATCTCCGACCGGAACGGGCCGTGGCTGGCCCGCGAGCTGGGCGGGCTGGGTTTCGAGGTGGCCCACGTGCTGGTCGTCGGCGACCGGCCCGCCGACCTGGCGGGGGCGCTGCGCTTCGCCGCCGAAGGCGGCTGCGCGCTGATCGTCACCAGCGGTGGGCTCGGCCCGACGGCCGACGACCTCACCGCGGAGGTCGTGGCGTCCTTCGCGGGCACCGAGCTCGCGCTCGACGAGGCGATGTACGAGCGGATCGCCGGGATCCTCGCCGGTTGGGCCGCCCGCACCGGCTTCGGCGGGCCCGCGCTCGAGGCGGCCAACCGCAAGCAGGCGATGGTGCCGCGCGGGGCCGTCGCGCTCGACCCGGTCGGCACCGCGCCCGGCCTGGTCGTACCTCGGCCGGGGGGACCGCTCGTCGTGGTGTTGCCGGGGCCGCCGCGCGAGCTCCAGGGCATGTGGCCCGCCGCGCTCGCCGCCGCCCCGATGCGGGAGCTCCTCGCCGGGGTGCCCGCCGCGGCGGCCCTCTCCCTGCGCTACTTCGGGCTGCCGGAGTCCGAGATCGCCGCGACCCTGCGCGAGCTCGGCGACGGGCGCGACCTGTCCGGCGTGGAGGTCACCACCTGCCTGCGGCGCTCGGAGCTGGAGGTCGACCTGCACCCGCTGCCCGGCGCCGAGGAGGTGGCGGGCGAGCTGCACGCCCGGCTCGCGCAGCGGCACGCCCGGCACCTAGTCAGTGCGGAGGGCACCAGCACCGACGAGCTGCTCGCCCGCGCGCTGTTGGACCGCGGCTGGACGGTCGCGACCGGGGAGTCCTGCACCGGCGGGATGCTCGCCGCCCGGCTCGTGGACCGGCCAGGGTCGTCGGACTACGTCGCGGGCGGCGTGGTGGCGTACGCGAACACGGCGAAGACGGATCTGCTCGGCGTGCCCGCGGAGATGCTCGCCGAGCACGGGGCGGTGTCGCCGGAGGTGGCCAGGGCGCTCGCCGACGGGGCCAGGGCCCGGTTCGGCGCCGACGTCGGCATCGGCATCACCGGCGTCGCGGGCCCCGGCGGTGGCACCGAGGCCAAGCCGGTCGGCTACGTCTGCTTCTGCGTGACGACGGGCGACGGCCTCGTGCTCGCCCGCGACCCCGTCCTGCCGGGCGGTCGGGGGGACATCCGCGAGCGCTCCACCGACGTCGGGATGCACCTGCTCCTGCGCGCCGCGGCCCCCCGGACCGCGAGCTGACGCGGCCGCTGTTCGGAAAAGATCGCCGCGAGATGCGCGTCCGCGCGGTGTCGACGACGACGTCGGCGCTCTCGCGACGATCACACGGGACGTGATCGCTGTGAGATGCGCGTCCCCGCACCCGCGAGGACCACGACGGCGTTCTCGCGGTGATCACCCCGGATCCCCTGGTTGATCCCCCACGGGCCCTGGGCGACCTCTCTCACGCGGCTCGCTCCAGCCATGGGTGCGCTCTTGCAACTCGGTCGCAAGTGTGGCTACCGTCCGGTCGTGTCACGACGCGTCCTGCTGATCCTCGGTGCCGTGCTCACCACGTTCGTCGCGGCGTGCTCCGTGCCGACCGCCCCGGGGGGTGCGGCCGGCACGGGCGGGACCGACGGGTCGACGATGGTGCTCGCCGACGGTTTCGAGCCCGAGAGCCTCCACCCGCTGCTCGGCTACGGCGTCGAGGGCGCGTCCAAGATCTTCGACGGGCTGGTCGCCCACGACGCCGACCGGCAGCTACAGCCCGCGCTGGCCGCGGCCCTGCCCACCCCGTCCGCCGACGCGCTGTCCTGGACCGTGCCGCTGCGTGAGGGCGTGACGTTCCACGACGGGAGCGCGTTCGACGCCGACGACGTGGTCGCGACGTACCGGGCGTTGCTCGACCCGGCCTACGCCGCGTCGATCCGTTCGGACTTCGTGACGCTCGCCGGCGTCGAGAAGGTCGACGCCACCACGGTGCGGTTCACGCTCACCCAACCCGACGCGGCCTTCCCGCACCGGCTGACGCTCGGGATCGTGCCGGCCGAGGCGGTGGCCACGCCGGAGCCGCTGGCCCAGTCGGAGTTCTCCACCGCGCCGATCGGGACCGGCCCGTACCGGCTCGGGGAGTGGCGGCGCGGCACGTCGATGACGCTCGAGGCCAACGAGCAGTACTTCGGCGGTGCGCCCGCGGTGCGGACGATCGAGATCGTCTTCGCCACCGACGACAACACCCGGGCCCAGCGGCTGCAGGCCGGGGAGTTCGACGGCACCGTGCTGCCGCCGGCGCTGGCGCAGACGTTCGCCGGCTCGGAGTACACCGTGCGCCACCACCCCAGCGCCGACTACCGCGCCATCACGCTGCCCAGCGCGCATCCCGTGACGAGCGACCCGGCGATCCGGCTCGCGCTCAACTACGCCGCCAACCGGCAGGGCATGATCGACGGGTTGCTCGCGGGCCAGGGGCGGCCCGCGTCGAACCCGATTCCCGAGGTGCTCGCCGAGTACGCCGAGCCGAGCGCGCAGTTCCGGTTCGACCGTGCCGAGGCCGAGCGGATCCTCGACGCGGCGGGCTGGGTCCGCGGTCCGGACGGCATCCGGGTCCGCGACGGCGTGCCCGCGCGGTTCACGCTGATGTACCCGGCGGCCGACACCGTGCGCCGCGACCTCGCGCAGGCCTTCACGTCCGACGCGAGCGCGGTCGGCATCGACGTCGCACTCGAAGGGCTGGGCTGGGAGGCGATCGAGCCGCGGATGGAGCAGGACGCGCTCGTCCTCGGCGGCGGCAGCCCGTTCGACCCCGACATCGTGAGCTACCCACTGCTGCACAGCTCCTACGGCGGCGACGGGTTCAACAACCCGGGCTCGTACGCGAACCCGGAGGTGGACGCCACGCTGGACGCGGCCCGCCGCGCGCTCGACCCCGCCGAGCGGGTGGCCGCGGTGAAGGCGTGGCAGCGGGCCTACGCCGAGGCGCCCGGCTACGTGTTCCTCGTCTTCCTCGACCACTCCTACCTGGTGCGCGAGAAGTGGGACGGCTACGAGCAGGTCGTCGACCCGCACACGCACGGCACCACGTGGGGGCCGTGGTGGAACGTCGAGGACTGGACGCCGAAGGCATGAGCATTACGGTGAACGGACGGACGTCCCGCTCCCGCGAGATCGGAATGCTCGTCGCGCGGCGGCTCGCGTTCGCGGTGCCGGTGCTCGCGGTCGTCGCGGTCGGGGTGTTCCTGCTGGCCGCGGCCTCGCCGTTCGACCCGATCCACCAGTACTACGGCGTGGACGTGTTCTCCGCGACCGAGGCCGACCTCGCCGCCACCCGGGCCCGCCTCGGGCTCGACGACGGCGTGTTCCAGCAGTTGGGGCGCTGGCTCTCCGGGGTGCTGTCGGGGGACCTCGGAACCAGCCGCTCGTTCCGGCAGCCGGTGGCGCAGGTGGTGGCGGAGCGGCTGCCGTGGACGCTCCTGCTGGTGACGGTCGGCCTCGCGGTCGCGGTGGTGCTGGCGCTCGTGGCCGGGGTCGTGGCCGCGTGGCGCCAGGGCGGGCTGTTCGACCGGGCCGTCACCGCGGTCGGGCACGCGATGGAGGGCATCCCGCCGTTCGTGCTGGCGCTGGTCGCGATCGCGGTGTTCGCGCTGGGCTTCCGGTGGCTGCCGGTCGCGGGGCTGACCGACCCCGGGATGCCCGCCACCGTCGACCAGGTGGCCCGGCACCTCGTGCTGCCCGCGCTCGTGCTCGGGGTGTCGCAGACGCCGTGGCTGGTGCTGCACGTGCGGGGCTCGCTGCTGGCGGCGCTCGGCGAGGACCACGTCGCGGGCGCTCGCGCCCGCGGGCTCGGCGAGGCGACGGTCGTGCTGCGGCACGCCCTGCCCACCGCGCTCCTGCCGTTCGTCACGCTGATGGGCACGCGGATCCCGGAGCTGGTGACGGGTGCCGTGCTGGTCGAGACCGTGTTCTCGTGGCCGGGCATCGCCGAGGCGGTGGTGACGGCGGCGCTGGCCGTCGACTTCCCGATGCTCGCGGCGCTGTCGGTGCTGGCCACGGCCGCGGTGCTGCTGGGCTCGCTGCTGGCCGACGTAGCCGTGGCGCTGGCCGACCCGAGGGTCGTGGCCGATGGCTGAGCACGCCCCGACAGGCCGGCCGCGCAGGGGCGACTCGCGTGTCGAAACCCGGCGACTCGCGTGGCGTATTCGGGCGACTCGCGTGACGGAAACGGGCGACTCGCGGGGAGGAAGCGCATGACCGCCGAGGTGACGCTCGAGAAGACGGCCGAGCCCGCCGGGACGGCCGCCGCGCCGCGGTGGCGCTCCGCGGCCCGGGTCCGGGCCGGGACGCCGCGGGGGCGGGCCGCCGCCGGGCGGGCCAGGGCCCGGCTCGTCGCGGGCGCCGGCGTGCTCGTGCTGCTCGCGGTGGCATCGGTGCTCGTCCCGTGGCTCGGCGGCCTGGACGAGCGGGTCGTCGACTACACCGCCGTGCGGCTCCCACCGTCGCTCGAGCACCCCTTCGGCACCGACGCCCACGGCCGCGACCTGCTGTTGCGCAGCTTCGCGGGGCTGCGGGTGTCGCTGCTGGTCGCGGCGGTCTGCGCGGTCGTCTCGACGGTGCTGGGTGCGGCGTTCGGCGCCGCGTCCGGCGTGCTGGGCGGCTGGCCGGACCGGCTGCTGATGCGGGTGGTCGACACCGTGAACGCCGTGCCGCACCTGCTGCTCGGCATCGTGATCGTGGCGCTGTACCGGGGTTCGGTGCTCGCGGTGATCGCCTCGATCGGGCTCACGCACTGGACGGGCGTGGCGCGGATCGTGCGGGCGGAGGTGCTGTCGCTGCGGGAGCGGCCGTTCATCGACGCCGCGATCTCCGGCGGGGCGTCCCGGGGCCGGGTGCTGCGCAGGCACCTGCTGCCCGCGATCGTGCCGCAGGCCGCGCTGTCGACGGTGCTGCTGCTGCCGCACGCCGTCTGGCACGAGACGGCGCTGAGCTTCCTCGGGCTCGGGCTGCCCCCGCACCTGGCGTCGATCGGCAACATCCTCGGGGAGGGGCGGGCCGCCGTGCTGCTCGGCTCGTGGTGGATCGTGACGTTCCCGGCGCTGCTGCTCGTGGCCACCGCGCTCGGGGTGGCGGGCGTGGCGGCCTGGTGGCGCGACCGGGCGCTGCCGCGGCGGCGATCGGAGCTGGGGCTGTGAACGCGGAGCTGCAGGTGGACGACCTGTCGGTCCG
Source organism: Pseudonocardia nigra (assembly GCF_019396355.1). Classification (GTDB taxonomy): domain Bacteria; phylum Actinomycetota; class Actinomycetes; order Mycobacteriales; family Pseudonocardiaceae; genus Pseudonocardia; species Pseudonocardia nigra. The sequence goes on from NZ_JAHKRK010000103.1 coordinate 20,149, forward strand.
GTTCCGCCTCGGCGCGCGGGGCCGCGCGGGCATCGTCACCGCGGTGACGGGCTCGAGCTTCACCCTGCGCCCGGGCAGGCTGCTGGCGCTGGTGGGGGAGAGCGGGTGCGGGAAGTCCGTGCTCGCCGCGTCGATCATGGGCCTGCTGCCGGCGAACGCGGAGGTCGCGGGCAGCGTCCGGCTGCGGAACGCGGGGCTCGACGGGCTTGACCTGCTCGACGCGCCGGAGCGGCGGCTGCGCGACGAGGTGCGCGGCAGGCGGGTCGGGCTCGTCCCGCAGTCGGCGGCCACGCACCTCACGCCGGTGCGCCGGGTCGGGGTGCAGCTGCTCGAGACGGTGCGGGCGCTGCGGCCGGGCGACGCCGACCCGCTCGCCACCGTCCAGCGCCTGGCCGACGACGTCGGCCTGCCGCGGGAGATGCTCGACCGCCACCCGCATGAGCTGTCGGGCGGCACGGCCCAGCGGGTCGGGGTCGCCGCTGCGCTCGCGGGCGAGCCGCCGGTGCTGCTGGCGGACGAGCCGACGGCGGGGCTGGACCGCCCGCTCGTCGACCGCACCGTGGACCTGCTCGCCGACATGGCCGCGCGCGGCCACGCCGTCCTGCTGATCACCCACGACCTGCGTGCGGCCCGGCGCGTGGCCACCGACGCGGCGGTGATGTACGCGAGCCGGATCATCGAGCTCGGCCCGGCCCAGGACGTCTTCACCGACCCGTGGCACCCCTACACCCGCGGCCTGTTCGGCGCGCTGCCCGACCGCGGGTTCGCCGCGATCCCCGGGCACCCGCCCGACCTGACGGCGCTGCCACCGGGCTGCGGGTTCGAGCGCCGCCGGCCGGACCTGCACACGTGCGTGCCCGACCCCCGGCTGCAGTGGCACGGCGATCGGGCGGTGGCCTGCGCCCCCGTCCCGGAGGAGGTGGCGGTGGCGTGACGATGGAAGCGCACGGGATCGTCGCCGGGTACCGTCGCGGAGCCCCGGTGCTCGACGGCGTCGACCTCGCGGTCGCGCCGGGCGAGGTCGTGGGGCTCGCCGGCCCCAGCGGCTGTGGGAAGTCGACGCTCGCGCGGGTGCTGGCGCTGCTGATGGCGCCGTGGGCGGGTGCGGTCGAGATCGACGGCGTCCGCGCCCGCGGTGTCCGCTACCGCGCACCGCGCGCGCTGCGCACCGCCGTCGGGGTGGTGTTCCAGCAGCCGCGGCTCGCGTCCGACCCCCGGCTCACGCTGCGCGAGATCGTCGCAGAGCCGCTGCTCGCCGCCCGCCGTGGCCGCGACGAGGGGTGGGAGGAAAAGCTGCACGCGCGCGTCGGCCTCACCGCCAAGCTGCTCGGCAGGCGTCCGCACGAGGTCAGCGACGGCCAGTTGCAGCGCGCCTGCCTCGCCCGCGCGCTCGTGTTGCGGCCGCGGTACCTGGTCTGCGACGAGATGACCGCGATGCTCGACGCGTCGACCACGGCCGTGCTCGTGGGGGTGGTCGCGGACCTCGCCGGCGCGGACGGGGTGGGGGTGCTCGCGGTGTCGCACGACGAGGAGCTGCTCGCGGTGTGGGCCGACCGGGTCGAGCGACCGTTCGCCGATCATGCAGTGGCGGCGGAGCCTTCCTGCAAGTAGATTGCAAATACGCTCACGGGTGCTCGTTCTGGCAGCTCGACACCGTGAGGTGGGGGACCCGCCCGCCGCACCCGGCGGCGGGCCCCGTCCGTCAGGCGGCGCCTGCCTCCCGCACCTGCACGTTGAGCGCCGAGGCGAGGCCGGTGAGCGTGAGGACGCGGGCGGCGGCGGACCCCGCCGCCACGGTCACGACGAGCACTGTGTCCGCCGCAGCCGCCGCGCGGCGTCGGCGGGCAGGCCGACGAGCGCCCGCCCGGCCGGGTTGAGGGAGAACAGGCGGTGTGGCGCCCGATCAGCTCCTCGGCGCTCCAACCGGTGATCCGGCGCAGCGACGGCGACAGATAGCGCCACGTGCCGTCGCGGTCGTGCCGGGCGACGAGGTCGTCGGCGTACTCCGCGAGCAGCCGGAACGCGCGCTCGGACGACCGCGGCTGCGCGCCCGCTCCGTCGTCACCGATCGGGTGCTCCTGCCGGGTTTCCAGCGCTGTGTGACGGTAGTCGCCGGTCCTCGCCCGCGCAGGCCTGCGTCCTCGTTCAGCGCAGGGGACGGAAGAACGTGCGCAGCTCCTCGACGAACACGTCGGGCTGCTCCAGGCTCGCAAAGTGCCCGCCCGTCTCGGGCTCGTTCCAGTACCGCAGGTCGGTGTAGCGGCGCTCGATCCAGCTCCGCGGCAGGCGCCAGAGCTCCTTCGGGAACAGGGTGACCCCGGTGGGCACGGGCACCTCGTCCATCCGCCTGCGCTTGTAGCTCTCCCAGTAGATCCGCGCCGACGACGCCCCGGTGCCGGGTAGCCAGTAGAGCATCACGTTGTCCAGCAGGCGGTCCCGCGGGATGACGTTCTCCGGATGACCGGCGTTGTCCGTCCACTCCCAGAATTTCTCGACGATCCACATGCACTGGCCGGAAGGGGAGTCGACGAGCCCGTAGCCCAGCGTCTGAGGCCGGGTCGACTGCTCACTGGAGTAGCCGGTGGCCACCTTCCGGAAGGTCTTGCGCGCGGCCAGCCCGGCCTGCTCGGCCTGGGTCAGCTTCTGCGTGTCGGCGTCCGGCGGCGGCGGGGCGATCGGCATCGTCAGGTGGATGCCGATGAGGTTCTCCGGCGCGCCGGTGCCCAGCGCCGAGGTGATCATCGCGCCCCAGTCGCCGCCCTGGGCGCCGTACCGGTCGTAGCCGAGCCGGTCCATCAACTGCGCCCACGCCGTCGCGATCCGCTCGATGCCCCAGCCCGCGACCGTCGGCTTGCCGCTGAACCCGAACCCGGGCAGCGACGGCACGACGACGTGGAACGCGTCGCGGGGGTCGGGTGGGTCGGTCAGGGCGTCGACCACGCCGAGGAACTCGATCACCGAGCCCGGCCATCCGTGCGTGAGCAGCAGCGGCACGGCGTCGGCGTGCCGCGACCGGGCGTGGATGAAGTGCACCTCGACCGTGTCGTCGCCGCCGCCGTCGAGCCCGGTGCGGAACTGCGGCAGTGCGTTGAGCTCGGCCTCGCACCGTCGCCAGTCGTACTTGTGGGCCCAGTGGTCGCACAGCTCCCGGGCGTAGTCGAGCGGCACCCCCTGCGTCCAGCCGCCCACCGTGGCCGGGTCGGGCCAGCGTGTGCGGGTGAGGCGGTCCCGCAGTTCGGTCAGCTCGGACTCGGGGATCTCGATCCGGAACTCGCGCATCGCTAGAGCTGTACTCCTCGGGTCAGCGCGCCGTCGACCATGAGGTTCGTTCCCGTGATGAACGACGCGCGCGGGCTCGCCAGCATCGTGACGGCGTAGGCGACCTCCTCCTCGGTGCACATCCGCCCGGTCGGGTTGAGCGCCATGGCCTTCGCGAAGAAGTCGGGGTCGTCGCGCTCGATGCTCTGCCAGACGCCGCCGTCGAAGTAGACGTTGCCCGGGGACACGGTGTTGGCCCGGACCCGGCCGGCGTGCTGGTGGGCGAGCCCGGCCATGTAGTGGACGAGCGCGGCCTTCATGCCGCCGTACGGGCCGGCGAAGAAGTCGATTTCCCGGCCGGACACGCTGGAGACGGCCACCACCGAGCCGGCGCCACTGCGCTCCAGGTGCGGCAGCGCGGCGTCGACGAGGCGGACGGTGTGCATGAGGTCGACCTCGAAGCTCGCCCGCCAGCTGTCCTCGCCCGGCGTCACCGCCAGCGCGCTGACGTTGGCCACCGCGACGTCGAGCCCACCGAACCGGTCCGCCGACTCGCTCACCCACCGTGCGAGCGCCGCGCCGTCCGCGACGTCGACGGCCGTGCCGGTGACGTCGTGGCCCGCCGTGCGCAGCTCGTCCTGCGCGACATCGACGTCGGCCTCGGTGCGCGCGCAGAACGCCACCCGCGCGCCCTCGCCCGCCAGCGACTCGACGATCGCCCGCCCGATGCCCTTCGTGCCGCCGGTGACGAGCGCGGCCTTGCCCGCGAGCTGCAGGTCCATGGAGCCTCCTCGGATCAGACGAGCGTGCGGGCCAGTTCCCGCAGGTGCCGGTGCATGCCGCCATAGGCGGCCCGGTCCGCGCCGAGCAGCGCCTTGTCCACCTTCGTCACGGCGCTGTAGTTCGTGTCGCAGACGTTGGCCAGCGGTGAGCGGCTGATCTGGGTGAGCAGCTGGTAGGCGTCGAGCGGGTCCAGCCCGCACAGCTCGCCGAGCCACGTGACCATGCCGACCTGGGAGGCGCGCCACGCGTCCTCCAGCGGGCGCGCGGACCCGACCACCGCGTAGGCGTCGTTGTGCTCCAGCCGCGGCCAGGCCGGCGCCCCGCCCTTGATCAGCTCGACGACCAGCGTGACGTCCATCGCGCCCTCGACGGCGGTGCCGCAGCTCTCGCCCTCGCCCTGCCGGTAGTGCCCGTCGCCGACGGAGAACAGCGCGCCCTCGACGTTCACGCCCAGGTAACACGTGGTGCCCGTGCGCATCTCGGGTGTGTCCATGTTGCCGCCGAACGTGTCGGGCACGAGGCTCGAACGCACCTCGCGGCCCGGCGGCGCGACCCCGACCGTCCCGAGCATGGGGGCGATCGGCAGCTCCAGGGACAGCTGCGAGCGCTGGGCCTCGAAGTGCACGGTGCCGCGCTCGCGGTCGAGCTGGTAGATCCAGGTCTGCTCGGGCAGCGGCTCGTGGAGCAGCGCGGTGCGGTCGGTGCCGGTGAGCGCGCCGAAGAACGGGATCGTGCTGGACGCGGCCCAGTCCCGGGCCGGGGAGAGGTCGGCGATGTGGATCGCGAGCGTGTCGCCCGGCTCGGCGCCCTCGACGAAGAACGGCCCGGTCTGCGGGTTGACCTCGGCCATGTTCAGCACCTGAGAGGGCTTGTCGCTGGTGCGCTGCAAGCGTCCGGAGAACGCGTCCTCGGTCCAGAGCCGCAGCGCCGTGCCCGGGGCGATCCGGTGCGTCGGTGCCACGCCGCCGAACGTCCACGCGTACTGCTCGGGCCGGGGCCGGAACTCCACGACGTCCACCGGCGAGATCGTTCTCCCGGCCCCGGGCGGGCGCAAGCCCTGGGCGCGCGGTGCAAGCCTGAGTTGCAGCAAAGTCCCCCATGGCCTTCGGCCGCCACGAGGTATGAGAATCGGGTCGGGTCCGGCTGAGCTCGGTTGGCATTGGTGCGTCTAGCCCGAAGCAAAGTCTGAGGCCTGGGGGCCTTCC
>NZ_JAHKRK010000104.1 GCF_019396355.1 Pseudonocardia nigra
TCAATGCCGTCGACGAGGTCGTCGCCCGCCATCGCGCGGAGCATGTCGTGCGAAAGTGCCGTTCGCGCACTCGGCGCGCGGGTGTCAGGTGACGGCGGGGCCCGACTCCGAGGAGCCGCTCAGCTCCTTGAGGAACTTGTGGCACTGCTCGGCGCGCTCCGAGTCCTCCTTCATCACCTTCCGGAAGAAGTCGGCGATGTCGGAGCGACCCGCGTTGTCCGCGTCGCGCACGTACTGCCCGTAGTCGTGGCCCGCCTTGAGCGAGTGGTACTGCACGGAGATCAGGTCGAAGCTCACGTCGTCGAAGCCGGTCTCACCGGTCGCCATCGGGTCCTCCTCGTCGGATCGTCCATCGGTTGGTTCCGCACGAGGCGTACCCGCGCGCCTCCGGCCGAACCGCCCGCCCGGCGATTGCGGTGGGGTCACGACCTCCACTCGGCCGCGGCGATCCCGCGCCGGCAGCCGCGTTCGAACGCACGGCTCCGGCGCAGCCGCTGCAGCAGCCGCAGCGGGGCCGGGTCGAGGCCGGGGCGCCCGTCCCGGGCGCCCACGTCGAGCCGGTCGCCGCACAGTTGACCGCGGACGCCCCAGCTCTCCCACCGCTCCCGATCCGGGGAGAAGTCGTGGCCGTGTGCGAGCACCGGCCCACCGTCCCCGCGCAGCGGCGCCGCGGCACGGAGCGGGACCGCCGGGAGCGACCAGTCGTCCGCGGCCGCCACGTCGAGCCGCAGCCCCGTCCCGTCGTCGCGGACGAGCAGCGCGTCGCGACCGGCGTCCCGGCGGGCCGGGACCTCCTGCACCCGGTCGACCCGGTCCAGCCGGACGACGGCGCGGGCCACGTACCACCAGTTCTCCCGGCGCAGCAGGATCGAGTCGGCGAGCGCCCGCGACGGCGGGTACTTGCGCAGCTCCTGCGTCAGCAACGCCTCCCCGAGCGCGTCCACCCGCTCGACGGCGACCCGGCCGATCGCCGCGACGCCGTCGGCCTCGCCGGGCAGCGCCCGGGCGTCGGTGACGGCGAACGCGACCGCGGCGGCACCCGCCAGCGACGGCAGGAGGGCGGCCCGGTCGAACGTGAGCGCCACGCACGGGACGGGCCCGTCCAGCAGGGGGACCGCGGTGATCGCATACGGCGTTCCGCCCGCGTCGACCCACGCCACGTCCGCGCTGGTGGCGCGCCCCCAGAGCCGGACGAACTTCTCCACTCGCCAACCCTCCTCGCCCCCTGTTAACGTCCGCCGATCCAGTGATGCTCGCCACGTTCACCGGGGAGTGTGCCGATGCCCGCCATTGTCGTCGCCATCGCGGTGCTCGCCGTCTTCGCGCTGGGCTACCGCTACTACTCCGACTACCTCGCCCGCAAGGTGTTCGCCCTCGATCCGGCCTACGCGACGCCTGCACACACGATGACCGACGGCGTCGACTTCGTGCCGACCAACAAGCACGTCCTGTTCGGTCACCACTTCACCTCGGTCGCGGGCGCGGCGCCGATCGTCGGCCCGGCCATCGCGGTGTTCTGGGGCTGGGGTCCCGCGCTCGCGTGGGTGGTGCTGGGCACCATCTTCGCGGCGGGCGTGCACGACTTCGGTTCGCTCGTCGTGTCGGTGCGCCACGAGGCGAAGAGCATCGGCACGCTCGCCAAGGAAGTGATCAACAAGCGCGCCCGCACGCTGTTCCTGCTGATCATCTTCTTCCTGCTCACGCTGGTCAACGCCGTGTTCGCCGTGGTGATCGGGAACCTGTTCGTGGCCAACCCCGGCGCGGTGCTGCCGATCATCCTGGAGATCCCGCTCGCGATCGGCATCGGGCAGTACATCTATCGCACCCGCTCGCCCGCGCTGATCCCGTCGATCGTCGGCGTGCTCGTCCTGTACGTCACGATCCCGCTCGGGCAGCTGCTGCCGATCTCGCTGGCCCCCATCGCCGATGCGCTCGGGATCGCGCCTGAGCGCAACCTCTGGGTCGTCCTGCTGTTCGCGTACACGTTCGTCGCGGCGCGGCTGCCCGTCTGGCTGCTGCTGCAGCCCCGCGACTACATCAACTCCCACCAGCTGTTCATCGCGCTCGCGATCATCATGCTGGGCATCGCCGTCGGGATGAACACGATCGTCGCCCCGGTCCTCAACGACACCCCGCCCGGGTCGCCGCACTGGTTCCCGTTCCTGTTCATCACGATCGCGTGCGGGGCGATATCCGGGTTCCACAGCCTCGTGTCGTCCGGCACCACCTCCAAGCAGCTCGACAAGGAGACCGACGCCCGCTACGTGGGCTACATGGGCGCGGTCGGCGAGGGCTCGCTCGCGCTGGGGTCGATCCTGGCCTGCACCGCGGGCGTGGCCGCAACCCAGGTGGACTGGAACGCGCTCTACGCCGACTTCTCCACCGCCTCCGGCGGGGCGAGGGGGAACTTCGTCGACGGCATCGCGGTCTTCGCCGGGAACCTCGGGGTGCCGCTGAGCCTCGGCACGATCTTCGCGGCCGTCGTCGTCATCAGCTTCGCCGCCACCACGATGGACACCGGTGTGCGACTGCAGCGCTACATCGTCCAGGAGATCGCCGAGATCTCCGGGGCCACCAGGATCGCCCGCAACGCCACCGTGGCCACGACGATCGCGGTGGTCGTGCCGCTGGCCATGGCGCTGCTGCCCGGCGGCGGCGAAGCCGGCTACACGTTCGGCGTGCTGTGGCAGCTGTTCGGCACCACCAACCAGCTCACCGCGGGCCTCGCGCTGGCCGTGATCGCCGTGTGGGTCACGCGCAACCGGCGCAACCCGGTGGCAGTGCTCGTCCCGCTGGTGTTCCTGCTGGTGATGACCACCTGGGCACTGATCCTCAACCTGATCAACTTCGCGCAGGAGGGCCAGTGGGTGCTGGCCCCGCTGGACGCGATCATCTTCGTGCTCGCCGTCTGGTTGATCGTGGAGGCGGCACTCGCCCTGCGGGACGCGCGCCGCAACCCGGTGCCGAGCGACGAGGGCGCACCGCGAACGTGACGGGGCTCGGGCGGCGGCTGGCCGCGGGCTGGCGGGCCGTCGAGCGGTTCCACGACGAGCTGTTCGTGGTGCCGTGGCGGCGGTCGGTCGCCCGCGAGGTGCGCCGACAGGAGGACACCCTGCGCACGCTCGTGCTGCTGGAGAGCCTCGGGGTGGACAACCCCGTCGCCTACGACACGCTCGACCTCGTGCCGTACCTGGTGGCGGACCTGCACGACTGGCACCGGCGGATGGGCCGCGCGGAGTTCGGCGACGCGAGCGTCTGCTGTTGACCGCCGCAACGCTGCGGTTCCTCGGCGGCAAGGGCGGTGTCGGGAAGACGACGCTCGCAGCGGCGCTCGCGCTGCGCGACGCCGGCCGCGGGCTCCGCACGCTCGTCGTGTCGACGGACCCGGCGCACTCCCTGGGCGACGTGCTGGAGATCGGGCTGGGCGACGCCCCGCGCGCCGTGGCGCCCAGGCTGTGGGCCGCGGAGATCAGCGGCGAGGCGCAGGCCGCCCGGCGGGTCGAACAGATCGTGGCCGACGCGGCGGACGCCGTGCCCCGCGAGGTCCTGCCCGCGGTGCGCACGCACCTGGAGCGGGCCGTGGCGAGCCCGGGCACGGTCGAGGCCGCGCTGCTGGACCGGCTCACGGAGCTGGTGGAGCAGGTGTCGGGCGCGTTCGACCGGCTGGTGGTCGACAGCGCCCCCACCGGTCACATGCTGCGGCTGCTCACCCTGCCCGACCTCGTCACGCCGTGGATCGAGGGACTCGCCCGGCGCCGCGAGCGCTCCCGCGACGCCGACCGGATGTTCGCGGGCATGCTCGGGCACCGGGCCGACGACCCCGACCCGCTGCTCGAGCGGCTGCACGCCCGCCGGGACCGGATGGCGGGCCTGCGCGCCCGGCTGCGCGCCGACGCCGCCGTGCACCTCGTCGTCGTGCCGGAACGGCTGGTGTGGGCCGAGACCGTGCGGGCCGTGGACGCGCTCACCGCCGCCGGGATCCCACTCGGTGCCCCGCTGGTCAACCGGGTCGTCCCCGCAGACGCGACGGGCCTGCTCGCCACCGCCCGGGCCGCCCAGGACGAGGTGCTGACCGCCGTCCGCGCCCGCCTCGGCGCCGCGGTGGAGATCCCGCTGCTCGCCGGCGGCCCGGCCGGGGCGGACGCCCTCGCCGGCCTCGCCGCGCTCCTCGCGGACGTCGGCTGAGCGCAGCCGTCGAGGGCGACTCACCTGGCAGTTCCGGGCGACTCGCGCGCATCCCGCGAGTCGCCCGTTTCGGACACGCGAGTCACCCAATCCCGACACGCGAGTCGCCCGTTTTCCGCGCGCGAGTCGCCCGGTTCCGCCGTCAGGACGCGCGTTCGCGGCCGGGGGCGGGCGGCATCAGCTCGCTGAGCTCCGACCGGCTGTTGATCCCCAGCTTCGCGTAGGCGTGGGCCAGGTGGGCCTCGACGGTGCGGACCGACAGGACGAGCCGCCGTGCGATGGCGGCGTTGGTCAGCCCGCTCGCCACCAGCCGTGCCACCTCCTCCTCCCGGACGGTGAGCCGTGGCGGGGTGAGCCGGTCGAGGGCCGGGGTGGCCGGTGCGTCGCACGCCTGGGCCAGCCGGGCGGCCGCGGTGCTCGACAGCGCGGCCCGGCGCCGGTCCCCCGCCCGCTGGTGCGCGCCCGCCGCCGTCGCGGCCGCGTCCGCCGCCACCAGATGCGCCCCCATCTCCTCGAACCGGGCCGAGACCCGGTCCAGCCGGGCCCCGGAGTCGGCCAGCACCGCTTCGGCGTGGTCGGCCCACGCGAGCACCAACCGGTTGCCCGTGTGGCCCGCGAGCTCGCGGAGGCGACGGGCCGCGGCGGCCGGCCTGCCCAGCTGGACGGCGCCGTGCAGCAGCTCGGCCTCCACCGCCCACTCGCCGCGGGTCGCGGCCCGCTCGGCCGCGGCGATCAGGCGCGCCGCGCCGGCGCTCGGCTCGGTGACCGCCGCCGCGTGCCAGGCGTGCGCGAGCTGCACCGGCGCCGTCGATGCCGCGGGTGCGGTCGCCGCGAGCAGGTCGGCGGCGTCCGCGGGATCGCGCAGCAGCGCACGCGCCGTGGCCAGCTCCGCGGCGCAGAGCGGGAGGAGGCCCGCCGGGTCGCGCCGGCGCAGCCCCGCCATCGCCTCGGTGAGCCAGCGCACCGCAGCGCGCAGCTTGCCGACCGCCGAGGCGGCGCACCCGAGGTGGTAGGCGGCGATCGCGTCGCCCGCCCAGTCGGGCGCCGCCATGCTCTGTTCGTGCAGCGCTGCTGCCCGCCGTTCCATCTCCCGGAACCGCCCGGCGAGCCGCAGCGCGAGCAGCTCGGCGTGCGCGACGGCCAACCGGACGAACGTCACGTCGCCCTCGGTGGGGACGCCCGCGACCCCGCCCCACCCCTGGGCAGCCACGTCCACGGCCTCGCTCGCCCGGCCCGTGACCGCGAGGCTCGCGGCCACCGCGGCGGCCGCGAGCGCGCGTGCGCAGCCCCGGCAGGGGTCGGGGGCGCCGTCGCCCGGTTCCGGCCGGGTGCCCCGCTCGGCCGCGCGGTGGATCGGTTCCGCCAGCTCGAGCGCGCGCCGCGGGTCACCGGCGAGCACCGCGAGCACGGCGCGCGCCGCGGTGGCCGCCTCCCGGGCCCGCTCGTCGGCAAGGGTCTCCACGGCGTCGGACAGGACGGCGTCGGCCTCGGCCTCGCGCCCCAGCCGGCGGGCCAGGTTCACCGCCCGCAGTACCGCCAGGCGCGCGCGGTCGGGGTCGGCCATGGCCAGGGGCGCGGCCCGGACGGTCAGTTCCTCGACCTCGGCGGGCCGGTCCTGCCAGCGCAGGGCCTCGAGCAGGGCCAGGTGCGCGCCGATGCCGGCGCCCCGCTCGACGGCGACGCGGGCGAGCCGCTCGGCGAGGCCGTGGTCGAGCACCCCGTTGGCCCGCCAGGCGGCCTCGGTGACCAGGTCACCGTCGAGCTCCGGGCCCACCGTCTCGAGCGTGAGGCTGCTGGTGCGCAGCAGATCCTCGTGTGAGGGCGGCCGGGCCGTGCCGTTGGCGAGGCTGCTGCGGATCCGGCCCGCGGTCGCCCCGGGCATCGCGCGCCGCACCACCTCGGCGTGCATCGGATGGGCCGTCCGCGCCCGGCCGTCGGGGTCGACGACCAGCAGGCCGCGCCGCTCCAGTGCCTCGACGGCGTCGGGATCGGTCAGGGCCACCAGCCGCGTCAGGTCGATCGGCTCGCCGATGGCGAGCACCTCGAGTGCGGCACGCTCTCCCGGATCCGGGACGGCGAGCTGCGCGCGCACGATGTCGACCAGGCGTGGCGGCGGCACGATCTCCCCGTCCCAGCGCCACAGGCCGCCTGCTGCGCTCAGCCGGCCGGTCTCCCGCCCGCCTTCCACGAGCTCACGCAGGAACAGCGGGTTGCCGCGTGCGAGCCGCCAGAGCCGCTCCAACGTCCGCGTGTCGACGTCGCCGCCCAGGCCGGCGGCGACCAGCCGGTCCGCGTCCGCCCTGGCCAGGGCCTGCAGCTCCACCCGGGTCGCGAGGCCGTCCTTCCACAGCGCGGCCAGGGGGTCGGGGCTGCTGCTCCCGCCGCCGCGTGTGGTGACGACGAGGGCGACCTGCCCGGCGGTGGCCAACTGGTGCAGCAGGGTCAGCGACAGGTCGTCGAGCAGGTGCGCGTCGTCGACCGCCAGAAGCACCGGCTGCGGCCCCGCGGTGAGCGCGGACATGGCCCGCCGCAGCAGCGTGAACGCATCCGCGGAGTCGCGGGCGTCCGACGCCGGCACGAGGTGCGCCAGGGCGCCCAACGGGATCCGCGCCGCAGCGGCCGTCCCCGCCGCCCGGTGCGTGATCCGGCCGGCCTCCGCGGCGAGCCCGACGGCCTCGCGGACGAGCCGGGTGCGCCCGACGCCCGGACCGCCGCCGGTGACCACGACGCTGCGGGGCGCGTCCGTCGTGACGAGCTCGGCGAGCAGTGCCCGTTCGCCGTCCCGTCCGATCAGCGGCCAACCGTCGGCCGTCACGTGTCGTCACCACAATCACCTAGCGTAACCACTGGTGCCCCTTCGGAGTAGTGCGTCCCCTTGGGCATCCGCAGCAGTCAGCCGGATGGTTCGGTCGAATCGCCGACGAGTTCGGCGCGCACGATCACGTTGGAGCGGTAGTGGCCCACGTTCCTGTCGAACTCGCCGCCACAGGTGACCAGCCACAGCTCCGGCACCGGGGTGGGGCCGTAGACCCGCTGCGTCGGGAAGCTGTCCTTGCCCACCGACTCCACCGCGAGCACGCGGAACCGCACGACACCGTCCGTGCGCACGACCTCCACCTCGTCCCCCGGGCGGAGGTCGGCGAGCCGGTAGAACACCGCGGGCCCGGAGCGGGAGTCGACGTGGCCCGCGATCACGGCGGGGCCGACCTCGCCGGGAACCGTGCCCGCAACGTGCCAGCCCGCGACATCGGGCGACCCCGGCGGCACGAGCACCCCGGCAGCATCGACGGCGAGCGGCTCCAGCGCGCTGTCGACACCGAGCCGCGGGATCCGGACGGCGAACGGCGTCGCGCGCTGCTCCGGCACAGTGGCCGCGGCGGCCGGCGCGGGAGCGGGTGAGCCGGCGACGGCGGCCGGCGCGACGGCGTCCGGGCGCGCCTCCGCGCCGGTGCCGCATCCGGCGCCGCCCAGGAGCACGCCCGCCCCGAGCACCGCGGCGAGCACTCGCCGCCTGCTCACCGGGACGACGCGCGCCGCAGCCGCCCGACGAGCGCAGCAGCCGCCACGGCCGCGGCAGCGAGGAGCAGCCATTCGAGGCCGCCCCAGCCGCCCGCGGTGCCGCCGAAGCCCGTGTGGATCCCGCCGAGCGGAACCGCGGGCGCGCCGGCGCTGTCGAGGTGCAACTGTGCGGTCAGCCGTCCGCCCGTGTCGAGCAGCAGCACCGTGTACACGGCGTTCGCGGCGACGTCGACGGGCAGGCTCGTCGGCGCGCCGCCGCCGGGGGTGCTGACGTTCACGGTCCACGAACCGATCGGCACGGTGCGGTAGCCGCTGCTCTCCGCGAACCCGACGCCCTCGGCGATGACCGGGCCGCCCGCGACGGCGAGGTCGACCTGCGGGGCCGTCGCAGCCGCGTTGATCACCCGGAGCCGGGCCTGGCCGGGCTCGGGCATCGTGAGGTCGTCGACGAGCACGGTGAGGCCGAGCTCGTCGTAGAGCCCGGTGCCGGCCACGGTGTAGGCCTCACCCGGCTCGGTCGTCAGGGTTGTGGCGATCACGGGAGGGGCGTCGGCGGGCGCGCCCGCCGAGCGCATCGCCACGGTGTAGGTGCCGGCGGGCAGCGAGCGGTAGTCCGAGACGGCCCCGTAGCCGACGCCCTCCAGCGTGAACGACCGCGCGGGGTCGTCGACGGCGGTGAGGTAGACGTCCACGTTCGGCGTGTCCGGGGACAGGTGCGCGAGCCGCAGGAACGACGGTCCGCCCTGGGCCGTCGCGGCGGCCGCTGCGCCCGGCACGCCGAGCACGAGGGCCACGACCAGACAGCAGAGCGCGGGACCGAGGCGGCGGAGGGTCATCGGGGCTCCCACGGGGTCGGGTACTGCACGATCAGGACGTCCCCTGCCGGCTCGACGGCGCCGGGACGGTAGGGCGGTTGCTGCCCGCGCAGCCAGCGCTGCACGAGCTCGGTGGCGTTCGGCGCGGTCGCGGGTGCCCCGTCGACGGTGTCGATCAGGACGGTGCGCCGCGGCGCATCGGCGGGCTCGCCGGGCACCGCGGGGAACTCGGCGATCCCCAACCGGTGCGCCGACGCCAGCCCGGACAGGACGGTGACGAGGCGGAGGTCCACGTCGCCGGCGAGCAGGGCCTGCCGGGCGGGTTCGGTGAGCGTCAGCGCCGGGTTGCCGGCCAGCAGGGCGCCCAGGCGCTCGCGCTCGGCGGCGTCGTCCGGACCGCCCGCGGAGCCGTCGGTCGCGCCCGGGAGCCGCACCGACACCGGTCCGCCCCCCGGGCCGTGCGGGAACTCCGCGAGGAGGCGGCCGGCCGGGTCGGCGACGGTGGCCCCCGGCCGGGACACGTGCACCACGGCCGCGCCGGGCGGCACCTGCCCGTCCGCCGGCAGCAGCCGGTCGGGGGCGATCCCGTCGCGCCGCAGCTGCGCCGTGGTCAGCGCGTCGGCGTGCACCGGAACCCCGGGGGCGAGCTGCGTGCGGATCCAGCCGGCGAGTGCGCCCCGCTCCGGGTCGAGCGCCGACGCCGCCAGCACCACCGGGACGGACGTGGCGAGGCCCGCCACCAGGACGGCCGCCAGCACCCGACGCAGGACGGGGGCCGGGTCGGGCCTGCCGTGCCGCCCGCCCGTCGCCCGTTTGCGCGCGGTGAGGCGGTGCAGCATCGCCGCGGCCAGCACGGCGAGCGCGGGGACGGCGAGCAGCAGCACGGTGGTGGACCGCGGCCCGGGCACGGCCGCCACGAGCAGCAGCGCCGCCACGCCCGTGGCGACCGCGCGGACCGGGGGCAGCCGGTACCAGGCGAACCCGACGACCACGGCGCCGGCGAGGAGCAGACCGATCAGCACCGCGATGGGCGGGGTACCGGCTCCACCTGCGGAGATCCCGACGCCCACCGCGACGAACGCGGCGCCTGCGGCGGCCATCGCGGCGAGCACGTAGCGGCCGCGGCGGGGGAAGGACGTGGCGAGCTGCCCGCTCAGGATGCCGTGGGCGGTGAAGGCGAGCAGGCCCGTCGCGGCGACCGGCGCGGTGAGGACGGCGGCGACGGCGGCGGCGTACGCACCTGCGGTGGCGCCGCGCCCGCGGCCGGCCAGCACCACGGCGACGGCGAGCCAGACCGCCGCGACCGCACCGGGGTCGACCGCGGCGTGCAGCGCGACCCCCGGGGCGGTGAGCCCACTCAGCGCCACTGCCACGCCCGCCGCCGGGGCGGGCAGCCCGAGCCTGCGGGACACCGGCCACAGCAGCAGGCTCGCCAGCACGCCGAACACGACCATCACGGCGCGGACGGCGTCGATCACGGTGTGCTGCCCCACGTCGGCGAGCAGCGCCTGCACGGCGGCGATCTGCTGGGCGGCGAGAGCCTCGAACCAGCTCCCGTCCACCACCCCGGCCACGCGGGCGGCGATGAGCGCCTCCGCCGCGGTGGCCGTCCGCTGGTCGACCCCGGCCAGCGCCAGCAGCCCGACCAGCAGCACCGGCACCGTCACCACGGCCAGCACGCGGCCCGGCCGGGACGTCGTCTTCGGGGGGCGCTTGCGCGGCGGGAGCAGCGGCTTGGCCAGGCGGCGCAGCAGGAGCCCGAGGA
The DNA here is from genome assembly GCF_019396355.1 of Pseudonocardia nigra. GTDB lineage: Bacteria > Actinomycetota > Actinomycetes > Mycobacteriales > Pseudonocardiaceae > Pseudonocardia > Pseudonocardia nigra. The sequence continues at coordinate 10,285 of NZ_JAHKRK010000104.1, forward strand.
TCAGCGCGACGCCCAGCACCGGCAGCAGGAGCAGGAACACCTGCACGACCGACAGCACCGCAGTCGCCGTGGCCGACTCGCGCACCGCGGAGGCTCCGGCGGCCAGGTGGCCCTGCAGCGTCACCCACAGCGCGGGGAGCACCTGCGGCGCCAGCACCAGGAACGAGACGAGGAAGAACGCGAGGAACGGCACCACGAACAGGACCCAGGCCACGATGGTGCGGCGCACGGCGGGCTTCAGCTGGGCCGCGCGCGGGTCGGGCTTCCCGCCCGGGAACACGCTCTTGAGCACCGGCACCAGGAACGTGAACAGGTCCGGCACGCCGATGAGGTCGCTGAGGATGTAGTAGCCGTCGAGGCGGATCGAGGGCAGGAACTGCCGCACCGTCTCCACGTGCAGCGCGATGATCGCGACGAGCAGCCAGGGCGCGGCGGTGGCCAGGTACGCGGCGCTGAGGCCGGCGATGAAGACGGCGTTGAAGTAGACGCCGCCGAGGTCGGTGCGCAGCCGACCGGCGCGCGAGAGGCGGTAGGTGTCGGTGACCGTGCTGTAGAACGCGGGCCACACGATGTAGATGCCCACGCCCATCGGGCCGGGACGGGCGCCGCCGTAGCGGCATGCCGACACGTGCCCGAACTCGTGGAACACACCGGACAACAGGATCGTGCCGAGGACGAGCAGGGTCAGCGCGGGCCGGTCGACGATCGCGAGCGCGCTCGACACGACGGCGTCGGCACCGCCGGTCGCGAGGATCGCGACGTCGAGCGCGAGGAACGCGGTCAGCAGCACAGCGACCACGACGGGGGGGTGCAGCGGCCGGAAGACCCCCGCGATCGCCCAGGAGACGCGCTCGGGCACCACCGGCAGCCGGTGGCGGAGCATCAGCAGGTGGTCGGAGCGCTGCTGCAGGGTGGAGGCGTCGTCGCCGTCGTCGTCGGCCTCGCTGCCGGCGACGAGCCCGGCGGGCCGCAGCTTCGTGTCGATGAGCGACGCCACCTGCTCCGCCGTCACGTCCCGGTCGAGCTCTGCGCTGAGCCGGCCGGCGAGATCGGCCGGGGTGCGGCGTCCGTCCAGGGCCTCCGCCAGACGGTAGAGCAGCTCCGAGAGCTGCACGACCTGACCGTCGCTGCGGGAGATCACGTACTTGGGCTCGCGGTAGCCCGAGCCCTGGTACGAGCCGAGGAGCTCGACCCCCTCGGCGAGCCGGGGGGTGTCCGGTCCGTCGGCCGGATCGGCCGCCGGGTCGAGAACCGCGTGCGTACTCACAACTCCCCTATATCCGATCCGACAGTTTGGGCAAACGTGCTACGGAGGGGCGGCCGGAATTCCCGGCCACCCCTCCGTATTTCACACTTCGACGGAGGTCAGCTCCGCGATGTCAACAGCAGCTCAGCTGCCGCTGCTGCCACCGTCGCCACCCTCGCCACCCTCGCCACCCTCGCCACCGTCGCCACCGGAGGCGTCGCCACCGTCGCCGCCGTCGGCATACGCGTAGGCGTCGCCGCCGTCACCGGCGTCGGCGTCCTGGTCGATGTCGCCCTCGCTGTCGCCGTACATCGAGAAGTTGTTCAGGAACGCGACGTTGTAGGCGTCGCCGCCGTCGCCGCCCTCGGCGTAGGCATCGGCGTCGCCGCCGTCGGCCTCGCCACCGTCGCCACCCTCGCCACCTTCGCCGCCTTCGCCGCCTTCGCCGCCGTCGCCACCCTCGCTGTCACCACTGTCCTCGTCCTCGTCCTCCTCCTCCTCGTCCTCGTCCTCCTCCTCCTCGTCCTCGTCCTCGTCCTCGTCCTCCCACTCGTCGTGGTCGTCCCAGTCCTTGCCACCCCAGCAGGTGAGCAGGGTGCGCGCCGGGAGCAGCTCGAGGTGCTCCTCGTGCTCGATGTGGATCCGCGTGTCGGTCATTTGTCCCTCCAATGGGTCAAGACCCCAGGCCGTGCTGCGTCGGAAAATGCGATGCACATTCTTCGAGCACCAGAGGTCGGCGAGTCCGGCCGATCAGCTCCGAACCGGACGCCCTCAATGTTGCTCACCTCGGGGCAAACAAGCAAACGGCAGCGCTGCGTACATTTCAAGCACATTAACTACCTAGGTTCGACCCGCTACTACGTACGTTACGGCTCGGGGCTACGTAGATCGGCCGTTGTCCTGCGCGGTCCGAGCTGGGTTACTGAGCGGATGAGGTGGACGAACTGGGCGGGCGACGAGCACTGCACGCCGGCCGTCGTGGCGCGGCCGCGCTCGGTCGAGGAGCTGGTCGCCGCGGTGCAGGACGCGACGGCCGCCGGCCGGATCGTCCGCCTCGCGGGAGCGGGTCACTCCTTCGGGGATCTGGTGGCCACGGACGGCGTGCTGCTCGACCTCGACAGGCTCGCCGACGTCCTCACCGTGGACCGGGCCGCCGGCCTGGTGCGGGTCGGGGCAGGTATCCGGCTGCACGCGCTCGACGCCGCGCTCGACGCGCTCGGTCTCGCGCTGCCCAACCTCGGCGACATCGACCGCCAGAGCGTCGCCGGCGCGATCTCGACGGCGACCCACGGCACCGGGATTCGGCTCGGCAACCTGGCGACGCAGGTGGCCGAGCTGGAACTCGTGCTCGCGGACGGGACCGTGCTCCGCTGCACGGGCGATTCGGACGATCTACGCGCGGCGCGGGTCGCGGTCGGCGCGCTCGGCGTCATCGCCGCGGTCACGCTGCGCGTCGTGCCGGCGTTCGCGCTGCGCGCCGAGGACCGGGCACACCCGCTCGCCGCGACCCTCGCCCGGCTCGACGAGCACGTGGAGGGGGCCGACCACTTCGAGTTCTACGTCTTCCCGCACAGCGACCGCGCGCTGACGCGCACCAACCGGTGCACGTCGGCACCCCCGGCGCCCGCAGGCAGGCTGCGCACCTGGGTGGACGAGGAGCTGGTGCCCAACCGCATCCTCGACGCCGTCTGCCGCCTCGGGCGCCGCAGGCCGGCCGCGATCCCGCGGCTCAACCGGCTCGTCGCCGCCGCGTTCCCGGCGCGGGTGCGCACCGACGTGAGCCACCGGGTCTTCACGAGCCCGCGGCACGTCCGGTTCACCGAGATGGAGTGGGCCCTGCCGCGGGCGGCCTGCGCGCCCGTCGCCACGGCGGTCCAGCGCGCGGCCGAGCGGCACGCGGTCAACTTCCCCGTCGAGGTGCGCTTCGTCGCCGCCGACGAGGCGGCGTTCCTCAGCCCGTCGTGGGCGCGGGAGACGGCCTACGTCGCCGTGCACGCTACACGCGGATGCCGTGGGAGCCGTACTTCCGCGAGGTGCAGGACATCGCGCTCGCCCACGACGGGCGCCCGCACTGGGGCAAACGCCACCTGCTCGACGCAGCCGCGCTGGCCCCGCGCTACCCGGAGTGGGCCCGCTTCCAGGCGGTGCGGGCCCGTCTGGACCCCGGCGGCCGCTTCACCAACGCCCACGTGGCCCGTGTGCTGGGGCCGGTCGGATGAGCCCGCGATCCGGCGACACCTGCCGCCTGGAGGCTGACACCGCCGACCTCGACCCGCCGTTCGCCGCGCTCGACGTCGAGGCCCTGCGCGCCAACGCCGCCGACCTCGTCCGCCGGGCGGCCGGGACGCCGATCCGGGTGCTGAGCAAGTCCGTGCGCTGCCGGGCGGTGCTGCGCGAGGTGCTGGCCGTCGACGGGTTCGCGCGCATCCTCGCCTACACGCTGCCGGAGGCACTGTGGCTGGCCGCCGAGTTCCCCGACGTCGTGGTCGGCTACCCCACGGCCGACCGGGCCGCGCTGCGTCTGCTCGGCGGCCGCGTGCACCTGGGCCCGCGGCGGTCGCCCGCACACACGACCGATCAGGCGCGCGACCTCGCCCGGGCGGTGCTCGGGCGGCACGGGTTCCGGCTCGTCGGGCTCATGTCCTACGAGGGGCAGATCGCCGGCCTCGGCGACGCCGTCCCCGGCAACCCGGTGCGCCGCGCCGCGTTGCGGGCGATGCAGCGGGCGTCCGCGGCGGAGCTGGCCGAGCGCCGCGCCACCGTGGTCACGGCGGTGGGCGCGCTCGCGCCACTGGAGTTCGTCAACGGCGGCGGCACCGGCAGCGTCGAGCGGACCGCAGCAGAACCCGCCGTCACCGAGGTGGCCGCCGGGTCCGGGCTGTACGGGCCCACGCTCTTCGACCACTACCGCGCCTTCCAGCCGCGTCCGGCGGCGCTCTTCGCGCTGCCGGTGGTGCGGGTACCCGCGCCGGGGATCGTCACCGTGCTCGGCGGCGGCTGGGTGGCATCGGGCCCCGCGGGCCGCGACCGCCTGCCGGTACCGGTGGCGCCACCGGGCCTTCGGGGCGAGGGCCGCGCGTTCCTCTGAGTCACTCCCCCGTCCGGCTCACGCCCCCAGCGACGACGACTCGGGAGACGGCGGGCACGGCAGGCCGAAGCGGCTGCGCGGCCCGCCCGCGATCGCCGGGACCGTCGGCCTGCCGACGAGCTCGGCCTGGGCCTGCTCGACCGTCGCGAACGTCGAGAACTGCGCGAGGGCACCGGTGATGCGGATCGGCAGCAGCGCCTCCCGGGCGCTGAGCCCCGCCAGGTGGACGCGGACGCCCACCTCCTGGGCGGTGTCGCGGGCCCGCACGAGCGCGTCGAAGTCGTCGGTGGCGAAGAACCGGACGTCCCCGAGGTCGATCACGATGTGCCCCGCGCACCCGGGACGGGCGAGCTGGGCCTCGACCACGCATGCCAGGCGGGCCACGGTCACCCCGTCCAGCACCCCGGCCATCCGGACGACGCGGAAACGGGGGCCGAAGATCTCCACCGAGAGCTGCGCCTGGTCGAACCGCACCTTCCCACCTCCCGCGGGGCGTCGTACAGGCCCGGCATGATCGCCGGGCCTGCCGTTCCGGCGAAAGGAGGACTACCCGTTCGGAGGGTCCCCGACACATGTTCGGCCGTTCAGGACCGTTCAGGACGGCTCCGGGGCGGGCGATGCGGCCGAGCGGGTCACGACGGCCTCGGCGACCCGCAGATCGTGCGCGTACGTGATCTTGAAGTTGCGTCCGTCCGCCGGGACCCACCGAACCGGGACGTCGGGGGCGAACCGCGCCATGCACGAGGCCGTGTCGGTGCCGGCGAAGCCGCGGGCGGCGGCCTCCTCGTAGGCGGCCAGCAGCGGAGCCGCCCGGAAGCCCTGCGGGGTCTGCACTGCCACCAGCCCGTCCGGCGCCGGCCCGCCCAGGCCCGCCCCGTCCGGCCCGGCCGCCGCGAGGTCGTCGCGGGGCAACCCGGGCACGGCCCCTCCGCAGTCCCGCGCCGCACGCAGCACCTCCGCGACGAGCCCGCGCCCGGCGAACGGCCGCGCACCGTCGTGGATGAGCACGGTGTCGACGGCGCCGGCCGTGATGCGGCCGGCGAGCCGCCGCAGGCCCGCGAGCTCGGACTCCTGGCGGGTCGCACCCCCGGTGACGATCTCCACGCCGGCCGGACGCAGCCCGCCGTCGAGTACCTCCGCCGCGAGGTCGCGGTCGTCGGCGCGGACGACGAGCACGACGGGTCCGAACTCGGCCATCCCGGTGAACGTCTCGAGCGACCACGCGAGCACCGGCCGCCCGGCTAGCGGGAGGTACACCTTGTTCCGTCCGGCGCCGACACGGGTGCCGCTGCCGCCCGCGAGGACAATTGCGGCGGCGGTCGGGGCCGGTTCGTGCACCGCGCCAGTGCAGCGGGGCATGGGCACGGCGTCAAGACGACGCGGCCGGGACGGTGGAACAACGGGACCGACGGAACGAATCCGCGTGTCCGGATTACTCCGCGTGTTCGTTTGACGTCCGAATGTGCCGATTCGGCCGGCAGCGGCGGTGAAACGGAAAACGGTACGACAGCTTCATCGCAGCCCGCACGCGGGCGGGTCGAGATTGCTGCGGAAGCGATCCGTATGGTCGGGCCCCTGGCCGGGTCCCGGGCCGACGACGACGTCACCGGGCCGGGTGCCGACATGCTCCGATCGGACAATTGACGAGACGGGCATCGGGTCGCCCGTCACTCGCAGTAGGCTCCGTCCGGTCCTGGTGGTTGTCGACATTCGGGGTGGAAGGGGGACGTCGTGAGCGACGACGGTGGGCGTCTCCCCTCGCGCGCACGTCCGCTGCCTCCGCCGCCGCCCCGGCACCACTCCCAGCCGCGCCGCCCGCTCCCCCCGCGACGACCGGTGCCGTTCAGCGACGCGCCCACCCGGCCCGTCCCCGCGCGCAGGCCGGCCCGGCCGCGCGAGCCCGAGCCGCCCACGCGTCCCGTTCCGCGCACCCCCGCGCGGGAGCCACGCGAGCCTCGGGAGCCCCGCAAGCCCGCCGTCGTCACCCGGCCTCGTCCCCCCACACCGGACCAGCCCGGCGCGGAGCAGAAGGTCGCCGAGAAGAAGACCACCGAGCCCGCCGGTACGAGCCACCGGGCGCGACGCGAGGGCCGCTCCCCCCGCTCGCTGGGCAGCGCACTGCTCACCACGGCCGCGGCGACGGTCGCACCCGGCGCGGGCCACCTGATGCTCGCCCGCCGCCGCACCGGCGCCGCGATCCTCGGCGTGTTCCTGCTGATCGTCGCCGCGCTGGTGGCGATCGCGCTGAACGTCCGCCAGTCCGACCTGCTGGGGAAGCTGCTCTCCACCGACGTGCTGGTCTGGGGCGCGATCGGCTGCATCGCGGCCGCGCTGGCCTGGATGGCCGTCATCGTCCGCACCTATCTGCTGGCGCGGCCCAAGGGGCTCGACACAGGCAGGCAGGCCGTCGGGGTCGCCGTCGTGGCGGCCCTGTGCCTGGTTGTGGCGGCCCCGTTGGGGTTCGGCGCCAACCTCGCCAACTCCCAGCGCAACTTGCTGAACTCGCTGTTCGCGGGCGGCGGGGGCACCGCGGCGGCCGAGGCGATCGCGAAGCCACGGCTGAACGTCCTGCTCGTCGGCAGCGACGCCGGCCCGGACCGCGCCGGGGCGCGCACCGACACGATGATGGTGGCGAGCATCGACACCCGGACCGGCCGCACGATCCTCTTCGGGCTGCCGCGCAACATCGGGTACGCGCAGTTCCCGCCGGACTCGCCGATGGCCGAGGAGTTCCCCCGCGGCTTCCACGACCCGTCCGACCCCACCTCCGGCGACTACCTGCTCAACGCCATCTACGCCTACGGCCTGGCCTACCCCGAGCTCGCACCGGAAGGGCCCACCGCCGACCCCGGGCTGAACCTGCTGCACCAGACCGTCTCGTACATGCTCGGGCTGCAGCTGGACTACTACGTCGAGGTCAACATGGCGGGCTTCGCCTCGATCATCGACGCGATGGGCGGGCTCACCGTCGACGTCGGCCCGGACCGGATCCCGATCGGCGGCATCACCCCGAGTGGCCGGCTCGTCGAGCCCGACCGCTACATCGAGCCGGGCGTGCAGCAGCTCTCCGGCGAGGACGCGCTCGCGTTCGCGCGCTCCCGCACCGGCACCACCGACTACGCGCGGATGGGCAGGCAGCGCTGCCTGCTGCAGAACATCCTCAACCAGGCGAGCCCCACCGACCTGCTCGCCAACTTTCAGCAGATCGCGGCGGCCACCACGAACACCGTGGCCACCAACATCCCGCAGGAAGTCCTGCCCGCGCTCGCGTCACTCGCGAGCGACGCCGACGGGCTGTCGCTCGAGAGCATCGCGTTCGACCCGAACCTGCCCGACCCGGAGGAGCCGGACGGCCGGTTCGACACCGGGCGGCCGAACTTCCCGTACATGCGGGAGGTCGTCCAGGACGCCGTCAACCGGCCCGCCGCGCCGGCCCCGGCCACCGCGGCACCCGCCGCGCCGGAGGCGCCCACCGAGCCGCGCGCCGCACCTGGGACGGACACCGACACGGGGTCGGGCACGGGCACGGGGGACGAGGCGCCGCCCGCCGACCAGGCCGCGCCGGAGTCGCTCGCGGCGTCCTGCTGACCGAACAGATCCTGATCGACATGATCTGCGGCCGGAGCTCGGTCGCGCTCGCGCTCGATGGCGGGACCCCGCTGCCGGTTCAGAAGGGCGGCGGATCGGTGTCGGTTCCGGCGCGGTGATCGGGGCTGCCGGGTGGGAGCCACGGGTCGGTGCGGGCGTGCGTCGGCCGCGGCGGGGCTGGTGTCGCCGTACTGCTCGCGGCCGTCGGTGGTGGAGGCGGCCGCTCGGGCCGGTAGTCGTGAGGCTCGGGTCGACGGCGATCACCGCCCGAGCGAGCGCGGCCCGGAGTTGGGCCAGAGTCTGCTTCGGGGCGCGGGCGAGCACTCGGTCCTGCACCGCGGTGGCCTGCCCCGGGCTGAGGTATCGGGTGGCGTCGCAGATGGCGCGGACCTTGGGCTGGTCGATCAGCCCGTACTCCCATACCTGCCGCGCGCCCGCCAACTCGGCTTCGAGCCGCACGGACTCGCACAGCCGGGCCTTCGCAGTCCCGCGGGACAGGCGCAGCGCCACCCCGACCTCGTCCGGGGCGTAGCGGCTCAGCCCGGAAGCCTTGTCGGCCATCGCGAGGTCGCGCGCGTCGCCGGGGCGGCGGCGCGCGAACTCCGCCGGCAACCGCGCCTGCCGAGCCTGCGCCCACGCCGCCAACCGGTCGAACCCGATGATCCCGTCGATCAGGCTCGCATCCGACATGACCGCCGGATCGGCCGTGGAGTCCAGATCGATGGCGAGCAGCCCCGAGGGGCGCACCCGCGCCAGCGTGAAGTCGGCGACCGGCTCGGCATCCATGCCGGGCTGCCACCCGACCACGCCGTCCTCGGTCGGCGCGGGCAGATCCAGGGCCTCCGCCGGCAGCGACTCCAGGAACTCGAGGAACGAGGCGATGACCGACCGGCGGACGGTGGAGGACCGCGTTCGGCCGCCGCTACCCCCGCCAGCGGTACTCCGTCTGCGGCCTGCCCGCGCCGCCGTAGCGGGCGTGCCGTTCGCAGAGCCCGGTCTCGGCCAGGTACTCCAGGTAGCGCCGAGCCGTCACCCGGGAGGCGCCGAGCGCCTCGGCGACCTCGGCCGCCGTGACGCCTGCGGGCCGCGCCGCGGTCAGCTCGCGCGTCACGGCGTCGAGCGACTCGCGGCTCACGCCCTTCGGCAGCCCGCCCGCTTCGACGCCGCCGCCGCGGAGGCTGCCGAACAGGTCGTCGACGTCGTCCTGCGCGACCACCGGGCCGGCCTCCAGCCGGGAGCGGTACTCGAGGTAGCCCTCCAGCTTGCCGCGCACCGCACCGGCCGTGAACGGCTTGACCAGGTACTGGGTGGCCCCGAAGGCGATCGCCGCCTGCACGACCGTGAGGTCGCGGGCCCGCGTCACCATGATCACGTCGGTGGTGTGCCCGGCGGCCCGCATCCGGCGCAGGACCTCCAGGCCGGTCGTGTCGGGTAGGTGGACGTCGAGCAGCACGAGGTCGACGGGCGTGGCCGCGAGCGTGCGCAGGGCGGCGGCCCCGGTGCCGGCGTTCGCCGCCGTCGTGAACCCGCGGACGCGTTCGACGTAGGCCGCGATCGCCTCCGCGGCCACCGGGTCGTCCTCCACGACCAGCACGCGGATCACGTGCGCACCCGCGGCAGGTGCACCGCGAACACGGCGCCGTCGGTCCCCGCAGCCACCTCGACCCGCCCGCCGTGGCGCTGCACCGCCTGCCGGACGAGCGCCAGCCCGAGGCCGCGGCCGGGCCCGTCGCCGTGCGACTTGGTGCTCCAGCCCCGCTCGAACGCCCGTGCGGCGTCGTCGGCGCCGAGCCCCGGGCCGCTGTCGGCGACCTCGAGCACGCCTCGTCCGCGGCGAGCCGGGCCCCGATGCGGACCCAGCGCGGCGCGGGCGCCTCCAGCGCGGCGTCGACGGCGTTGTCGAGCAGGTTCCCGACGATCGTGACGAGGTCGCGCGGATCGGCGAGCCCCGCGGGCACCACCGTGGCGTCCGCGACCTGCAGCTCGACCCCCCGCTCTCGCGCCTGCGCCGCCTTTCCGATGACCAGGGCGGCGAGCTCCGGGACCGCGATTCCGGCGAGGACCGCGTCGGTGAGGTCCTGCGCGGCGGCCAGCTCCCGGTTGGCGAACTCCAGCGCCTGCTCACCGCGGCCCAGCTCGATCAGCGAGATGACGGTGTGCAGCTGGTTCGCGGCCTCGTGCGCCTGGGCCCCGAGGGAGTCGGCGAACCCGCGGACGGTCTGCAGCTCGTCGACCAGCGCCCGCAGCTCGGTGTGGTCGCGCAAGGTCACCACCGTGCCGAGATGCCTGCCCGCCCACCGCGCCGGCGCCTGGTTCACGACCACGATCCGGTCCGCCGTCAGATGGATCTCGTCGGCCCGGGTCTCCCGCGCGGCCAGCGCGGACCCCAGCTCGGCGGGCAGCCCGAGCTCCGCGACCCCGCGCCCCACCGCGTCCGGCGGCAGCCCGAGCAGCCGCTGCGCCTCGTCGTTCACCAGCTGCACCCGCCCGCCGCGGTCGAGCAGCAGGAGCCCCTCCCGCACCGCGTGCAGCACCGCGTCGTAGTACTCGTACATCCGCGACAGCTCGGCCGGGCCCAGGTCGTGCGTGGTGCGCCGCAGCCACCTGCTCACCAGCCAGGAACCGGCCCCCGCGAGCCCCAGTGCGACGGCCGCGGCGCCGAGCAGCAGCGGGAGCTGCCGTTCCAGCTCCCGCGACACCTTCGTGACCGTGCGCCCGACCGACACGAGCGCGACCACGCGCCCGTCGTCGAGCACCGGGACGACCGCACGCACCGACGGACCGAGCGTGCCCGTGTAGGTCTCGGTGAACCGCTGCTCCCCGCGCGCCGCCGGGCCGATCGTGCCGCGGAACGTCCGGCCGATCTCGGCCGGGTCGGGGTGGGAGAACCGCACGCCCTCCGGCGTCATGACGACCACGAAGTCGGTGGCCGTCTCACGGCGCACCCGCTCGGCGAGCGGCTGCAGGACCGCGGCGGGATCGGGGTCGTCGAGTGCGGCCACGACCGCCGGGGACACGGCGAGCGTGTGCGCGATCCCGAGCATCTCCTCGGCCGTCGCCTCCTCGTTCGCCTCGTCGAACCGCAGGTACGCCGCCACCGTGACGCCCACCAGCACGACCGCCACGAGCGCCGCCTGGAGCGCGAACAGCTGCCGCGCCAGGCTCCACCGGCTCACCTTGGGCACGCGACACCGTACGAAATGAACGAAAGGGTGGGCCACGGCCGGACCGGACAGCATCCTGCCGGGGCGACGTCGCTCCTGGGAGGGTCTGTGAAAAAGGACCGGACGCACTACCTCTACGTCACCGTGATCGCGGCCGTCGTCGCGGGGATCACGGTGGGGCTGGTGGCCCCCGAGGTCGGGAAGGCCCTCAAACCACTCGGCACCGCCTTCGTCGCCCTCATCAAGATGATGATCTCGCCGGTCATCTTCTGCACGATCGTGCTGGGTATCGGCTCGATCCGCCAGGCGGCCAAGGTCGGCAAGGTCGGTGGGCTCGCGCTCGGTTACTTCCTCGCGATGTCCACGGCGGCGCTGGCGATCGGCCTGGTCGTCGGCAACCTGCTGCACCCCGGCGAGGGCCTGATCATCTCCGGGGTCGGGGGCGAAGTGCCCGACGCCGAGGCGGAGTCGACCACCGAGTTCCTGCTCGGGATCATCCCGACCACGCTGTTCTCCCCGCTCGTGGGCGACAGCGTGCTGCAGACGCTGTTCGTGGCCCTGTTCGTCGGGTTCGCCGTGCAGGCGCTGGGCCGCTCCGGCGAGCCGATCCTGCGCGGGGTCAAGCACGTCGAGCGGCTCGTCTTCCGGGTGCTCGCAATGATCATGTGGGCGGCGCCCGTCGGCGCGTTCGGCGCGATCGCCGCCGTCGTCGGCGAGACCGGCTGGTCGGCGCTCGCCGCGCTGTTCCAGATCATGCTCGGCTTCTACATCACCTGCGCCCTGTTCGTGTTCGGCGTGCTCGGCCTCGTGCTGAAGCTCGGCGCGGGGATCAACATCTTCTCGCTGCTGCGCTACCTCGGCCGCGAGTTCCTGCTGATCGTCTCCACCTCGTCGTCGGAGTCGGCGCTGCCGCGGCTGATCGCGAAGATGGAGCACCTGGGCGTGTCCCGGCCGGTCGTCGGCATCACGGTGCCCACCGGCTACTCGTTCAACCTCGACGGCACCGCGATCTACCTGACCATGGCGTCGCTGTTCATCGCCGAGGCCATGGGCAGCCCGCTGTCGATCGGCGAGCAGATCTCCCTGCTGCTCTTCATGGTCATCGCCTCGAAGGGGGCCGCCGGGGTCACCGGCGCCGGCCTGGCGACCCTGGCGGGCGGCCTGGGCTCGCACCGCCCCGACCTGGTGGACGGCGTCGGGCTCATCGTCGGCATCGACCGGTTCATGTCCGAGGCCCGCGCCGTCACCAACTTCGCCGGCAACGCCGTGGCCACCGCCCTGATCGGCAGCTGGGTCGGCGAGCTCGACCGGGACAAGGCCGGGCGGGTGCTGAGTGGGGCCGACCCGTTCGACGAGGCGACGATGCTCGACTCCGACCACGACGACGCTGCGCCCGCCCCCGTGAAGGAGCAGGCCGCCGCGCAGGCCTGAGCCCGGGGCGGGATGCTGGGCGCCATGACGTCCACGATCGTTGCCGAGCAGGTCACCCCGCCCGTCGCCGAGCACGGCGAGGGCCCGGTGTGGGACGCACGGACCGGCGAGCTCGCGTCCGTCGACATGCACAAGGGTGACCTGCTCACCGTCGACCGCAACGGCACGGTGCGGCGCAGGCACGTCGGCGAGCTGCTCGCCGCGCTGCGCCCGCGCACCGCGGGCGGGTGGGTGCTCGCACTCGCCCGCGGCTTCGCCCTGCTGGACGAGGGCGCCGAGCAGCCGCGCGACCTGGGCGACCTGTGGCCGGAGCGGGACGTGCGGATGAACGACGGCGGCTGCGACCCCGAGGGCGCCTTCTGGTGCGGGTCGATGGCCACCGACAGCGCACCCGGCCGCGGGGCGCTCTACCGGCTCGCCCCCGACGGCACGGTCACCACCATGATCACCGGGGTCTCCGTCTCGAACGGGCTGCACTGGACGCCCGACGGGTCGCACGCCTACTACGTCGACTCCGGGCCGGGCACGATCGACGTGCTGACCATCGACTACGCCACCCCGGCGATCGCGGAGCGGCGGCGGTTCCGCACGCTGTCCGACGCCACCCCGGACGGGCTCACCGTCGACGCGGAGGGCGGCGTCTGGGTGGCGATGTGGGGCGGATCGGCGGTTCGCCGCTACGCGCCCGACGGCGAGCTCACGGCCGTGGTCGAGGTGCCCACCACCCACCCCACCTCGTGCGCGTTCGGCGGGCCCGACCTCGACGAGCTGTGGATCACGTCCTCGACGCAGGGAGCGGGCGCTCAGGACGATCGGGCCGGGGCGCTGTACCGCTGCCGCCCCGGGGTAACCGGACTGCAGCCGCTGTCCTACGGCGGCTGAACCGGGGGGCGCCCGCGTGGCGCTGCGCCGTTCTGTCAGGCTGGACCGTGAAGATGACCTGCGTAACACCCCGGCCGGGGTGGACGCATGGAGAGGAGAAGACGAGATGGCACTGCCCACCCTCACGCCAGAGCAGCGCGCCGAGGCCCTCAAGAAGGCCGCCGCCGCGCGCACCGCCCGCAAGGAGCTGCGCGACAAGATCGCCCGCGGCGAGGAGACGATCCCCGCGGTGCTCGACCGGGCGAAGTCCGACGCAGTGGTCGGCAAGACCAAGGTGGCCGACCTGCTCAAGAGCCTGCCCGGCTACGGCCCCGCCAAGGTCAACGCGCTGCTGGAGCAGACCGGCATCGACGCGTCCCGCCGCGCAGCAGGGCTCGGCGAGCGGCAGCGCCAGGCGCTGCTCGACGCTCTGAAGTGACACTCCGCCGTCCGGTCCCCGGCCCCGTGCCGGGACCGGGCGGGGGCGTGCGGCACGCTGGGCGGCGTGGAATGTTACGTCGACGTCGCCCCGGGTGTCCGCCTCTGGGCCGAGGAGATCCCCGCAACGGGCGCATCCCCCGGTGAGCCGCTGCTGCTCGTGATGGGCGCCGGGGCGTCGGGGGTCGCGTGGCCGGACGACCTGGTCGCGCTGCTCGCCGAGCGGCACCGGGTGATCCGGTACGACCACCGCGACACCGGGCGGTCCACGACCGCGTTCGACGACGACGAGCCGTATTCCATCACCGAACTCGCCGCCGACGCGATCGCGGTCCTCGACGCGTTCGACGTTCCGGTGGCGCACGTCGTCGGGATGTCGATGGGCGGCCTGCTCGTGCAGCTGATGCTGCTCGACCACCCCGAGCGCATCGCGTCGGCCACGGTGTTCTGCACGGGGCCGCTCCCGGCGGCGGCCGGCCCCGAGCTGCCGGGCCCGGAGCCGGCGCTGCTGCGCCTGTGGGGCGAGCTGGACGACCCGCGCGACCACGAGGGCGAAGTCGCCTGGCGTGTGGAGCACTGGCGGCTGCTCAACGCACCGGCACCCCCTTCGACGCGCACGAGTTCCGTGCGCTCGAGGAGCGGGTGATCGCGCACAGCGGCCGGCACGACCCGGTCACCGCGCACGCCCGCATGGACACCACCGGGATCGACCGCGGCGCCGAGCTGCCCGGCGTCGCGGTACCCACGCTGGTGATCGAGGCCCCGGAGGACCCGGCCTACCCGCCGCCGAACTCCGGGCACCTGTCCCGCGCGCTGGGCTGCGGGCGGATGGTGCGCATCCCTGGGATGGGCCACGCGATCAACCGCACCGTGATCCCGCCGCTCGCGGCCGCGATCCTGACCCAGACCACGCAGACGACGCCGGCGGCGAGCGGCTGCGCGGGCTGAGTCCGCGCGCGACCTCACCCGCTCCGTTGCAGCAAAGCCACTTTCACGCCAGCTGGTTGCGTCAAAGTGGCTGTCAGGAGAATCGACCGCAGCCTATGAGGCCTTGGCGAGTGTGACCTCGTATCCGAGGTCTTGGAGTGCCTTGAGGTGGCGGTCGCGGCGACGGTCGGGGCTGTCGTGGCGGCGGAGG
>NZ_JAHKRK010000105.1 GCF_019396355.1 Pseudonocardia nigra
ACCTGCCGGTGATCAGCCCACCGCCCCCCTCGTCGCGGTGTCCGGTCGGGCAGCAACGGCTCCAGCCGTGCCCACTCCGCGTCGGTCAAGTCGTGGCGATCAAGCACAGAAGAGATCTACCGCAGCCCACCCGCATGATCCACGGGACACGCTCTAGTCGTACAGGCCCGGAGGAAGCGACCTACCCGGCATCCGCGGGCCACGGGCACGACTGTGTTCACGCTGTTCACCGGCTTCGGCCTGGGCGCCCGGGCATCGCGTGCCCTGCCCGCCGCAGCGCTCGTCATCCCTGTGTTCCGCACCGAAACACCCCGCGCCCCCGTGCGATCCATGCTGTGAGCAGCGGCCGGACCGACGAGGAGCGACCGGGGCCGCGGCGGAGCGGGTCGGATCCCGGCGACGATGCCGACCGGGCCGATCGCGAGGTGTCCGGTCCAGGCGCGGCCGGCCGTTTCGTCTGGGTCCGGCTCGTCGTGTTCGTGGCCATCGTGGCTGCGGCAGCAGCCGTGGCCGGCGTCGTCGGGCTGCCCGACCCAGCGCAGCTGCGTGCCGACATCGCCGCGGCCGGGCCGGCCGCGCCCGCGCTGTTCGTGCTCGTGTACGCGGCGGCGACCCTCGCGCCCCTGTCCAAGAACGTCCTGGCCGCGGCGGCCGGCCTGGTGTTCGGGTTCGCGGTGGGCGTCGTCGTGGTCCTCCTCGCCGCGCTGCTCGGCGCGCTGGCGGCGTTCGCGCTGGACCGGGTGCTGGGCAGCGAGGCCGTCGAACGCCTCACCGGCACCCGGGTCGCGCGCGTCGACGCGCTCCTGCGCCGGCGCGGTCTGCTCGCGGTCCTCGCCGTCCGGCTGGTGCCCGTGCTGCCCTTCACCGCGATCAACTACGCTGCCGGGCTGACCGGCGTGCGAACCCGCGACTACATCATCGGCACCGCGCTGGGGATGATCCCGGGGACCATCGCGTTCGTTGCCCTCGGCGCCTACGGGACGTCGCCGGGTTCGTGGCCGTTCATCATCGCGGTCCTCGTACTGGTGGCCCTCACCGCCGCCGGCGCCGCCCTCGCGCGCTGTCGTAGACGGAAGTAGGACCGTGTCGGGCCGCCGGTATCCGACTCGCCGTCGCCTCAGACTCTGCTGACTGCCGAGGCTGATGATCAGGAAATGATTGATTGGTGGGCCGCGCCGGAGCGGCGCTCATGCTACGGGTGATCCACGAGGAGGACGGTTTGTCCGACGGTGGTTCCGGACTCCAGGGCGGCGTGCGCGCGCGCCGCCTCACGCAGGGGATGGGTGTTGGCGACGTGGACGCGCACGGCGCCGCCCGCCAGGACGTCGAACCAGGCACCGGCCGCGGCCAGCAGGTCCTCACGGCGGGCGGTGTAGTGCATCACCGCGGGACGTGTGACGAACAGCGAGCCCCGCGCCCCGAGGTCGGCCACGATGTCGATGGGATCCGGCGCGCCGGAGGCGTGCCCGTAGGCGGCGCAGACGCCGAGTGGGCGCAGGCAGTCCAGGGAGCGCTGGAAGGTGTCCCTGCCGATGGACTCGTAGACCACGTGCACGCCCTCGCCGCCGGTGATCGCGCGGACCTGCAAGGGGAAGTCCGGGTCGCGGTAGTTCACCGTGTGCTCGAAGCCGCCGTGCTCGCGCGCCACCCGGGCCTTCGCGTCGGTGGACACGGTTCCGATGGCCCGGGCCCCCAGCTGCCGGCACCACTGGCCGAGGATCAGGCCCATCCCGCCGGCGGCCGCGTGCACCAGCACCCAGTCGCCGGGGCGCACCGGGTAGGTGCGGTGCAGCAGGTACTGAGCGGTGATGCCGCGCAGGAACGACGCCGCGGCGGTGCGGTCGTCGACCGCGTCGGGCAGCCGGACCAGGTTCGCGGCCGGATAGACCCGTTCCTCGGCGTACGCGCCGGCCGGTGGTCCGGCGTACACCACACGATCGCCCACCGCCACCTCGTCCACGTGCGGGCCGACGTCCAGGACCACGCCGGCGGCCTCCAGGCCGAGCACGCAGGGCCGCGGCGGCACCGGCCAGGGATGGGCGACCCCGGCGCGGTGGTAGGTGTCGACGTAGTTCAGTCCGACCGCGGTGTGCCGCAGCCGCGCCTCGCCCCGCCCCGGCGGCGGCACCTCAACCCGCTCCCACCGCAGCTTCTCGGGTCCACCCTGCTCGTGGAGCACCACCGCCATCGGCACGTCGACCCACGCTCCCGTTCGTCGATTCCGACCGCCCACCCGGTCCGGGCGGGCCCCCGCCGAGCAGGCTCGGCTACCCGGTCCCGCGGCGGAGGCTACGGCTGCCAGTCCGGCAGGGGCTGCCCGCCGCAGTAGTGCTGACTGGCCGGTGTCTCCCGGAACAGCAGGTAGAGATCCTCGGGGCGGGTTCCCAGGGCCTCGGTGAACGCCTTGGACAGGCTCTCCGCCAGCGCGGCCTTCCGTTCGGTCTCGCGGCCCGGCCGCAGGTCGACGGTGATGAGCGGGGCGCCGTCTCCGAACTCCGCGTACGCGTCCCGGATCGCGATGTAGATGTACTTGGTGATCTTCGGGTCGATGGTGGTGATGATGGCGTCCCTGATCGCTTCCTTCAGCGCCGCCTTGGTGTCGTTCGAGTGGCCGTGCGGGATGTCGACTCGCACCACCGGCATGTGAACCTCCTCTGCCCGAGCAACAGTCGTGCCCTCTACTGCTTCCAAAGTGATAGCGACTTGTTGAGGAAGGTATAGTTCTGGCCCATGCGAGGTCAAGAACGAGGCCGGCGTAGCTACGGCCAGTACTGCGCCCTGGCCCACGCCCTCGACGTCGTCGGCGAGCGGTGGACCCTGCTCGTGGTCCGCGAGCTTCTGCTCGGCCCCCTGCGCTACACCGACCTGCTCGACGGACTGCCCGGCATCGGCACCAATCTCCTCGCCCGCCGGCTGCGCGACCTCGCAGAGGCCGGAATCGTCGAGCGGCGGGTGCTCCCGCCACCGGCCGCCGCGAGCGGGTACGCGCTGACTCGGCGCGGGCGAGCGCTCGAACCGGCGATCATCGAGCTGGGCCGCTTCGGCGGGCGTCTGCTCCCCGGCCCCCGGCAGGCACCCGCCGTGCGCTCCCGGTGGGCCGTCACCGGCCTCAAGCTCACCTTCCGCGTGGACCGGGCCCGCGGGGTCCGCGCGAGCTACCAGCTCGACCTCGACAACGAGGCCTACCGGGTGCGGGTCGACGACGGGGTGCTGCACGCCTACCAGGGCGAGGCCGACCAGCGCGACCTCACCATCCGCAGCACCGCTTCCGCGCTGCTCGAGCTCCTCGCCGGCGACATCACCGCGCGCGGCGGCGTCGCCGACGGCACCATCGCGATCCGGGGCGCGATCGGGGACCTCGAACAGTTCGTCGAGCTCTTCGGCTGGGCTCGTTCGGCTTGACGGCTTCTCGACACAGGTGCACCCTGCCGCCTGCGACGGCAAGTGCCGGGTGCGCAGGCACACGGACCAACAGGCGTGCCACGAGGCGACAACAGCGCCCGGCGACTCAGGGCGGACTTCACGTGACAGTCGCGGGACCCCCCGGGGCAGCGCGGGCGTTCGAGGAATGGCGGCGGGAGCAGGTAGGGTTTCGGCAGCATGAGCGCCGGACACCGCGAAATCAGGCCGGTCATCTGGTCGCGTCCGGGAGAGGCCGTCCTGCTGTTCCTGTGCGGTCGGACCGCCCGCACCGCGGCGCCGGTCGCGGCCGTTGTCGGAACGTTGCTCTCGGTGGTCAACCAGGGCCACCTCGTCCTCGACGGCGGTGATGCCGCCACCTGGATCCGGGTCGGCGTGAACTACCTGGTGCCGTACTGCGTGGCGAGCATCGGGTTCCTGTCCGCGCGGCGGATGCGGCCCGGAGCGGAGGGCGTCACACCGGATCCGTCTCGATGACGGTCTCGGAGTGCAGGGTGCGGTGCACCGGGCACCGCTCGGCGATGGCCAGCAGCTTGGCGCGCTGAGTGTCGTCGAGGTCGCCGTCGAGGTGGATCTCGCGGACGATGCGGTCGACCTGGCCGGTGTCGGTCTCACAGGTGACGCAGTCGGCGGCATGCAGCCGGTCATGGGTGAGGGTGACGGTGCTGCGGCGCAGGTTCCAGCCCTTGCGCTCAGCGTACATCCGCATCGTCATCGTGGTGCAGGCTCCGAGCGCCGACAGCAGCAGCTGGTAGGGATCGGGGGCGCTGCCGGTGCCGCCCGCGGAGGTCGGCTCGTCGGCGGCCCACTCGTGCTCTTCCGTGCGGATGCGCTGGGTGAACCGGCCGGCGCCAGTCTCGGCCACCTCGACGGTGCCCGGCTCCGGGCCGGGCTCGGCGGCCTTCCCGCCGTCGAGGTACGGCCCCGCCCAGGCAGCGACGAGCGCGGCGACGCGGTCGGCGTCCGCGGCGCGGGTGAGCAGGTGGTCGGCGCCATCGAGGGCGACGAACGACGCCGCGGACCCGGCGGCGTCGACGATCCGTCGGGCGTTGCCGACGTCGACGACGTCGTCGTCGGGCGCGTGCAGCACCAGCAGCGGGCGGTCGAGCGCGGCGATCCGGGCCCGCTGGGGCTGGTCGGCGACGTCGGCGAGGAAGTCGCGCCCGACGCGGAAGCTGCGCCCGGCGATGCACACCGCCGCCGCCCCGTCGGTCTCGATGTCGTCGCGGGCGGCGTCGAACAGGTGGGTGACGCGGTCGGGTGACAACGGCGCGCCGATCGTGGCGACGTCCCGAACCTCCGGGATCCGGTCCGCCGCGGCGATCACGGCGGCGCCGCCGAGGGAGTGCCCGACGAGCAGGCTGGGCGGGCCGTACTCGGCGCGCAGCCGGTCCGCGGCGCGCACCAGGTCGTCGGCGTTGACGGTGAACGTCGATTCGGCGAACGATTCGCCGGACTCGCCGAGCCCGGTGAAGTCAATGCGCAGCACCCCGACGCCGCGGGCGGTGAGCCCGCGCGCGATCCGGGCCAGCCCGATCTGGTCCTTACTGCAGGTGAAGCAGTGCGCGAGCAGGGCGAACCCCAGCGGCGGCCCGGCCGGCAGGTCCAGGCAAGTATTGAGCGAGGCCGAGCTCGACAGAGTGGTGCCCGGCCTGCTCCAGTCCAACGAGAAGGTCCTGGTCGATCAGCCCGTACGGCTGAGGGCGTCATCACGGGTCTCGCTGAAGGGGAGCTTCCTGGCCACACGGAGCAGCTCCTTGCCCTACTTCCGGAAGGCGCCGAGGCTGACGCCGCAAGGTGATCTTCTGGTATGCGCCGACGGACTCCGGGCAGGCGGACACCTTGACTGCAGCATCTGAAACGACGTCTGGTCAGTCAACCTCGGCCGTCCCGTAGTCGGGGCGTCCGGCGGTCCGGTAGACCTGGATCGTCACGCCCTTGGGCGTGGTCCGCGACTCGGCCAGCTCGAGAGCCGTGAAGACCTGATCCATGAACTGTCCGGTCCCGTCGTCGAAGTGCGGGACCATCCAACCGCCGCTCGAACCCGCCGCTGCGGCCCTCGTCGGGCCCGCCGGGCTCTGCATCAGTCTGTCGACCGAGACGAAGGTTTGTCGTCGTCAGCTTCATGCTCGCCATCCTCCCGCGCGTAGGTGCCTGCGGGGTGGGACCGGCCGCGTGTGAACCTCACCGGTCGTCGGACTGCGAAACGTGGACCCCGGCCCGGAGCGCCGCCCAGCGGTAGGCGTCGAGGACGCTGATCGCGTAGATGAACAGGCCACCGGCGTAGCGCCCGAGGAACGAGTGGTCAGGGGTGGTGAGGTTGTAGGTGATGGTCCCCAACAGCACGATGTAGAACACGAACACGAGGCCGCGCATCGACATGCGGTTCAGTACCTGGCCGACCCCGGGCAGGACGATCGCGACGCCGAGTACGAGGAGGGGTCGACCGCGGGTCATCGGGAACGCACCTCGCCGCCGGCGAGCACGTCGCCGGCATCGCTGATCGTGTCCAGGAGGTGGCACAGGCCGTCGGGCAGGAGGCGTACCGGCCCGAAATCGGGGCGCCGGGCTGTCCGGTAGGGGCCTTGCGCGCCTTCTGCGAGCTGCCGGACGACCCGGACGCCATCGCCGCTGACCAGGACCTCCTTGGTCCGTGGGTCCCGCAGCAGCGGCGCGAGGTGCTCCACGGCCGGGAGCGCGGACGTGGAGCGGGGGCTCGCGATCCGCGCCGGGCGGGGGAGCCAGTCGGGCGGTGGCAGCTCGTGGGCGAACTCCGCGTTGGGGGAGAAGAACTCCGCCCCGGACGGGCGCAGCAGGACGTCGATCGGCTCCTCCACGTCGAGCCGGCGCACCTGGGTGATGAGCAGCCACAACGCGGGCAGCTTCCGCAGAGTGAGCGTGTCGACGACGACCCGCAGGCGGACCGGGTGGCCGCGATAGGTCCCGCTGAGCGCGGGGTAGCCGAGGCCGTCCTGGTGGACCACGGCATCGTCGAGCACGTCCTGCACGTCGGCGAACAGCGCCCGCCTCTCCCGGCGCACCCGACGCAGGTGGCTCACCTGGAGGTGGCAGAGCGCCGCGACGGCGGCCAGTGCCGCGATCACGACGAATGCGGTGGTCATCGGTCAGTAGCCCCGGGGGCGTGGGAGGTCGGCGGTGAACTGCGCGCCCAGCCGGACGTACTTGTAGCGGCAGAGCACGAACCAGACCGACGCCAGGAAGTAGAAGGCGAGCATCGACAGCAGTGCCGTGCCGTAGCCGAGGAACGTCGCGAAGAAGACCAGCGCGGACAGGGCGATGAGGGCGATCGCGGGCACGGGGTGGAACGGGAGGACGTAGCCGCGGGTGATCGACCCCATGGGCCAGAGCCGGCGGAAGCGGATGAAGTTCGGCCCCATGAAGCTGTACATCAGCAGGCCGGACAGGATCGAGAACGTGATCACCGTGGCGAGCAGGGTCGGTTGGTCGAGCAGCACCGGGAGCAGCGCGAACGCGATCGCGACCGGTACCAGGAAGACGATCGCCCGGAAGGGCGTGTGGTAGCGCGGGTGGACGGCCCCGAACCACTCCGGCAGGTAACGGTCGCGTCCCATCGAGAACCAGGCCCGCGAGGCGTCGTTGATGCATCCGTTCGCCGAGGCCAGCGTCGCGAACAGGGTGCCGATCAGCAGCAGCACCACGAGCAGGCCGCTGCCGGTGACGCGCGCGGCGTCGAAGAGCGGTGTGATGGAGGTGCCGAGGTACTGCCAGGGGAGCAGTCCGGCACAGATGTACCAGGTGAGCGTGGCAGCGATGATCAATGTCATCATCCCGGCCATGCTCCCGATCGGGATCGACCGCGGGGCGGAGCGGCACTCCTCCGCGGCCTGCGCCGTGCCCTCGATTCCGAGGTAGAACCACATCCCGAACTGGAACGCGGCGATGACGCCGATCCACCCGTACGGCAGCCCGTTGTCGATCTCGCCGACCAGCCCGGCGAGCTCCAGCCCGCCGGCGGGATCCCAGGCCCGGGCACCGACGAACAGCACGAGGATCGTGACGAAGGCGAACCCGGTGATCACGAAGTTCACCGAGAGCGTCACGAACACGCCGCGGTAGTTCAGCCACGCCAGCCCAAGGATCGCGAGCGTCGCGAACGGGTAGGGCGACAGCGTCTCGGTGCTACCCATCAGGTTGGCCAGGGTCGTCAGCAGGTAGCTGAGCACGTTCGCGTTGGCGGCCTCGAGCATCGTGTAGGCGAGCGTCAGGTACAGCCCGACGTTGAACGCCATCAACGGCCCGATGGTGTGCTTGGCCTGCGCGTACTGGCCGCCCGCGGCGGGAATGGCCGAGGTGATCTCCGAGTTGATCATGACGATGGACGTGTAGAGCAGGCCCACCACCCACGCGGCGATGAGGGCGCCGTACATGCCGCCCTTCTCCACCGCGAAGTTCCACCCCATGAACTCCCCGACGAGCACGATGCCGACCCCGAGCGCCCAGATGTGCATCGGGGACAGCACCTTGCGCAGGGCAGGCCGCTCGCCGGCGGCCACCTCGTCGATCAGGCCGGGGGTCGGCGGTTCGCTTGCGAGCTCGCTCATGTCTTCTCGCCTCCCGCGTCGCGGAGCGCGGCCGCGCCGTCGATCGGCTCAACGGCATTGATCAGCAGCCGTTCGTCGTGGGTGCGCGCGACGCGGACCACGTCGTACAGAGGCCAGCCGGCGATGACGGCGCTGAGGATCCACGCGACGAGCTCCAGGCCTGCGGCGATCGTCATGCCTGCCCCCCTCCGTCCTTCGGGCCGAACTTCTCCTCGATCACCTCGCGGTACTCCCGGAACGAGGTGCGGTACACGAACGCGAGATAGACGGCGAGCAGCGCGGCCGTCCCGAGCAGCGCCGCGACGCTGAAGTCGTACTTGTCCGTCCCCGGCTCGTTGGCGTCGACCGCGGCCGCGACCGTCGGCAGGTCGGCCGTCCCGGAGTCGATGACCTTCTGGAACTGGGCGCGCTCGGTATCGGTGATCGCCAGGTCGGTGAGGGCGCGGGTGTCGGGTGCTGCGTCCGTGCTCTCGGTCTCCTGCACGAGGAAGGTCGTGGCGAACAGCGTGGCGAAGATCAGCACCAGCACCGTGACGGCGTCGAGGAGCTGGCCGCGTTTCGACTGCACCGGGGGCTCGTAGGGGGCCATGTCACCGCCTCCCGTTCGCACGCTCGCGGTGCATGTGGTCGAGGTTCTCGATGTCGGGGCGGTACACGAGGTCCTTGTTCGCGGCGTATCGGCGGACCAGCGCAACCATCGAGGCCGTGTTGAACAGGCCGAGCAGGAGCCCCGACACGACGAGCGCGACGACTATGCCTGCCGTGGGGGCGACGGCGACGGCCACGACCAGCACGAAGAGGATGGTCACCCACATGCACACGGTGAAGATCACCGCTTGCAGGCGGTCGCGGCGGGCCAGCGCGTCGATGCGCGACTGGAGGGTGGTGGACACTGGCGCCTCCGATCCCGCGCGAGTGCGCCCGGAACATGGAGCGCCTGCGCTCGAGAGCTGGGAGTGGTGTCCGGGGCTCGTCGTTCGCGCCGGACTGGTGGCGGGCCCGGGCACCGAGACCCGCGCCCCGGTCATGGTCCGAGGTTCGGACCTAATACCACTACCCCCGCCGACCCTGTGTCAAGGGTCACTGCGCCAGGGTCAGTCACCCGGTCGTCTGCTCCGCGACGCCCTCCGGACCGAAGACGATCTCCCTCAGCTGACGGCGGGTGCGTTCGATGTGCTCCCGCATCGCGGCCTCGGCGGCATCCGGGTCGGCGTCCCGGACGGCCTCGTAGATCTGCTGGTGGTCGCGGGCGGACTCCTCCACCGGATCGACGAATGGCAGCAGGTCGTGCGGGCTGAACAGCTCGCCGCGGGAGGCGTGGATCGCGGTCTCGAGCCGGACGTTGCGGGCGGCCTGCGCGAGCCCGTCGTGGAACTGCGAGTCGGTCGAGCGGAACGCGGCCCGCCCGTCCGACTGCCGCAGCTTCGCGATCGACGCCCGCAGGCGGGCGAGGTCGGACCGGTCGCGGCGGGCGGCCGCCAACCGGGCGGCGTCGGTCTCCAGCGCGATCCGGAAGTCGATGATGTCGTCGATCTCGCCCGCCTGGTCGCGCATCCTGGCCCGCCACCGCTCGACCGGTTGCTGGAGCTCGGTGACGTAGGCGCCGCCGAGCGCGCCGCGGCGCACCTGTACGTAGCCCTCGTCCTGCAGGATCTTGAGGGCCTCGCGCAGGCTGATCCGGGCCACCCCGAGCTGCTCGGCGAGGTCGCGCTCGGCAGGCAGCCGCTCGCCGGGGCCCACCTCGCCCCGGTGGATCAGCGTCCGCAGGTGCTCCGCGACGGCCTGCGACAGCGTCAAGGACGTCACCACGCGGACCATGCTCCGAGGTTATACGCGCGAACGGGCTCGGGTATTGACATCGCCACCCGCCGGTGGTCGCATGAGAAAGGTCCTAGGTTCGGACCTTGCACCAATACGTTCCGGGCCCTGCCTCCGCCCGATCTACGAAGGAGCGACTCATGTGCGGGATCGTCGGGCTCCACCTGAAGCGCCCCGAGCTGTATCCGCGTCTGGGTGCGCTCCTCACGGTCATGCTGGACTGCATGTCGAGCAGGGGCCCCGACTCGGCAGGCGTCGCGCTGCACCGGCCGCCGGACGGCCGCTCCCGGTTCTCGCTGCGGGGCGACACGGGCGTCGACTGGGAGACGCTCGGCAGCCGAATGGCCGTCGAGCTCGGCGCTCCCGTCGACGTCGAGCAGTTCGGCGATGCCGCGCTGCTCGCCAGCGCCGCCGCCGAGAATGCCGTGCTGGCGATGCTGGCCGACGCCGTTCCGGACGTCGCGGTGGTCGGCTACGGCCCCACGCTGGAGGTCGTCAAGGATGTCGGGCTGCCGCGCGAGATCTGCGCGCATTACGGGATCGCCCAGCGGTCCGGGTTCCAGGGCATCGGACACACCCGGATGGCCACCGAGTCCGCGGTGACCACCGAGCACTCGCATCCCTTCGCCCCGCGAGCCGACATGGCCCTGGTGCACAACGGATCCTTCTCCAACCCGGCCACGGTGCGCCGCCGCCTCGAGCGTGAGGGCATCCAGTGCATCACCGACAACGACACCGAGGTGGCGGCCCGGTTCGTCGGGCACCAGGTGGCGTCGGGCGCCGACCTGTCCGACGCGCTGCGGATGGTGCTCAAGGAGCTCGACGGGTTCTTCACCCTGCTCGTCACGACCGGCACGCAGTTCGCGGTCATGCGTGATTCCTTCGCCTGCAAGCCAGCCGTGATCGCGGAGACCGACGACTACGTCGCCTTCGCGTCGGAGTACCACGCGCTGGCCGACCTTCCCGGAGTCGGCGACGCGACGGTGTTCGAGCCGGTCCCGGAGGAGGTCTACACGTGGAGCCGGTGACCCTGGACTGCGCGGAGCTGTCGACCCGCGAGGTCAACGCCGCGCTCGCCGCGCTGCCGGACGGGACGCATGCCCGGATCCTCGGGCCGTGGGGGCGGCACAACCTCGCCGTCGGGCTGGCCAACAGGATCACCGTGGAGATCGAGGGCAACGCCGGCTACTTCATCGGCGGGCTCTGCGACGGCCCGGACGTCGTCGTGGACGGCTTCGTCGGCTGGTCGGTCGGCGAGAACCTGATGAGCGGCACGGTGCGCGTGCGCGGCAACGCGTCGGAGTGCGCCGGAGCGTCGGCCCACGGCGGCACCATCGTCGTGGAGGGCGACGCGTCGTCGCGGGCGGGCATCTCGCTCAAGGGCGGCACCGTGCTGGTGGCCGGCGACGTCGGGCACATGAGCGGCTTCATGGCCCAGGCCGGCGTGATGCTGGTCGGCGGCTCGGCCGGCCACGCCCTCGGCGACTCGCTGTACGAGACCGTCATCTACGTCGCCGGCCCGATCACGTCGCTGGGGTCCGACGCGAGGGTCGAGGAGCTCTCCGCCGACGACGTGCTCCTGGTGAAGCAGCTCGCGGACCAGGCCGGCTTCGGCCACATCGACCCGGAGAACGTCACCCGCGTGGCGTCGGCCCGCGAGCTCTACAACTTCGACGCCCTCAAGGACCAGAGGTACTGATGACCGAGGCCCTGCCGAACCCGCTGCCGATGGACGCCCGGCGCGCCAGCCACTCCTACCCGCCCCAGGCGATCGCCCAGATCCAGCGGATGGCCGCCGAGGGCCACTACGAGATCCGCGGGTGGGGGGCCAAGCGAACGCTGCCGACGTTCGACGATCTCGTGCTGCTCACCGCCTCGGTCTCGCGGTACCCGCTCGAGGGCTACCGCGAGAAGTGCGAGACCCGCACGGTGCTCGGCAGCAGGCGGGCGAGCAAGCCGATCGAGCTGGACATCCCGATCACGATCGCGGGGATGAGCTTCGGCGCCCTGTCCTCCGCGGCCAAGGTGTCACTGGGCCGGGCGGCCACCGCGGTGGGCACCTCGACGACCACCGGCGACGGGGGGATGTCCGAGGAGGAGCGGGAGGCGTCCCACCTGGTGGTCTACCAGTGCCTGCCCTCCCGGTACGGCTTCAACCCGACCGATCTGAAACGGGCCGACGCGATCGAGATCGTCATCGGGCAGGGCGCCAAGCCCGGTGGTGGCGGCATGCTGCTCGGGCAGAAGGTGTCCGAGCGGGTGGCGCGGATGCGCGCGCTGCCGGCAGGGATCGACCAGCGCTCGGCGTCGCGGCACCCGGACTGGGTCGGCCCCGACGACCTCCGCATCAAGATCGAGGAACTGCGCGAGGCCACCTCGTGGGAGAAGCCGATCTACGTCAAGCTCGGCGCCACGCGCGTCACCAACGACGTCAAGCTCGCCGTCGCGGCGGGCGCCGACGTGGTGGTCGTCGACGGGATGCAGGGCGGCACCGGTGCCACCCAGGACGTGTTCCTCGAGCACGCCGGCATCCCCACCCTCGCCGCCGTGCGCCTTGCGGCCGAGGCGCTGCGTGATCTCGGCGTGGAGGACGAGGTACAGCTCGTCGTCTCCGGCGGCATCCGCACCGGCGCCGACGTGGCCAAGGCCCTCGCGCTCGGCGCGGACGCGGTCTCGATGGGCGTCGCGCCGCTCATCGCGCTCGGTTGCAACAGCCGCACCTATGAGCGCGACGGGGTCGAGCACGACGCCACGGCCGACTACCGGGCACTGGGCACGGAGCCGGGCTACTGCCACCACATGCACACCGGCCGGTGCCCGGTCGGGATCGCCACCCAGGACCCGGCGCTGGAGGCGCGCCTGGACCCCGAGCCGGGGGCACAGCGGGTCGTCAACTACCTCAAGTCGGTGACGATGGAGCTGACCACGCTCGCCAGGGCCTGCGGCAAGTCCGACGTCCACAACCTCGAACCGGAGGACCTCGCGGCCCTCACCATCGAAGCGGCGGCAATGGCTGGCGTTCCCCTGGCGGGAACGAGTTGGATCCCCGGTAGACCCTGACCCGTAGACGCTGACGCTGCACGTGGTTCGTCTCCAACGAAGGAGCTGACATGGGTGATCCCCGCGAGGACCTGAGGGCGCGCGCCGAGGAGGACGGGATCGAGTTCTTCCTCGCGATGTTCGTCGACCTGCACGGCAAGCCGTGCGCCAAGGCGATGCCGATGTCCAGCTTCGACCTGCTCATGGACGGGGGCGCTGGCTTCGCGGGGTTCGCCGCGGGCGACCTGGGTCAGTGCCCGGCCGACCCGGACATCACGGCGGTGCCCGACCCGGCGTCCTACACGCGCGTGCCGTGGAAGAAGGGGGTCGCGATGCTGCACTGCGACCCGCACGTCGACGGCGAGCCGTGGCCGTACGCGCCGAGGGTGATCCTCAAGCGCCGGCTCGCCGCCCTGGAGGCCGAGCGCGGGTGGACGCTCAAGACCGGCGCGGAGGTGGAGTACTCGCTGCTGCGACGCACCGCGGACGGCACGCTGGAGGTCGCCGACTCCCTCGACTCGTCGTCGAAGCCCTGCTACGAGGTCAAGGGCCTGACCCGGATGTGGGACTTCCTGTCCACGCTCTCGCGCCACATGAACGGGCTCGGGTGGGGCAACTACGCCAACGACCACGAGGACGGCAACGGCCAGTTCGAGAGCAACTTCGTCTACTCCGACGCCGTGACCACCGCGGACCGCACCATCTTCTTCCGCTACATGGTGCACATGCTGGCCCACGACGCCGGGATGACGGCGACGTTCATGCCCAAGCCGTTCACGTCGGTCACCGGCAACGGACTGCATCTGCACCAGAGCCTCTGGACCGCCGGGGGCGAGCCGCTGTTCAGCGACGACACCGACGGTCTCGGCCTGTCCAAGACCGCCTACCGCTACATCGGCGGGCTCCTCGACCACGGGCGCGCGACCGCGGGCGTCATCTGCCCCACGGTGAACTCCTACAAGCGGATCGGGGTGGGGGCGCCGCAGTCCGGCTCCACCTGGGCGCCGGCGTATGTGGCCTACGGCGGGAACAACCGCAGCCTGATGCTGCGGGTGCCCGAAGGCGGCCGCGTCGAGCACCGCGGGGTGGACGGCTCGGCGAACCCGTACCTGGCCTCGGCGGCGCTGCTCGCCGCGGGGCTGGACGGGATCGATCGCGACCTCGACCCCGGGCCGCAGGTGCAGGACAACCTGTTCGCGCTGACGCCCCAGGAGGTGGCCGCCCGGGGCATCGCGCACCTGCCCAGGACGCTGGACCGCGCGCTCGAGGAGCTGGTCGCCGACCCCGTCCTGCGCGCGGCCCTGGGCGCCGTACCCGATGGGGACTTCATCGACTACTACGCGCGCGTCAAGCAGGCGGAGTTCGATGCCTACCACGCGACCGTCTCCGAGTGGGAGATCGACCGGTACCTCACGCTCGCATGAGCGACCGCAGCCGACAACCGCACTGGAGAACAGGCGTGCGCAGTTCGACCAACGGACACCGGCCCCGGTACTCGGCCTGGCGCCTGGTCCGCCACGGGCTCTCCGGGGCCGACTGGCCCGTGACGTTCCGGCACCACGTCCCGCGCGACAGCTACGACGTGGTGATCGTGGGCGGCGGGGTGCACGGGCTGGCCACCGCCTACTACCTGGCCACCAACCACGGCATCCGCAACGTCGCGGTGCTGGAGAAGAGCTACATCGGCTCGGGCGGCTCCGGGCGCAACACCGCGATCCTGCGGTCGAACTACCTCACCCCCGAGGGCATCCGGTTTTACGACCGGTCGGTCAAGCTCTACGAGCACCTGGCCGCCGACCTCAACTTCAACGTCATGTTCTCCCAGCGCGGCCACCTGACCCTCGCGCACAACGACAGCTCGCTGCGCACCATGCGCTGGCGCGCCGAGGTCAACAAGCTCCAGGGCGTGGACTCCGACGTCGTCGGGCCGGACGAGGTCAAGAAGCTGGTGCCCCACATGGACACCTCGGCCGCGGCCCGGTACCCGATCCTCGGGGCGCTGTACCACCCGCCCGGTGGGATCATCCGCCACGACGCCGTCGTCTGGGGCTACGCGCGGGCGGCCGACGCGCACGGCGTGCACATCCACCAGAACACCGAGGTCGTCGGCATCGGCATCGACGTCGAGCGCGGCCGGGTGACCGGGGTGCGGACCGGCGACGGGCACCGCATCGCCGCGCCGGTGGTGGTCAACTGCACGGCCGGCTGGTCGACCCTGATCTCGGACATGGCCGGGGTGTCGATGCCGGTGCAGACCTTCCCGCTGCAGGCGGCCGTCACCGAGCCGGTCAAGCCGTTCCTGGACACCGTGGTGGTGTCCGGCACGCTGCACGTGTACGTCAGCCAGACCGACCGCGGCGAGCTGGTGTTCGGGGCGAGCGTCGACCCGTTCGCGTCCTACTCGACCCGTGGCTCCCTGGAGTTCGCCGAGGGTGTGGCGGGCCACGTGCTGGAGCTGATGCCCGCGCTGTCGAAGATGCGGCTGCTGCGGCAGTGGGCCGGGCTCTGCGACATGACGCCGGACTACTCCCCGATCATGGGCCCCACGCCCGTGGAGGGCTTCTACGTCGACGTCGGCTGGGGGACCTACGGCTTCAAGGCCGGGCCGGTCTCGGGCGAGGCCATGGCCGACTGCATCGCGAACGAACGCCCCCCGGAGATCATCTCCGCCTTCGGGCTCGACCGGTTCGAGGCCGGGCGCCTGGTGGGGGAGAAGGGCGCGGCCGCCGTGGGCCACTGACGCCTGCCACGTCGCCGGAAGAGCCCGACCGTCGAGAGAGAGAACGTCATGATGTTGCTCCCGTGCCCGTGGTGCGGCGCTCGCAACGCCGGCGAGTTCCGCTACGTCGGCGAGACCGGGACGCGGCCCGACCCGGCCACGGCCGGGCCCGAGCAGTGGCGCCGGCACCTGTACTTCCACGTCAACCTGCGGGGCTGGGTGCGGGAGAGCTGGTACCACGGCTCCGGCTGCCGCCGCTACTTCACCCTCGAGCGCCACACGGTGACCAACGAGGTGCGCACCTCATGACCCGGACCGCCCCGCGCACCCGCGCCCCGATGCGCCTCGAACCGCAGCCCGGCGAGCTGATCGACCGCAGTGCCGTGCTGGAGTTCCGCTGGAACGGCGCGCCCTGCACCGCCCACCCCGGCGACACGATCGTCTCGGCGCTGGCGGCGGCGGGGGAGCGGGTGTTCTCCCGCAGCTACAAGTACCACCGGCCGCGCGGGCTGCTCACCGCCGACTTCCTCGACCCCGGCTGTCATGTGCAGGTCGGCGACGAGCCGAACGTGCGCGGTGCGCACCGACTCGTCGAGGCGGGCATGGACGTGCGTTCGCAGAACACCTGGCCGTCGCTGAAGTTCGACGTGAAGGCCGTCAACGGGCTGGCAGGCCGCTTCCTGGCCACCGGCTTCTACTACAAGACCTTCATCAAGCCCGAGCGCCTGTGGCCGGTGTACGAGAAGGTGCTGCGCCGGTTCGTGCACGCGGGCGAGGTCTCCCCGGACACGCCGCACGAGTACTACGACAAGCGCTACGCCCACCCCGACGTGCTGGTCGCCGGCGGTGGCCTTGCCGGGATGGCGGCCGCGGTCGCGGCGGCGCGGGGCGGGGCGCAGGTCATGCTGGTGGAGGAGGAGCACCAGCTCGGTGGTCACCTGCGCTGGGGCGACGACGCGGCGCGCGCCGCGCGGTCCGAGCTCGAGGCGCAGGTCCGCGGCGAGCCGGGGATCGAGGTGCTCACCGACTCGGTCGTCGTCGGGCGCTACGACGACAACTGGGTCGGTGTGATGCAGCGTAACCTGTCGCACGTGGCGGAGCGGCTGGTCAAGGTGCGCGCGAAGGCGTTGGTGGTCGCGCCCGGCCTGATCGAGCGGCCGTACGTGTTCGAGGGCAACGACCTGCCCGGCGTCATGCTCTCCACGGCCGTCCGCCGGTTGATCAACCTCTACGCCGTGCGGCCCGGCGAGCGTGCCGTGGTGTTCTCCGCCAACCCCGACGGTGACGCCGCGGCCGCCGACCTGAAGCGGGCCGGCGTCGACGTCGCCGCCGTCGTGGACGCGCGCCGCGGGCAGCGGGTCGTCAGGGCGCGGGGCCGTGGCGCAGTGCAGTCCGTCGAGCTGGGCGACGGTTCCCGGATCGACTGCGACCTGCTCGTCACCGCCGTCGGCTGGACCGCCCCCACCTCGCTGCTCAACATGGCGGGCGCCGAGCCGGGCTACCGGCCCGAGGCCGCGCGCTTCCTGCCCGACCCGGCGCGCATGCCCGACGACGTCCTGGCCGCCGGCGGGATCGCCGGGGACGGGACGATCGGGCAGCTGCGGGAGCACGCCGAGGCCGTCGGCCGCGAGTCGGCCCGCCGGGCGGCGCACGTCCGCGCACGGCTGCACGCCGGCCTGCCGACGCGCCCGCGGGACGCCGAGCCCGAGCCCGCCCCGGCGCCGCCCGTTCCGATACCCGAGCTGCCGCTCGACGCGCACCCGGAGCTGTTCTTCGCCGGGCCCGGCTTCGTGGACTTCTCCGAGGACGTGACCGCGAAGGACCTGGTCACGGCCGTCAAGGAGGGCTACGACTCCGTCGAGCTGGTCAAGCGCTACACCACAGCGACCATGGGGCCCGCACAGGGCAAGCTGGAGACGGTCAACACCGTGGCCGTCGTCGCGGCGGCCACCGGGCGCAGCATCGCCGAGACCGGCACCACCACGTGGCGGCCGATGTACGCCCCCGTCAGCCTCGGTGCGCTCGCCGGACGGACGTTCCAGCCGGTGCGGTACTCGCCGATGCAGTCGTGGCACGAACGCCACGGCGCCGTGCCGCTCGTCGCCGGGCAGTGGATCCGGCCCGAGCACTACGGCGACCCCGCGGCGGAGGTCCGGGCCGTGCGCGAGGGTGTCGGGATCATCGACGTCACGCCGATCGGCAAGCTCGACCTGCGCGGCCCGGACGTCGCGAAGCTGCTCGAGCTGCTCTACGTCAACAAGTGGGCCAAGCTCGGCGTCGGGCGGGTGCGCTACGGCGTGATGTGCGCGGACGACGGGGTGATCCTCGACGACGGCGTGACCGGGCGGCTCGGCGACGAGCACTACCTGATGAGCACCACCTCGTCGGGGGCGGCGACCGTCTGGGAGTGGGTGGAGAGCTGGCTGCAGACCGAGCACCCCGGCTGGAAGGTCCATGTCGCCCCGGTCACCACCGCCTATGCGAGCATCAACGTGGCCGGCCCGCGCTCCCGTGAGCTGCTGGGCAGGCTCGCCGAGGGCGTCGACCTGCGCCCCGAGGCGTTCGGCTACATGAACGTGCGCACCGGGAC
This sequence comes from Pseudonocardia nigra, assembly GCF_019396355.1. GTDB lineage: Bacteria > Actinomycetota > Actinomycetes > Mycobacteriales > Pseudonocardiaceae > Pseudonocardia > Pseudonocardia nigra. The sequence continues at coordinate 18,170 of NZ_JAHKRK010000105.1, forward strand.
CATCGCCGGCGTCGAGGACTGCGTGCTCTGGCGGATCGGGTTCACCGGCGAGCTGAGCTACGAGATCCACGTCCCGGCCGCCTACGGCCTGCACGTCTGGGAACGGCTGATCGAGGCGGGCGCCGACCTCGGGGTGGTGCCGTTCGGGGTGGAGGCCCAGCGAATCCTGCGGCTGGAGAAGGGCCACTTCATCGTCGGCCAGGACACCGACGGGCTCACCCAGGCCTACACGGCGGGCCTGGACGGGATGATCAAGCCGGACAAGCCCGACTTCGTCGGCAAGGCCGAGCTGGCCTGGCAGCAGGAGCGCGCCGACCAGCCGCGGCTGGTCGGGCTGCAACCGGTCGACCGCGACGTGGTGCCGGCCGAGGCCAGCCAGATCGTCAGCGACGGCGGGCACATCGTCGGGCGGATCACGTCGAGCCGGATGTCCCCGACACTGGGCCGGGCGATCTGCCTCGGTCAGCTCGACGCGCACCTCGCAGAGCCGGGCACCCGCGTGACCGTGCGGCTGCCCGACGGCCGCGACGTCGAGGCCGAGGTCACCGCCCACCACGCGCACTTCGACCCGGAGGGGGAGCGGCAACGTGTCTGACCTCGTGGCCCTCGCACGCAGCCCGATCGCCGCGGCGGATCCGGTGGGTGAGCACGGCGGCTGGGAGGTCAGCGTCCGCCGAAGCACGGCGGCGCTGACGATCACCGACTGCACCCCGCTGGCCAAGGTCGCGGTGCGGGCGCCGGTCGACGGGGCGATGCAGCGCGCGCTGGGCGTGCCGTTCGGGCGGGCCGCGCGGTCGGGCGACGGAGAACTCGTCGTCGGCTCGGGCCCGGGGGGGTGGCTGGTGCTCGCTCCGGTGGGCACGGCGGCGCGGGTGCGCTCCCGGCTGGCAGCGACGGCCGCGGCCACCGGCGAGTTCGTCTCGGTCGTGGACCTCACGCACGGGCGGGCGCTGGTCCGGCTGCGCGGTGGGGCGAGCGCCGACCTGCTCGCCAAGGTGTGCGCGGTGGACCTCTCCGACGCGGTCACGCCCGACGGCGCGGCGTTCCGGTCGTCGGTCGCACGGCTCGTCACCGACGTGGTGCGCGACGACGTCGACGGAACGCGCTCCTACCTCCTGCACTGCGAGCGGTCGTCCGGGCAGTACCTCCACGACGCGCTGCTCGACGCGGGAGCCGAGTTCGGGATCGACGCCGCTGGTTTCGACGCCGCTGGTTTCGACGCCGCGGGATCGGAGTAGCCATGGTGGTGCTCGACTCCCGGCCACGCCGTTCCGGTGACCGGATCGCCGGGGACCGGGGCGATGAGGACATCGGCCGGCTGGTGGTGTCGTGCGCGGACCGGCCCGGCATTGTGTCGGCGATCACCGGGTTCCTGCACGCCCGCGGGGCCAACATCGTGTCCTCCGACCAGGACTCCACCGATCCCCGCGGTGGCCGATTCTTCCTGCGTCTGGTGTTCCACCTACCCGGGCTCGCCGGCGCGCTTCCCCGGCTCGAGCGCGATTTCGCGGCCGGGGTCGCCGACCGGTTCGCGATGACCTTCCGGATGCGGGACGCGGCGGTGCCAACCCGGCTGGCGGTGTTCGTCTCGCGCTACGACCACTGCCTGCTCGATCTGCTGTGGCGGTGGCGCCGGGGCGAGTTGCCGGTGGACATCGTGCAGGTCGTGTCCAACCACCCCGACCTCGCCGCCGACGTCGCCTCCTTCGGCGTGCCCCACGCGCACGTCCCGGTCACGAGGACGTCCAAGGCCGAGGCGGAGCAACGCCAGCTGGACCTGCTCGCGGGCCGCGTCGACCTCGTCGTCCTGGCCCGGTACATGCAGATCCTCTCCGCCGACTTCCTGAGCCGGGTCGCCGTACCCGTGATCAACATCCACCACTCGTTCCTGCCGGCCTTCGCGGGTGCCGGACCCTACGAGCGCGCCAAGGAACGCGGGGTCAAACTCATCGGGGCGACCGCGCACTACGCGACCGAGGACCTCGACGAGGGACCGATCATCGAGCAGGACGTCTCCGGGTCTCGCACCGACACAGCGCCGCCGAGCTCGCTCGCCGTGGTGCGGACATCGAGCGCAGCGTCCTCGCCCGGGCGGTCGACTGGCACTGCGAGGACCGGGTCCTGGTCAACGGAGCCACGACGATCGTCTTCTGAGGCGATCGTGGTCCGCGACGCCGCCACGCCTGGGCGTGTTCTCCGTCGTCACGAACGAGTCGGGGTCGACGGATCGTGCTCGTCGCGGCGAGCGGCGTTACCGGGCTCCCATGCGCTCCGTAGCGGTCTTGGCGGGATGTTCGAGCGCATGGGCCCATGTTCCAGGCTTACGGCAGCGGTATCTCGATGATCACCTGACGGTTCCTGGCGGCGAGGACGGAATCGAGGCTGCCCGCGCTGTCGCGATCAGGGGTTGCCGCCGCTGCGCGCGACACTGAGCCCTTTCCAACCTGGTGGAGGGGCTTGAGGGTGTACGGCGTGTGAGCGCCACGGATGGGTGGAGCTCCTGGTAGACGGGTGATTGCCTAGATCAACTAGCCCAGAGCAGGAGCTTCGGGTGCTTTCCTACCCCTCGGGGATGACCGTGTCCAACCGCGCGCTGATCATGCTCGCCGACCTGCTCCGCAAGCGACGCGCCACGCTCGGGACCCGGTGGCGGCGGCTCAACGCCGGCCGGCAAGCCCTGCTGGTCGTGGCCTACCTGCGCAAGGGCGAAACCTACGCCGACCTGGCCGGCGGGTTCGCGATCGGCACCACGACGGTCTACCGCTATGTGCGCGAGGCGCTCGACCTGCTCGCCGCACAGGCGCCCACGCTCGAGCAGGCGCTCGAGGTCGCCCGAGGCAAGGCCTACGTGATCATCGACGGCACGCTGCTGCGGATCGACCGGGTCGGCATGACCGGCGGCCAGGACCGGCCCTACCACTCAGGCAAACATAAGACGTCGTTTCAGAAGTCCGTGTCGGTCCTGTGTGGAGCCGGGCTGGTTGCTGATCATGGCCGTCGATGGCGAGGCGATCTTGTGTCGAGCGGTTGGTCAGCGATGAGCTGTGGGAGCTGGTGGCGCCGCTGATCCCGCAGCCACGGAGGGCTAAGCGGGGACGGACTGGGCGGCCGCGGGTGCCGGACCGGGCCGCGCTGGCTGGGATCGTGTTCGTGCTCAAGACCGGGATCCGCTGGAACGACCTGCCCCAGGAACTCGGGTGTGGGTCCGGTGTGACCTGTTGGCGGCGGCTGCGGGAGTGGCAGGACGCCGGGGTGTGGCAGCAGTTGCACCGGGTCGTACTCGACCGGCTCGCCCGGCAGGATCTGCTGGACTGGTCCCGGGCGGCGGTGGACAGCGTGAGCGTGCGGGCCAAGCGCCGCGGCGAGGCCACCGGGCCGTTGCCGACCGATCGCGGCAAGGCCGGCAGCAAGTACCACGTGCTGTGTGAGCGCAACGGGCTACCGCTGCACGCCCTGGTGACCGGTGCGAACACCCACGACAGCCGCATGCTCGCCGAGCTTCTGGGCTCCAACCCCGGAGTCCGCGAACGTCGCGGGCAGCCCGGCCGTCCGCGTCGGCGGCCGGGCAAGCTGCACGCCGACAAGGGCTACGACTACCCGCGGTGTCGCCGCTACCTGGCTCGTCGCGGGATCGGGGTGCGGATCGCTCGGCGCGGGATCGAGGACTCCACTCGACTGGGGCGGGTCCGATGGGTCGTCGAGCGCACGATGTCCTGGCTGCTCGACTTCCGCCGACTGGCGCTGCGCTACGACCGCGCCGAGTCGACCATCACAGCGTTGTTGTCGCTGGCCTGCGCCCTGATCAGTCACCGCCGCCTCGCCCAACATCGACCGCGACCGTCATGACCGCTCGTGCTACGACACGGGGGGCAGCGGCCGCCAGGCCAGCCACTCCAGCGCTCGGTCGGCGGCGTCGAGGTCGAAACGGTGCGGGTCGAACGGCCCGCCCACCCACTCGACGTGCTTGTCGTGCTCGGGGTGTGACGGGTCGGCCAACACCGCCTGGAACTCGTCATAGCCCCACGGGCCCCCGACGTCCTCCGGCGGGCACGCCCCCTGCCCGGCCACGCACCGCGGGTAGCGCACCCCCGGCTCCGGAGCCGAGATCTTCTCCACGGTGAGCCGGTGGGCCCAGTTGTCGCCGAAGTCGTACAGGTAGCTGAAGCGATCCCCTTGGCCAACCAGGCGGAACAGCTTTCCCTTGGCCTCGTCGGTGACGTTCTGGTCGTCCCAATCCGGGTCTGGCATGCCGTAGCGGCGCCCCGCGATGTCGAACTCGTGCAGATGAGAGTTGGTCCAGCCCATCGCCGACTGCACGACCTCGTGCAGCACCGCCAGGTTCACCTCTCCGGGCACCTGCACCCGGCGCCGGACCGGCGGCTGGACCTCTTCCAACACGATCTCGAGTTCGAAGATCTTCGTCTTCGCGGTCACACGAGGCGCGGCCATGCGCCGATGCTGCCAGCCTCGCCACCAGCGGCAGGACCGGGCCCGCCACTTCTGAAACGATGTCTTAGCTTGATCTTTAACCTCCGCGCTCGGCGGTGGTGCTGGCGCTGCGACCCCGGGTGATCATGGGTGCAGCCCTTGGTTGATCATGCTTCTGGCGAAGGAAGAAGATCAAGACAAGGGCTGCGGTGGGTAGTGTGCACGATCATGTTCGGGTGCCGGCGTTGGGGGAGCTCAACCGGTTCCGCCGGGAGTTCTACACGTCGTTGACCGCTCGATCCGATGCACTGTTCGAGCTGGCCGACGCGGTGCTGTGCGCCGATGGGCCGGTGACGACGCTGGTCGACCTGACCCTGGTGGCCGAGCACCGGCGCGGACACGGCGCGATGTATGACGCGCTGAACCACGGCCGTGTTGAACCGGACGGCTTCCGCGCGACGCTGGCGTCCCTGCCGCTGCCCAGGGCCGCGGACGGTCGGATCGTGCTCGCCGTTGATGTCAGCCCGTGGCTGCGCTCGGACGCCGCCACCAGCGCGGAGCGGCTGTTCTGCCATGTCTACGGCCGGGCGAAGAACGCCTCTCAACTCATTCCGGGCTGGCCGTACTCGTTCGTCGCCGCGCTGGAGCCGGGCCGGACCTCGTGGACCGCGCTGCTCGACGCGGTCCGTCTCGGGCCCACCGACGACGCCACCGCCGTGACCGCCGACCAGCTCCGCGCCGTCGTCGCCCGGCTGACCGCGGCCGGGCACTGGCAGCACGGTGACCCGGACATCCTGATCGTCACCGACGCCGGCTACGACATCACCCGGCTGGCGTTCGTCCTGGCCGACCTACCCGTTCAGCTGCTCGGTCGGATCCGTTCCGACCGGGTATTGAACCGTCCTGGGTTCGCGAGAGGCTGGGCTTCAGGCCACCTCGCCCCGTTGGGCGATGGTGTCACTGTACATGACTTCTCGCTCGATGGGTGTCATGTAGTCGATTGATGAGTGGATTCTTTCGTTGTTGTACCAGCGTACCCACTCGGCGGTCTCACGTTCGAGCTCGCTCAGTCCCGACCAGTTTCGTGTACTCGCGTACGGCTTGATCAGCTCGGTCTTGTACAGCCCAATGGTCGATTCCATGAGCGCGTTGTCCAGCGCGTCGCCGATGGTACCGATCGATCCGGAGATCCCGGCCTCGGCGAGCTGCTCGGTGAACGCCAGCGCGGTGTACTGCGAACCCGCATCTGAATGATGGATCAGCCCGTTCGCGGTGAACTCGCCACTCGCGCGGCGGCGGGTGGCCAGCGCCTGCGCCAGCGCCGCGGTCACGAGATCACTGGTCCTGCTCATCGACGTCTTCCACCCCAGAATGCGCCGTGAATACACGTCGGTAATGAACGACGTGTAGCAGAACCCGGCCGCGGTCCACACGTAGGTGAAGTCCGCCACCCAGACCGCGTCCGGCCGGTTCGGCGCCTTCCAGGCCCGCCGGACCAGGTCGGGGTGTCGCGGTGCCCGCTCGTCGCGGCTCGTGGTCGTGGTGTGCTGTGCCCCGCGGCGCACGCCCTGGATGCCGGCGATGCGCATCAGCCGGCCCACTTGATCCCGCCCGAGCCGCAGCCCCGCCCGGCGGGCGGCGTGCCACATCTTCCGCACCCCGTACACCCGCTTGTTCCGCCGATACAGATCGACGATCTCGTTCACCAGATGCGCCTCGTCCAACTGGGCCAAACTGATCGGACACGTCCGCCACTTATAGAACGTGCCCGGGGCGATCATGACACCGTGTTCGGACAGCACGGCGCAGATCGGCTCGACCCCGAAGCGCTCCCGGTGGCCGTCGATGTACTCGCAGATTACTTGAGTCGGCGGTCGGTAGCTATTCAGTACGTCCGGAGCTGTTGGTGACGTGATCGGGCCCGGCGTGGCGGCTTGATCGTCGGCGTGGTGGCGCGATCATGGACGGATGTCGGACTCGCTGCCGCCGTCCGTGGCGGAGCT
>NZ_JAHKRK010000106.1 GCF_019396355.1 Pseudonocardia nigra
CGGGCCCCGGGGAACGGCGGCGGCGGGGGGGTCGTCCGGGTCGGCGGCCGGACGCAGCACCGTGGCGAGCGCGGTGGCCGGACGCGCCGCGTCCGGCTGCGGGGCGAGCACGACGTCGCCGGCGAGGTCGCGCAGCACGCCGTCGGGATCGACCCAGGCGTCGAGGATCCCGGACGCCTCGAGCGCGGCCTCCAGCCCGGCTCGGTCGGCCGCGGGGACGTCGTCGGTGAAGTCGACGAGCTGCCACAGCGGCGCGCCCGCCCGGTCGGAACGGGCCGCCGGGTCGCGGGTGTGCGGCGCGGGCGGCGCACCGTGCTCGCCCGCCTCCAGCCGGGCGATCTCCGCGGCCAGCTCGGCAGCGCGAGCGGCGGCGTCGGCGGCGCGCCGGTCGAGCCCGGCGCCCATCCGCGCGAGGGCGTCGGTGGCGGCCCGCCCCGCGGCGTCGACGGCGGCCCGTGCCGGGTTCGGGCCGTCCAGCGTGCCGGCCCACAGCTCCAGTGCGGCCAGCACCTCCTCGACGTCCGGCACGGTCAGCTCGGCGGCCGCCCCGAGGTGGGCCCGGACCGCGGCCACCAGCTCCGCCCCGCGCTCCTCGACGATCGCTGCCGCGTCACTGCGCCGCTCGGCCAGCGCGGCGAGTGCGGAGGCGAGCCGGTCGACCGTGCCGCGGGCGGCGAGCAGCGCCCGTGCCGCCTCGGCTTCGGCGGTGAGCAGGCCCTCGACGTGGCGGATCGAGCGCTCCTGGCGGCTGATCAGGTCGTCGGCCGAGCGCCGCACCGCGCGCAGCCGCTCCTCGACCGCCTGCTCCGTGGCGCCGGCCGGGTCGTCGGTGGGTAGCCGCGCGTCGACCTCCGCGGCGTGCCGCTGCTCGATCCGGGCGGCACCGGCCGCGGTGGTGGCGCCGTGGCGCAGCTCGTTCAGTTCCTCGGCCGCACCGCGTGCCCGGGTGGCAGCCGCATCGCGGCGCTCCCGCCGGCTCGCCACCGCTGCCGCCGCACGCCCTTCGTCGCGCGCGGCGTCGTCGGCGGCGGTGCGCAGGCGCCGGGCCTCGCCTGCGCGGCGCTCCAGCTCCTGCGCGCTGCGCATCTCCGGGCTCTCACGCAGCGCCCGGTCGCGGGCCTGTAGCCGTTCGGCCTCCGCGGCAATGTCGGCGAGTTTCTCCTGCGCGGCCGCCGCTGCCTCGTCGGCGACCCGGTAGGACTCCTCGGCCCCGGCCAGGGCCTCCCGCGCCGACCGGTAGCGCTGCTCCGCGTGTCGCGGCCGGTCGGCACGGCGGCGGGCGGCGGCCGCGGCGTAGCGCCGATAGTGGCCGAGGAACGCCTGCGCGGACCCGTGCGCTTCGGTCATCGCCGCAAGCTCGTCGCGGTCCTCCTCCAGGCTGCGGAACGCCTCGGCGACGTCGGCCACCACGGCCTGGTCCAGCGGTGGCAGCGCCTCGGTGAGCGCGTCGGACAGCGCCTTCTCGCTCGGCCGCTTCGACAGCTGCGGCTGCCGCAGCTGCACCAGCAGGTCGACGAGCGCCCCGTAGCGCTGCTCGCCGAGGCCGAACAGGGCCTCGTCGATGGCCCGGCGGTAGTCCTGGCGGCGGTCGTACACCAGCCCGTGCCCGGCGAGCGCTTCGGTGAGCCGGTCGCGGGTGAGCGCCGTGCGGGTGGCGTCCACCAGGTGCAACTGCGCGCCGACCCGCTGGTCGCTCACGAAGAACCAGTGCCGCGCGATCCCGCGCCCGGCCACGGCCTTGAGACCGCAGCCGATGGTGCGGAACTCGGCGCGCCCGTCGTCGGTGCGTCTGCCGAACTCCAGCCAGGCGTAGCCGAGCCGCTCGGGGTGCGGGTGTTCGCCGCCGAGCAGCAGGTTCCACTCCATGCGTTTCTTGGGGTCGGCATCGGGCTCGACCCGGTGCGGCGACAGGTCCCCGTCCAGCAGGAACGGCAGCAACAGCGCCAGGACCTTCGACTTGCCGGTGCCGTTGTTGCCCCGCAGCAGCAGCCGGCCGTCGTGGAACCAGAACTCTTCGACGTCGTAGTAGAACAGGTCGACGAGCCCGGCCCGCAGCGGTTGCCACCGGGACCGGCTCGGCTCCGGGAGAGTGGTGGTCATCGGCGGGCCTCCTGGATCTGCGGCTCGCCCACGGCGTAGCGCGCCAGCGCCGGCAGCGGGCACACGTCGTCGCCTGCCCGCCGGACCAGGCGCAGCGCCTCCAGCCGGCGCAGCGCCAGTTGGGTGAGCTCGACCTCGGCACCGGGGGCGGTGGCGTCCTTGCGCCAGTACGTGGCGTGCGCCGCGGCCTGAGCCCGCAGGTGGGCGTGCAGGGCGGGGAGCGGCACCGGGCCGTCGGCGGCCGCGAGGTGCTCGGCGAGCAGCAGCGTGGCGTGGCCCTCCGTGCCGGTCTCGGGCATCCGGACGTCGGTGAGGTCGTCGAGCGGGTCGACCATCGCGATCCCCTCCGCCCGCACCTCCGCGACCATGCCGGTGAGCTCGGTGATCCGGCTGGTGATCGCGTACCGCTGGCTGGTGAGGTAGGCGAGCTCGGCGTCGTCGAGGTCGGCGTGGTAGAGCACGGGCTCGTCGAGCAGGCGCCGGGTGAGGCGGTGGCGGATCTGCTGGTTGCGCAGGTCGTCGGTGGTGGCGGGAAGCTCCTCGGCGAGCGCGTCGAGCCGCTCCTCGTGCCCGGCCGCCGCGATCGTCGACGGCCCGCGCGGGCTCGCCAGCAGAGCGGCGAGTACCCGGCGCTCCACGTCGTAGAGCGCGTCGCCGTCGTCGCGGACGAACGCGTCCTCGTCGCCCGCCACCCGGGAGAGAACGCCCAGGTCGAGCAACAGCCGCACCACCGAGACCAGGTCGCTGCGCTCCTCGCGACGCTCCAGCGCGAACGTGACACCCGCCGCCGCGAGCTGCGGGTCGGCGGCGGCGAGCACGACCTGCTCGGCCAGCCGCCCCAGCGTGACCTGCGCGTCGGCGCGCTCCAGCACGGCGAGCGCGAGGCAGGTGAGTACGTAGCGTCGGCGGGAGAACACCGCCCGGCTGCGCGGGTCGCGCGCCGGGTGCGTGGCGTCGGCGGTGTCGGGCACGGTCTTGACCAGCCGGGCCACCTCGCTGTCGACGACGAGTCGCCATCCGGTGTTGCGGTCGAACCAGGCGCGCAGCTCGCTCGCATGCCGCCGGACGAGCACGACCAGCTCGGCATCCGGGCCGTTCGCCCGGAGCACGGGACGCCGCAGCAGGGCCCGGGCCGCCCGGGTGACCTCGGAGCGGCGTGCGGCGGTGACGGCGTCGAGCGCGCTTGGGGGATGGTAGCCGGCGGAGCTTCCGGAGCCGGCGGGGCGGGTAAGGCCAGTCATGCCGTCAGCTCCGCTGTGGAGTCGGCCGTGAGGTCGACGATGTGCACCAGGTGGTCGGGGCCGCGGAACACGCCGTGGGGAGTGCGGATGGCCACCTCGTCGCCGCGCGGAGCCCCGGCGAAGCGCGCATCAGCGCCGTGGTCCAGCACGGTGAGCCGCACGGCCATCGACCCGTCGGAGGTGGTGGTGGACACCTCGCGGCGGCCCGGGGTGAGCGCCGTGAGCGCGTCGCCGAGCAGGCCGAGGAACAGGCGGAACGGCTCCTCGTCGAGCGTGGCGATGTCGGAGAGCCGGATGGGGTGGGCCGTGGCGAGCGCTGCGCGCGCCTGGGCCAGCTGCGCGGCCTCCTCGGCGGCCAGCACGGCGAGGTGGCGGCGCTGCTCGGACCGGTCGGCCACCCGCGACGGCTTGCCCCGCCGCTCGTAGCTGCCGGTGCGCCGCAACCGGGGGCTGATCTGCAGCGGCGGTGCCTGCGCCCACGGCGTGCTCGCGGGCACGGGCTCCTCGGCGCGCGTGGCCAGCGTGTCGGCGTCGACCGTGAGGTGCCGGGCAGCGGAGAGCCCGAACGCGGCGCGCCACAGCCGGTGCATCGCCGCGTCGTCGGGGGCCTCGGCGAACCAGAGCGCGAGGGTGCGGAAGTCGGCCGAGCGGTCGGACCGGCCGGTGCGCCGCTCGTTGAGCGCGGCCACCACGTGCAGCAGCTGCGGGATGGCGGCGCGGGCCTGCGAGCGCAGCAGCTTGGCCTGGCTGGGGTGCTGCGGCGCGCTGACGAACCACGCCCGGAACCCTTCCCACCGCTCCCGCCACAGCACTGCCTGCCGGGCGAACTCGGCCTCGCGCGGGTCGTCGCCGCCGTCCGCATCCGCGCCGGGCGCGGCGTCGGACGCCTCCCGGCGCGCCGCGACGTCGAGCAGCGCGTCGACCCCGGCCTCCTCGATGCGGGCCACCAGACCGGCGATCTCCGCGCCGGTGGCGACCAGGTCGGTGATGAACCGCTGCAGGTAGTCGATCAGGCGGTCCTTGTAGGCGCGGAACGCCTCGGCGTCGGCGTCGTGCAGGTCGATGGAGCGCTGCAGGGAGCCCATGAACGCCTGGGCGTTGGCGGCCAGGTCGGTGAAGCGGTCGACCAGCGCCCGCAGCGACAGGTGCACCTTCGCCGGATCCGGGTCGGCCGTGGCGGCCAGCTCCAGCAGCGCGCGCAGCTGCGTGGCGATGTCGGCCAGCGCGACCGCCTGCAGCGCCCCGCGACGCCCCAGCGCCTCGTCGTAGACGGCCAGCGCCTCTTCCGCGGCCTCGCCCTCCCGGGTGAGCTGGTAGAGGAAGCGGGCGCGGTGGAAGTCCTCGACCGTGGTGACGCGGCTGGTGTCGGGGTCCGAGCGCAGGTTGCCCCAGCCCTCCAGCGCGACCAGCGCGTCGCTGATCGCGGCCAGGTCGACCGTGCCCCGGAGCGCCTCGTGCACGTCCTCCGGGCGCAGGTGCACCGTGAAGCGGCGCTTGGCGGCGACAAAGGCGAGCATCACCCGTCTGTAGAGCTCGGACTTGCCGGCCGTCAGGTAGCTGAACGCGCTGTGCATCCGGCCCCCTTCCCGTCGTCCCATCGGGCGGTGCCGAGAGTAGGGGGCGGCCCCGACATTCTCGGAGCGGCCCGCCGAGACCCGCGCTCCTGACGGGGACCGCACACACCTCCGGGCGTCCGCACACATGGCCGACCATGTGTGCGGACACCACGGGATGTGTGCCGTGGCGTGCGCCACCGATACCGTGCCGCGCATGACTGCGAGCGGCACTGATCAGGAGGCCCGGGCGCTCGAGGCCGAGGCCAAGGAGTACCCGGAGGAGCGCGGCGAGATCCTTCTGGAAGCTGCTGCGGCGTGGAAGCGGGCTGGGCGGGCCGACCGCGCCGAGCAGCTGCTCAGGGAAGTGGCCGGGGGCGAGGGTGTCGACAGTTTCTTCGCCCGGGCCGAGTTGGCGGATCTACTGTTCGACGACGGCCGCCCAGAGGCAGCGGCCGCAGAGCTCGATGCGCTGGCCCGGGACCCGGAGTTGAGCGCCCACAACTGCGCGTTCACCGCCGAGCTGCTCGCCGAGCGCGGCGATCTCGATGAGGCCCTGCGGTGGTACGACCGCTTCGTCGCGCGGCTGACGCCCGAGCAGCTCGACGCGCTGCGGGGGCCGAACGGCTGGATGCAGATGGAATCAATCTCGCTGAGGGGCCGGCAACATGTGCGCGAGCAGCTGGGCCTGCCTCCGGACGCCATGGACGAGATCGTGCCCGTCGCGCCGGCCGACCCGTTCGGCCTCCGGTTACTGCAGCGGCGGCCGCCACGGGAGCTGAGGATCTTCACGTTCCAACGTGCCGAGCGGGCCGAGGCCCGTCGCCGCTGGCCGGAGGAGTACCCCGGGCCCGACGAGGAGTTCTACCCGGCGATCGAGCGGCAGTGGCGGGAGCACGCCGAGAGCGGCGTGCCCACGATCCGGCTGGTCCTGACGACGGTGACGGAGTTCGTCGCGTTCGCGGAGCGTGTCGGCGGCTCGCCGACGGATTCGGCCATCAAGACGAACTACGCCAACTCCGTCCCGGACGACCGGACCGTCCCCTGGCCGCCGGAACGCAATGCGCGGTGCTGGTGCGGATCGGGCGCCAAGTACAAGAAGTGCTGCGGCCGGCCGTGATCAGGATGCCGAACCAGTGATGGCCGTCCCGTGCCTTCTCGCTGTGCCACGATCCGGGGTGTGAGCGAACCGATCGGGCGCCGCATCGCGCTCCACCGCCGCAGACGCGGCCTCAGCCAGGCCGCCGTCGCCGGCCTGGTGGGGCGCTCGGAATCGTGGCTGTCCCAGGTGGAGCGAGGCCTGCGCGGCGTCGACAGCTACACCGTCCTGCGCGACCTTGCGAGGGTCCTCCGTGTCGACATCGACGTCCTCGCCACGCCCGATCGGTCGAGCAGCCCAACGGCAGGTGCGAGGACGGATGATCGTCTTGACGCGATCGAACGCGCGTTGTTCCTCGGGGCGGCGAGCGTGCTCGGCGCCGACGTCCGCCGGGCCGTGCCCGACCTCCACCACGCCTACCAGGCCGCCCGCTACGACGACGTGCTCTCCGACCTGCCGGGACTGATCGTGGCGCTCGAGGGACACGAGCCGTCGCTGGTGGCCGCCGGCTACACCGTCGTCGCGAAGACACTGACGAAGATCGGCTCGTACGATCTCGCATTGGTCGCCGCGGATCGGGCATGGACAGTCGCGAGGCGCGGCGGAGACCCGGCCGATCTCGGGATGGCCGTGCACCAGGTGGTGTGCGCGTTGCTGCCGACACCGCGGGCGGCGCAGGCCGAGGAGCTCGCGGTTCGCATGGCGACCGAGCTGGATCATGGCGATGACGCCGCCGCGTCCAGCGTCGTCGGGGCGCTATGGCTCATCGCGGCGGTCGCCGCCGCTCGCCGCATCGACGCCACTGCGGCGGCCGATCGGCTCGATCGGGCCGACTGCGTGGCGAGCCGGTTGGGGAAGGACGCCAATCACCGGTGGACCGCCTTCGGGCCGACGAACGTCGCGATTCACCGGGTGTCGGTCGCCGTCGAGCTCGGCGACGCCCCCGCCGCGCTCGCCGCGGCCGAGGACGTCGATCTCGACCGACTCTCCGAGGGGCTGCGCAGCCGCCGTGTGCAGGTGCAGCTCGACATCGCTTGGGCACATGCGCAGCGGCGGCGCGACGCGGAAGCGCTGGTGGCACTGCTCGAGGTCGAGCGGAACGCGCCACAGGTCACCCGCCGCAACGTCGTCGCCCGCGACACCATCCGTCAGCTCCTCGGGCGGGCACGTGGATCGAGCGGAGCAGCCGTGCGCGGGCTGGCGCACCGCGCGGGTGTGGCGATCTGATGGAGGCGCCGCCGCTGACACTCGTGGTGTGCGGCGCGCCGCTGGCCGCCCGCGCGCCGGAGCTGGCCGGCGAGCTGCGGAGCCGCTGGACCGTGTCGCTCGTGGTGACCGAGGCGGCCCGGCACTGGTGCGCGTGGCCCTCTGACGAGGACCGGCCGCGACCCCAGACGGTGATCGCCTGTCCGCTCACGTTCAACACGGCCAACAAGGTCGCGGCGGGGATCATGGATGGCACGGCTCCCGGCGTGTTGTGCGACGCGCTCGGTGCCGGCGTGCCGATCGTGGCGGTGCCGATGGTGAACGACCGTCTCTGGGCCCACCCCGTGTGGCCGTCGACACTTCGGACGCTGTCGGCGGCAGGCGTCCGGTTCGTCGATCCGCGGTCGGGTCGGATCGGCGCCCCCGAGCCCGTGTCCTCGGGAACGGGACCGGAAGTCGTCGCCGCATTCCGGCCGTCCTGGGTCACGGGCGCCGTCGCCTGACCCGCACCCCGGTGCGGGTCGCATCTCCGTGCGGGTGGGTGCCCTCGATCGCCGATGTTCTGTGGGCGTGCGTACCGCAGATGGCTTCGCCCGCGCCCTCGCCGAGGGTGACCCCGTGGTCTGGCAGCGAATCCTGCGCGAGCACATATCGGCCTCCGACGGCCGGTGCGTGCTGTGCTCGCTCGGCGCGGGTCACGGTCGGCCGGTGTGGCCGTGCCGGCTCCATCTGGTGGCCTCGACCGCCGCCGAGCTCAGCCGCGGGCGCGGTCGTTTGCGTTCATGATCGGGCGGCTCACCCCGAGATCACGGCCTCCACCACCTGTTCGGCCAGGTCGAGTCCTGCTCCGGCGCGGCTGACCGGCTGCGCCTGAACATTGATCACCGTGGAGTCGTTCCGGACCGAGGCGTAGTACTCGCCGCTGAACCGCACGTTCCGGTAGCGCCGGGTCTCCCGGGAGAGCTCGGTGACGTTGCCGGTGCCGTGCCGGTCGACGAGCCGCTTGAACGCACGCGCCTGATCCACGTCGGGCATGTCGACCCACGCGACGGCGACGAGCACGACGTCCCGTCGCGTGTCGTGCACCTCGAACAGCGGGCGGTACAACGCACTGCACGGCTGCTCCTGGAAGAACTCGCGGACGAGGCCATAGGAGTGGGCGGCGCAGTCGGCTGCATCGGAGGTGACACGCCGCTCGACGCGGAGGCCCCGCTGCTCCAGCCGAAGAACCGTTCGCGCGGAACTGCGGTCGCGGGCCTTGGCATGACCCTTGGGGGCGCCTTGGGCGCGAACGGTGCTGCCGGCACTGCTCCCCGCTCCCGAGCTGCCGATGACACCCGGGCCGGCTGCGAGCGCGACGGAGACCGCGACGACGGCGGCGAAAGCTCCACCGCTGCGAGGGATCCACCGGCCGCTCTTGTCTCTCGGCTGGTCGGGCTTCCCCATGGCGCCTCCACTCCGGCGGGATCGCCCGCAGTCCAACGGTGACCGCGAGCATAGGAGCGCCAGTCGCCGGCGAGCCGGGTCGTGGAAAAGTCGCACGCCCGTCGACCCCCGCCCCTCCCTTCAGGAACCCCCGCTGATCAAGGCGCAAGCGTCGCAACTGTCTCGATGAAGGTCGACGGCAATGCTTGATCGACGCCCTTCTGCACGTCGTCGCCGGGCGCCCCATGGGACGTGGTGAGTCGGCTGGGCGGGAACGTCGCTGATCAAGGCGCAAACGTCGCTACGGCCTCGATTCAGGACGACCGCAGCGCCTTGATCACCGCACGTTCGCCCGCCGCCTGCCGCTCGCGGGTCACGAACCGGCTTCCGCGCCCCTGCAAGCACCCGCCCAACCACCAGTGAGTCCCGGCACCCGTCTCGATCGACAAGCGACGTGGCACTGGGGTCTGCGCCGCGCGAGGGCATGGCAGTTCACGCCGAGGTACGGACCTCGACGTGCTGGCGGAAGGCCTCGGCGATCGCCGCGGTCACCGGCCCAGGGGCGGCCGGCAGCGGCCGTCCGTCGATCGCGGCCACGGGCTGGACCTCCCGGGTGGTCGAGGCGAGGAACGCCTCCTCCAGCTCGTCGAGCTCGCCGCGGTCGAGGCTGCGCTCGGTGGTGTCCGTGAGCGCCAGGACGTGGCGTCGGGTGATCGAGTCGAGGACCTGGTCGGCCAGCGGCGGGGTGCACAGGCGGACATCGAGCACGTAGAAGAACGCCGACGTCGGCCCCTCGAGCACCCGCCCCTCGGGCGTCACGAGCAGCGCCTCGTCCGCCCCCGCCTCCTTCGCCAGCCGCGACGCCAGCATGTTCGCGGCGTACGACAGCGACTTGACGGCGTCGAGCACCCGCGACGGCGCGTACTCGACGGTCCCGAGCGTCACCGTGGGCGCGCGGTCCGGGAGCGGGCTGAGCACCACGATCCGCCGCCCGGCCCGCGTGATCACCAGCCGGACGACCCCGTCGACGGCGCCCGCCCGGGCGATCAGCGCGTCGACCTCCAACTTCGCGGCGGCGAGGTCGAACTCGAGGCGGATGTTCGCCGCCGACCGCTCGAGCCGGGCCAGGTGCTGGTCCCACGCGAAGAGCCGCCCGCCGTAGAGCCGCGCGGCCTCGAACACGCCGTCCCCGCGCAAAAGCCCCTCGTCGGTGACCGGGATCGTCATCTCGTCGGCGGGGCCGATGGTGCCGTTCACGGAGGCGAGTTCGTCCACGGGGCGGAGGCTACCGAGCCGGTGGACGCGCCGAACGGCCAGCGGTGGTGCCAGGGCTGGTGGAGGCACGACCTCGACAGCGCGATCCCTCGACGCTGACACGGCTCTCGGCTTCGTAGCGGGCGACTCGTGATGGCGGAACAACCCTGCATGAGGGCGCGGAGGTGGGGGGCGGGAAAGTCGTTCGCGATCGCAAACATTCTTCCCGTTCCTCCCGGAAACGGGCCGCCGCCGCGTTCTCCTTCGGCGGAAAGGGGTCGAACGCAACCCCTGTTCCTTTCTGTGGAGGTCTCCATGTCCGTCAGGCGCATCGGAACCCTGCTGTTGGCCGTGCTGTTGGCCACCGTGATGACGGGGGCAGCGCATGCAGACGTGCCGTTGGGCTCGGCCAAGTACGCACTGTGCCCGGGATCAACCGAGGGTGGCCCTGCCTACACCGGCGACAAGGCCGCATACCGGTGTTACTCGGCGGTCGTCGACCCGCTCGGCAACACTGTCATCCTCCGCGAGGGCCGCTCCGACGGCTCGGGTGCGAGCGGCTTCGGGTGGCTGCATGCTCTCTACGATCACAACGTCAGTGATACCGCGATCGAGCGAATCGTCAGTAACGCCTACCCGATCAGCGCGCCGCGTGGTCGCGTCCGCTACATCGCGGAGCTGCGTGTCGAAGGGCGGCCGATCATGTCGATCTGGGTCGAGGTGGACCGGAGCCAGTCGAAGGAGGCTCCCGATCGCGAACCCTTCGGCGTGCTCACGGCCTACTGCAAGATTCCGCGGAATGCGAACCCCGAGAACAAATGTCCGGACTGGGTCAACGAGTCCCTCTGACCTGACCATTGGTGGCACCGCTGCGGTGCTAGTCTCGTCGTGGTGAATGCGGCTGAGGTGAAGGTGCTCGCAGCGCTGGTGAAGGAGTCCTACTCGCCAGAGCGCTTGGACCCGGGAGTGAGCGAGCCGACCGTCGTCGAACTCGCTGATGGATCACGCGCCATTGCCCTCCCCCAGGAGCAGATGTTCGAGCCTTACCGGAGCCTCCGCCTCATCGACGCGGCCGCGCTCGGCACGACGCTGGTGATCACCTTTCACTGGGACGACGGCGACGACGACGGAACGATCTTCGTGATGCCATTGGATGGGCGTGACGTCGAGCTCGACCTTGCAGATGACATTGCCGTGACCACGTTCCTCTCCCACAACCTCGAGTTCACGCTCGGAGGCCCCCGCACGAGCTGGGAACCAGCTCGGAGCACTCCGCTCAGCCGGCGCCTGGCAGTGGTCCGTCCGTGGTCATAAGATCGCGCTCGAACGAGTGATCGGCAGGAGCATCCGGCACCGGCACCCGCGATCGCGTGATCAGGACACCGCTAACGGACCGTCTGGAGCTTCGCCCGGATCGAGCGGTCGGCGGCGAACATCCGCGTGGAGTTCGACCTGGCCGCCCTCGATCGGAAGTACGGGTCGGGCACCCTTTCGGGCACCGGCTGAGGTTTCATGCCGGGCGCAGGTAGTCCTGGTACCGAGGTGGTTCGCTCTCTGCGTCGTCCCCGATGTTCACCTCTGGCCTTCCCCGTACGCGTCGACCTCGGCCTGCGGCCCGTAGTCGGGCCAACTCTGGGCGATCTTCACCAGGCAGTGGCACGGAAGCGGGGGGCATGGCGAAGCTCAGCACGATCTTGGATCAGATCGACGCAGGATCGATGCTCCTCCCGGAGTTCCAGCGCGGCTACGTCTGGAATCGCGACCAGGTCCGTGGCCTGATGCGCTCGCTCTACAAGAGCTATCCGGTCGGTGCCCTGCTCGTGTGGGAGACGGAGAGTGGCGCGCAGGCCGTACGCGGCGGGACGGTCGTGACTCCCGGGACCAAGTCGTTGCTCCTCGACGGCCAGCAGCGGGTCACGACCTTGTACGGGATCGTCCGCGGCCGGGCACCGTCGTTCTTCGAAGGCGACCCCGACACCTTCCGCGGGCTCCGGTTCAACGTCGAGACCGAGGCGTTCGAGTTCTACGGCCCGGTGAAGATGAAGGACGATCCGCGCTGGATCAACGTGACGACGCTGTTCGTCGACGGCCCGAACGCGACCTACGCGATGCTCGGGGCAAACCCCGACACGCGCGAGCGGTTCGCCGAGTACGTCGACCGGGTGCAGCTGCTGCGCAACATCCTCGAGCGTGACTTCCACATCGAGGCGATCACGGGCGCGGACAAGTCCGTCGACGTCGTCGTCGACATCTTCAACAGGGTCAACTCCGGGGGCACCAAGCTCTCGAAGGGCGATCTCGCCCTCGCGCGGATCTGCTCCGAGTGGGGCGACGCGCGCCCGACGATGCGCCGCAACCTCGACCGCTGGAACGACGCCGGCTACCAGTTCGCCCCCGACTGGCTGCTGCGCAACGTCAACGCCGTCGCGACGGGGCGTGCTCCGTTCTCCGCGCTGGAAGACGTCAGCGCGAGTGAGTTCCAGGACGCACTCCACGAGACGCTGCACCACGTCGACCACTTCCTCTTCGAGCTCGCCGCCGGCCGGCTCGGGCTCGACCACGACCGCGTGCTGATGGGCCGCTACGCGGTCCCCGTCATCTCGCGCCACCTGCACAACCGCGGCGGCCGGTTCGCCGACGGGGCCGAGGCCGACAAGGCGCTGTACTGGTACGTCCACGCCGCGGTGCGCGGGCGGTTCGCCGCGTCCGCCGAGACGTTCCTGGCCAAGGACCTGGAGACGGTTGACAAGTCCGGCATCGACGGCGTGATCGCGGCGCTGGCCCGCACGCGGAAGGGCAACCTGTCGGTCGACGCGCAGGACTTCGAGGGCGTCGGCAAGGGCTCGCGCCCGTACCCGTTGCTGTACATGACGGCCCGGGTCACGGGCGCCCGCGACATCGCGACGTCGCGGGTGCTCGGCCAGGACGCATCCGCCGTCCAGGTCCACGAGATCTTCCCGAAGCAGGCGCTGGCGAAGGCCGGTTACCCGCGAGCCGAGGTGAACGCGATCGCCAACTTCGCGTTCCTCACGCCGGCCTCGGCAATGAGCTTGAGCGGGCTCGACCCCGAGCAGTACCTGGGGTCGCTCGACGGCGCCGCGCTCCGCTCACAGTGGATTCCGGAGGACCCTGCGCTCTGGCGCGTGCAGAACTACCGGAAGTTCCTCACCGCCCGGCGCAAACTGATCGCCGCCGCCGCGAACGAGTTCCTCGGCGAGCTGCTCGCCGGGACGCGGCCATGGGCCAGGCGGTTGGAGGCGGTCGCCGTCTCTCCCGAGCCGGACGAGCCGGACGCCCGTGCGGTACAGATCAGGGCGCTGGTCGACGAGCTGGTGGGCATGGGCTGTGCCAAGCCGGTGCTCGACGCCGAGATCGCGGATCCCGAGACCGGTCGTCCGCTGGCGGTGGCGAAGGCCTTCTGGCCGGACGGGTTGCAGCCGGGTCAGGGCGCGCCCACCGTGCTGGAGCTGGACCCTGACGAGGCGGACCTTCCGCGCCTGTCGGAGCTGGGGTACGAGGTCTTCACCTTGGTCGACGCGCTTCGAGGATTCGCGCAACGGCGCAACGCCGTCGCGTCAGGGGAGCGGGAGTCGGAGCTCGGCGCCACCGGTGTCGTCGCCGTGGCCGACGATGTTCCGGAGCTGGGGGAGTTCGACCACGCCGTGTTTGCGCTCATCGAGGCCTGCACGTCGGAGCTGGAGTACACGCCGAGCGTGCTGCGGGAGATGGCCCACCAGTACGGCGCGCTGGAAGCCGCCCGGATCCTGCTCGCGACACCGACCCCGAGCGATGGCTTCGTCCGGCTCTGGGATGAGGATCGCGTCGATCTCACGGTCGAGGCGCTCGTCCTCGACCCCCGATTCACGCCCCTGTTCACGCGCGACGAGATCGCCACCGCGCGGGCTCGTGTCGAGCTCCCGCGCACCACGCGCCGCCGGAGGGACCGCCGCCGGGGGTTGGTGCCCTCGGACAGCTCCGCAGGGCAGTAGTACACAGATCACCCGCGTGCACCGGGACATCCTCGGTGTACCGCCGAACGGAGGCTTGGCTGGTGGCACGGCTGCACGTCCTGGGCGACTGGCACGGCCCGGGGGAGGAGAAGGCCGCCCGCCGACTGGCCGAGGACCTGCCGCCGGACTGGGATGTCATCGCCGGGCGCAACGTCCCGAGTGGAATGGGCACCGTCGACCTCGACCTCGTGGTCATCGGCCGGCACGCGGTGTTCGTGTGCGAGGAGAAGGCGTGGGGGCCACACGTCGTCACCGGCGAGGTGTCCTGGTACGTCAAGGGCGAACGGCGGCACAACCCGGTCAATCAGGTCTCGCACGCCGCGAAGGTGCTGGCCGGACGGTTGAAGCTCAAGGTCCCGGGCTGGGCGCAGGCGCTCGGACGGCTGCCGAAGAACGCCCGCCCGGTGTTCGCTCACGTCGTCCTCTCCCACGACCACCTGATGCTCGAGGACGCCGGGGACCTCGGCGAGCACGCAGTGCTCCGCCTCGGCGACACCGCGAAGGTGCTCACCGAACTCGACGCCGATTTCCCGCAGGGCATGGCCGCGCGGCGGCCGGAGTTGATGGAATTCCTGCTCGGCCTGCCCCGGCGCAGCCCTGAGCAGCTTCCCGCGCAGATCATGCAGTACGAGGTGCTCGGTCTGCTGCCACCGCAGGAGAACGCACGGGTGTACGCGGCCCGCACCCCGGCCGGTGAGCAGGCGCAGCTGACCTGCGTGCCGATCGACGGCGTCGCCGATCCGGACAAGGCGCGCGAGCTCGCCACGCGCGACCATGACGTGCTCGTCGAGCTCGCCGCCAAGGAGCGCACCTGGCGTGTGCAGGGCTGGTTCGACTGGGAGGGCTACCGGGTCACCCCGGTCATCGTCGAGGACAGCGCCAGCTTGTGGAGGCTCGCCGCCGCCGCCCGTCCGAGGCATGACGAGAGCGGGCGCGTGCCACCGCGCCAGGGCGTCCCGGTGGTGCATGACGCCTTCGCCGCGCTCGCCGACGTGCACGAGCGCGAGATCACCCACCGGGCGCTGCAGTTGCGCAGCATCGAGGTGACGCCGGTGGGCCGTGTCCGGTTCCGCGACTTCGGCCGGGCGCACCTGTCCTCGGCCGCCACGATCGCCCCTGCCCTGGACGAGGAGCACGCCTCGGCCGGGTTCCGGCCGACCGGGGTGCCGCTGGCGTTCCACCAGGCCGCCGACGATGTCTACAGCCTGGCGCTGTGCCTGGTGCAGTGGCTGCACGGGGACGCGAGCGACCACCCCGAGCACGACCTCGCCCGGCAGCGGGCCGCCGACTACCCCGTGGTGGGCGACGTGCTGGCGCGGTGCCTGTCGCCCGATTCCACGGAGCGACTCACCGCCACGCAGGCTGCTGCCGCCACGGCCCCTGGACCCGCACCCGCACCCGGATCCGGGCCAACGCCGCAGCCGCCGGACCAACCGATGGTGGCGGGCGCCGTGCTCGGCGGCCGCTACCGCCTGGTGCGCCCGCTGGGCGAGGGCGCGTGGGCCACCACCTGGCTCGCGTTCGACGAGAACCTCGACGAGCACCGCACGTTGAAGTGCCTGCGCCCCGAGCGCGTGAGCGCCGAGCAGGTCAAGGCCGAGTACGACAACGCCCGCCTGCTGCGCAGCCACCACTGTGCGCAGATGAACGACCGGCTGCCGCACCCCGAGCCCGGTGTGCTGGTGCAGGAGTACGTGCCCGGCCAGACGCTGCACGACCTCGCGGCCGGCGGCCACCTGCTCGACCGCGACGAGGCCCGGCGGATCGCCGTCGACGTACTGAACGGCCTGGCCGACGCCCACAGCCAGTCGCTGTACCACCGCGACGTGAGCCCGAACAACATCATCGTCCGCGACGACGGCCGGGCCGTGCTGATCGACTTCGGGCTCGCGGCCAAGGCGGACGATGCGCGGTCGGCCGTCGGGTCCCCGCCCTTCACCGCCCCCGAGGTGTGGGCGCGCCGCCAGTGGTCGCCCGCCGCAGACATCTACAGTGCGGGCGCCTCGGTGCTGCACGCCATGCTCGGCCGGCTCCCGTACGCCGGTGCAGGGATGGACGAGCGGCGCACCCTGGTGCCCCCGACGGCGGAGCACGTGCAGCGCTACGGGCGCGCCCTGCTCGCCGCGCTCTACACGGCCGTGGCCGCCGAACCGGGTGAGCGACCGCAGGACGCCGCCGCGTTCGCCCAGGAGCTGCTGCGGGCGAGCGACACCGCCATTGCGCCTGGTGGCCGCGTGGTCAACCCCACCGTGGACGCCCTGCGCGGCCTGTACCGCCACAGCGCGATCGGCAACGCCGGCAACCGCGGATTGGACGACGAGTTCGCCCGCGACACCTACGCGGCCACCCGCCTGGACACCGAGCTGCTGCCCGCGATCCTGGCCGGTGAGCTCGATGTCGTCGTGCTCTCGGGCAACCCGGGGGACGGCAAGACCTCGTTCCTGGTGCGCGTGGGCGCGGCACTGGACGAGGCCGGCGCCACGTCCGTCCACGAGGACGCCGCCGGATGGCGCAAACGGCTCGGCGGACGCACGTTCGCCGCGGTGTACGACGCGTCGGAGTCCCACGGCGAGCTGACGTCGGACGCATTGCTGCGCCAAGCCCTCGATCCCGGCGAGGGGGACGACCCGGCGCGGCGGACGGTGCTCCTCGCGGCCAACGACGGCCGCATCACGCAGTTCTGCATCGACCACCGCGACCGCTACCCGGAGATCGCCACGGAGCTCGACCGGCAGCTGCGCGGTAGCGGATCCGACGCGCCCGGCGGCCGGGTCGTGCTGGTCGACCTCAAGCGGCGGGCGCTCGCCCTGCCCGATCTCGACGGGCCGGCGCTGGGGGCGAACATCCTCGCGTCGCTGACCGCCCTGCATCGCTGGGAGGTGTGCGGCGGCTGCGAGGCCCGCGAGGTCTGCCCGATGCGGGCCAACGCCGAGCAGCTGCGGGCCGGCCGCGCGCGCCGCGCGGTCTCGGAGCTGCTGCTCACCAGCCACCTGCGTCGCCGGCGGCGGGCGACGGTGCGCGACGTCCGGTCGGCGTTCGGCTGGCTGATCACGGGGGACCTGTCGTGCGAGGCCGTGCACGCCGACGTCGAGAACCGCCTCGACCCATCGGCCGGGCGGCGCGCGTTCGACCTGGCCTTTGACGCCGCGAGCGGTGACTACCTGGTCCAGGAGTGGACGGACCTCGATCCAGCGGCCCTGCCGGCGCCCGGGGCGGCTCGCGCGGCCCGAGGCCGTCGAGACCTCGTCCCCGACCTCGCGGCCCTCGACCCCGCTGCCATGACCCGGCTCAAGCGGGCGCTCTACTTCGGGGCGTGGGAGGCGCCCGGCGCCCGGCACGAGGTGCCAGCTACCGCTACCTCGACGACTACCTCGACGCCCTGCGCGACCCCGCCGCGGCGCTGCCGCGGGTGCTGCTGGGGGTGTCGCGGGTGCTCGCGTTCGTCGGCTACCCGGACGAAGGCCGGCTCGCGCTGCGCGACCGCGCCTTCGACGACCCGGCCGTCCGGTCGATCGTCGTCATCAAGGAGCTTCCGGCGGCGGAGTTCCAGCTCGTGGCCGCGACGGCGAGCGCACCCTTCGTCGAGTCCTTCCCCGATCAGCTGGAGCTGCGGCATCGCTCCGGGGCCCGGCTGCGTATCACGCTGGACACTGCCGAGCTGCTGCTGCGCTCCGCCGACGGCGAGGTGCTCGGTGACGCCGCGTCGGCCGCCCTGCGCCAGGAGATCGAGGGCTTCGGCAACCGGCTGCGTCTGGAGCCGGCGCACACGGTCCGCATCGTCGACGGCTCCGGCAGCTCGGTGGTCGCCAGCGTGGTCACCGGGGGCGGGATCGTCCGGAGGTCGTCATGAGCATTCCGTTGCCCACCCCGCTGCGCACCTACCAGTACCGGCCGCTCACGGTGTTCTCCCTGCTGGACACCGATACCGACCGCGTGCTGCCGCAGCTGTTCGAGATGTGCGTCAAGGGCGGGCGGTCGAGCCGCTCGCGCACCGACGCGGGCGATTTCACCGGCTATCGCAACGCGATGTTGGAGCGCGGGTTCGTACGGGGGTTCACCCACGAGCGCGACCTCGCGCTGCTGGACGGCTGGCTGCGCTCGTGCGTGGTGGACATGGGCCGGGTCGGGCGCGGCAAGACTGGTGAGCAGATGCTCGCCGTCGCCCCGTTGACCTTGGCCGCCTACCGCGCCGGCCTGCCCACGAAGCGAGGCCGGCACCGCGGTATCGACGACGTCGTCTACGGGCTGCTGCTCGCCGAGCTGGAACGGCGGGGCGCGGAGGCGGGCGGGTCGGCGTCGGCGCGGGCCCAGCTGCGCGAGCTCGTCACCCGCACCGTCGGCCGGGGGCTCACTATCGGGCCCGAGCCGCGCTGGGAACCGCAGCTGGACGACCCGGAGCGGCTCGACATCGGCGCGCTGCTGGAGTTCCGCTTCGTCGAGGGCTTCGCCATGGCCGACGCCCGTGAGATCGACATCGTGTCGACCGACAGCCCGCTGCCGGGGATCGCCGCCGACCTCGGCGCGACGCTGCTCGGCCACGTGCGCGCCTACGGCGACCGGCTGCCAGTGCCGTCACTCATGTCGAGCTTCGCCGCGCTGCTGGCGCTCGGCGTGTTCACGTTCAGCCTGCGCGCCGACGCCGCCGGCCACGAGCTGCTGCGCACCGGCGCCCGGCCCGCCGACATGGCGCCTGGCCCTGCCCCCGCGTCGCCGGTGGAGCTCTACTGCGACTTCACCGGCGACCTCGGCTCCGAGTCCGACCGCATGTCCCGCCGCTGCATGGAGCGCGACCTCGACCGGGTGCGGCTGGCGTTCCGCGACCGCATGGCGTTCGTGGTGATCGAGCAGGCGCTGCCGCGCATCCCGGGCGAGGCCGAGCGCCGGGCCGGGCTGAGCAGCGCGGACCGGCTCGTGCATCTGGCGTCGCTGCGTGAGCACCGCCGCGTCGAGTCCTACGCGATGGGCCGGATCGACGACATCGTTGCCGAGGCGACGGCCTCCGGGGACGCCAGCGAGCCGGAGCTCGAGTTCCTGCAGCGGGTGCAGGCCGGCGACGGCAGCGAGGTCGACAAGCTGCTCGACATCCTCGAGTACGTCAACCAGACACGAGCGGTCGGCAACGCGGTCAAGTGGTTCTCCTCCGTGAGCGGCCTGGAGAAGGCCTACGGCATACTGCGCGGATCCGTGCGCAGCAGGCGCTCGTGGCGCTACGCCCCTACCGACGAGCTGCTCACCGCGCTGCTGCTCGCCGTGTTCGTCGAGCCCGACGGCATCACGACCCGGGCGACGATGCCGCTGCGCGAGGTGCTCGACGCGCTGCGGCACCGCTTCGGCATCCTCATCGACCGCCCGCCCGCGTTCCTCGACGGCGCCGAGGCCAGGGCCGCGGCCGGCGCGAACCTCGACGCGTTCACGCGGCGGCTGCAGCTGCTCGGCTGCTTCGACAGCCTCTCCGACGACTTCTCCGTGCAGGTCGTCCGCCACCCCCTCGGAGACTCGTGATGACCGCGTCAACGCTCCCGGCGGAGCCGATGTCCCAGCCGCAGCTGCCCGAGCAGGTCGTCGCGGTCGTCGCCGAGCTGCTCGCGCGGCGGCTGGCCGACCACGGCACGGGCCACTGCCTGCGGGTGGACAGCGTCCGCCGCGGTGACGCGGGCCGGCTGGTGGCCGCGCTGCGCAACCTGCTGCCCGCCGGGTCGACCGACGTGCACGTGCTGGCCGACCACGTCGAGCAGGCCGACGGCGGACCGACGATCCCGGCGGAGCGGGCCATCGAGCTGCGCAACCGCAAGCAGCGACGGTTGGTGCTGATGGTGCCCGTCGGCAGCGGGTCGGCGGCCAGCTCCCTGGACAACAGCTTCGCCCGCGTCGACGTCAGCACATTGCTCACCGAGGCGGGGGAGGAGCTGCTCGGGCAGCTCAGCGGCACCGAGGTGGTCGACGGCGTCCGGCGGGTGGCGCGCGAGCTGGGCCGCAGCCGCCCGGTCGAGGCGTGGGCCCGCTACCTCGCGGCCGTCGTATCGTCGCCGACGTGGGAGACCGCGGGTCGTGCGCTCTGGACCGTCGGTCTCATCCCCGACCTGGGCGGGGCCGACCTCGTCGGGCGCCTGCCCCACAACGTCGCCTGCGTGCGCGCGATCTCCCGCCCGTCGCGCGCCGTCGCCTCGGTCGGCGACCGGCTCACCGCTGCGGAGCTGCAGGAGGGCAAGGTCCGGGACCGGATCACGCGTTACCTGTCGCGACCGGACGTCGATCTCTCCGATGCCGCGGCGTGGGCGGCACCGCTCGCGGCGCCGCTCCCGGAACCGCTGGGGGAACTGAGCTTCGAGCATTGGCCGCTCGTGGAACCGCGCACCGTCGACCTCGGCAGCGTCCGGCTCGACCCGTTCCTCAAGGACGACGGCACGCTGCGGCCCGGCACCCGGCTGCACCAGGAGGGCGCCGGTGAGCTGCCCTACGTCGAGACGGGGGAGGGCTCCCCGGGCACCGTGGCGTTGACCTGGCGCACCGACCCGGCGAAGACCGACGCCGTCGACCGGTGGCTGCTGGAGGCGCTGCCCCCGGAGGACCTGCGCGAACCCGACACCGAGCCGCTGGCGAAGCAGACCGTCAAGGGCGACAAGCGGCGCGGCACCGTGCGCCTGGACCTCGCGGAAGAGGACCTCACCGACGGCGCGCTGCTGGTCGTGCGGCTCACCGCGCTCGGCACCGACGGGCAGCCCGTCCTGCTGCTCGGGGGCGACCAGGCGGTCGACGAGAGCCAGCAGTTCGCGGTGCGCTGGGAGTCCGATCCGATCGATCCCTCCCACCGCCGCGCATCCAGCCGATCGCTCGCGCAGGCCCGGCTCGAGGCCGGGCTCGAGGGGCAGGACGACCACCGGGAGGACGCCCCGCACTGGGCCGGTGGAGCGTTCTCGCTGCGCCTCGGCGGGCGGCGCACGGTGCAGCTCGCGCTCAGCCCGGCGGTGACCGACCTGCAGCGGCGCTCGCTCGCCGAGCGCGGCCGCGTCATGGCGTGGGAGGCCGACGGCCGGCTCGGCGAGGTGCTCGACTCCGAGGACTTCACCCCGGTGAACGGCATCCTACCGCCCACGTTCGCCGAACGCCGGCGGCACCTATTCGACCGGCTGGCCGCTCGGCGTCCGCGCGACGTCGTCGAGACGCTGGCGTGGGACGACGAACTGCGCCAAGAGGTGGCGGCGTACTGCCAGTCCTACCGGCGGGCGCTGGACGCCACGACCGATCCCGACATCCGCAGCGGGCTGCTCGCCCTCGACACCGTGCGGCTGTCGGTGGACACCGTCGGTCACCCGCCCATCGCGGCGACACTCGTGCTGCCCCTGCACCCGATGCGGCTGGCCTGGGCCGCCGAGTTCGACGCCACCCTCACCCGGTGGGCCCGGGAGCTCGCCGACGTCGGCCGGTCCGCGGCGCGGCGGCGGCAGTCGGTCGACGCGCGGCTCGTCCGGCGGGTCGCGCCGGCCAACCTGCCGTTCGCCGTGCGCGGCGTCGACGGGCTCCCGTTCGTCTACGTCCGGGAGGCCACCCTCGGCACCGGGGTGTACCTGCACACCGAGGAGGCCGAGCCGGGGGCCGCGGTGCAGGCGGTGTTCGAGGTGCTCGGCCTGGACCGCCGCGACGTTCCGGCGGACCTGCCGCCGTCGGTCGTCGCCGAGCGCGTGGCGGCCTACCGGGCGGTCAACCCCGGACAGGACGCGCTGCGGCTGCTGGCCTACAACGCCGGCTCCGGTGAGTTGCTGGCGCGGGCGCTGGCCGAGTCGTCGGTGCTGTCCGCCTCCGGCGGTGACGACGAGCCGGCCGCCGCTCCCGCCCGGCTGGAGCTCACCGCGTACAGCCGCCGCCCGTCCTTCACGGACCCCGTGCCCGCCCTGACCGACCTGCAGCGCGCAGTGGCGTCGCAGGAGGTCGAGGGCGTGCGGTCGCACCTCACCCCGCCGCTCGGAGTCAGCGTCCGCGACCACGAGCGGCTCGCGACGGACGTGGGAGCCGCGCACCTGGGCGTCGTCGCCGACCTGGCCGTCACCGAGCTCCGGCCGGGTGATGGCGCCGGGGTGGAGGCGTCCGCCTCGTTCCGCAACCTGCTGACAACGGCCCAGACGCGGCGGGCGAACGGCGAGCCGGTGTGGCGCACCGCGCCGGCGCTGCGGGCGCGCAACCGCGAGGGCGCGCCGACGCCGTCGAGGCCCACCGTGCGTACCAGGCCGCACTCGGCGCCGCCCTCGACCGGGGTGATGGGCCGCCGGTGCTGACCGCCAGCCTGAACGAGCGTGAGCTGGCGTCGCTGCGCGCAGCGCACGACCGGGCCGACTGGGTGCTCACGCTCGACCGCAACCTCGGCCTGGACCTCTACACGGCGGGCGTGGACCGGGACTCGACGCCGTACATCCTCGACTACGCCCCGGACTTCCTGGACGGACTCGGACCGCGGCTGACCGTCACCACGGCGCACCGGGGCGAGGTGGAGCGGCTGGTCGCCGACGCGATGGGCGGGCTGGACCTGATGGCGGAGGAGCGCTCCGTCCGGTCCGTCCTCGACCACCTGCAGGTGGTCTCCGGCCGGCTGGCGCTGCGGCTCGTCGCGCGGTCCAGCCTGGCCACCGAGGCCGTCGGCCTCGCCGTGCTGATGGCGCACCTGCGCCGGCGCGGCGAGCTCGACGGCACGATCGTCGTGCCGGTGGACGCGCACCAGGAGGTCTTCGGCGACACCCGAGGTGGTGACGCGGGGGTACGGCGCTGCGACGTCCTGTTGGTCCGGACCACGTCTCGGACGCTGCGGATGGAGTGTGTCGAGGTCAAGACGCGGCGGGCCGCGGCACTGCCGACGGCGCTCGTGGACGACATCGTCGACCAGCTCGACGCGACCGTCGCGATGCTGCACGACACGTTCTTCCGCGCCGACCCGCCACGGATCGACGCCGAGCTCCAGCGCGCGCGGCTCGGCGGGATCCTGCGCCACCACGCCGACCGGGCCCTCGCCATGGACCTGCTCGACGATCGCCGGCGCGGCGAGGTGGAGCGGCTCGTCGAGCGCATCGAGGACGGCGCGCTGGTGCCGGAGATCGGCCGCCGCGGGTACGTCGTGTGCCTGGGCGACCGGGCCGGGCTGCCGAACGAGCACCGCGGGGTGCGGATCGACGTGCTCACCGCCGCGGACCTGGGTGCGGCCGGGTTCACGCCGAGCCGGCGGGAGCCGGCGTCGCCACCGGTTGTTGAGGTGCCCGCGGTCGTCGACCATGGTCCGTCGAACGGCCGGGCGATCTCCGAGCCGGCGCCGCCCGTTCCTCGTCCGGCCCCGGCGCCGCAGTTGACGGCGCCGCGTTCTGCCGCCCCGAGCGTTCCGGCACCCCCGAGCCCCGGCCCGCGGCCGAGCCCCACGCCCCGGCCGCGTCCTGCTCCGCCGGCGGACCCGACCGTCGCGCTACCGCCACCGCCTCCGCCCGTTGCTGCGGCAACCGCCGACGGAAGCCCGACCGGCTCGGAGGCCGCCGTGTCCTCGGCCGAGCCCGCAGATGGCTCGTCCGAGCCTGCCTCCTTGCCACAGACCGTCGAGGTGGTCCTCGGACAGGACGTTCACGCCGCCGAGGCGCGCTGGCGGATCAGCACCGCCGGCAGCCCGCACCTGTTCGTGCTAGGCATCCCGGGGCAGGGTAAGTCGGTGACGACCCGGCGGATCCTCAACTCGTTCGCCGAGCAGGGCCTCCCGGCGCTGGTGCTCGACTTCCATGGCGACATGGCAGCCGCCCCCGCCGGCGGCGCCGCGGTGCTCGACGCCTCGCAGGGCCTGCCGATCTCGCCGTTCGAGCTCGACCAGCCGCGCCGCTACCGGGAGGCGGCGTGGGAGCTGTCGGAGGTGATCGGCTACGTCTGCGGGCTGGGGGAGATCCAGCGCAACGTGGTCTACGAGGGCGTGCGTGCGATCTACGAGCAGCACGGGTTCAACGGCCTCACGGCTCCCCACGGGCTCCCGACGATGGACGAGCTGGCCGCGGCCGTCAGCGCGGCGGAAGGCACCGGCCGGGGTCGCAACGTGGCTGCCCGCCTGCGCCCGCTGAGCGACTTCGGCCTCTTCGTCGAGCCGGAGCCCGGCCGCGGCTTCGCCGACCTGCTGCGCCAGGGCCTCGTGCTCGACGTGCACGGGCTGATGGAGCAGGTGCAGCTCGCCGCGGGCGCGTTCGTGCTGCGCAAGGTCTACCGGGAGATGTTCCGCTGGGGCCAGACCGGTCAGCTGCGCCTCGCGGTGGTCCTCGACGAGGCCCACCGGCTGGCCCGCGACGTGACCCTCCCGAAGATCATGAAGGAGGGGCGCAAGTACGGCGTGGCGGTCGTCGTCGCGAGCCAGGGGGTGGACGACTTCCACAAGGACGTGCTGAGCAACGCCGGCACGAAGGTCGCCTTCCGCTGCAACTACCCGCAGAGCCGGACGGTGGCCGGATTCCTGCGGGGGCGCGACGGGCAGGACATGTCGGTGGAGCTGGAGAAGCTCGCGGTCGGGCAGGCGTACGTCTCGATGCCGGAGCAGGCCACGGCGCGGAAGGTGTTCATGGCGAAGGACTGATGTGATGAAGGAGCGGGGCCTCCGCTCCTCGTGACTCCCGGCTCATGCTCGGGGTGCTCACACCATCGATTTGAGGAGGCCCCTGTGAGCGAATCGTACGAGGGTCGGCAGATCGTCGGGATG
>NZ_JAHKRK010000107.1 GCF_019396355.1 Pseudonocardia nigra
ACCACCACCCGAGTAGGAGAACACCGCCGACATGACGAACGCGACCACCCCCGCCACCTACGCGGAGAGGCTCTTCGGCCTGGAGGGCCAGCTGGCCGTGGTGACGGGGGCGCGCCGGGGCATCGGCCTCGCGATCGCGGAATGCCTGGCCGCGGCGGGCGCCGACATCATCGGCGTGAGCTCGGACCTGCCCGACGGGGAGAGCGCCGTCCGCACCGCCGTCGAGGGCCGGGGCCGCAAGTTCATCCCACTGCGGGCCGATTTCGCGGTGCGCGAACAGGTCGCCGCCCTGGCCGCGGACCTCGCCGCCCGCGACGTCGACATCCTGGTGAACAACGGCGGCACGATCCGCCGCGCACCGGCGGCGGAGCACTCCGACGAGGACTTCGATCACGTCGTCGACGTCAACCTGCGCGCCACGTTCGTCCTGTCCCGCGAGGTCGGCCGCGCGATGATCGCCCGCGGGCGCGGCCGGATCGTCAACACCGCCTCGATGCTCAGCTTCCAGGGCGGGGTGAACGTCCCCGGCTACACCTCCTCGAAGTCCGCCGTCGCCGGGCTCACCAAGGCACTGGCCAACGAGTGGGCGGGCATGGGGGTCAACGTCAACGCCGTCGCCCCCGGCTACGTCGCCACCGCCAACACCCACGACCTGCGCCAGGACGCCGACCGCAGCCGCGCCATCCTCGACCGCATCCCCGCCGGCCGCTGGGCCGAGGCCACCGACATCGCGGGCGCCGTGCTGTTCCTGTGCTCGCGGGCCGCCGACTACGTCCACGGCGCCGTCCTGCCCGTGGACGGGGGGTGGCTGGCCCGGTAGGCGTCGCGCGTCAGCCCTTGTCGAAGTCCTCCGGCGAGGCATCGTCGAGGAAGCGGCGGAACTCCGCGATCTCGCCGACGTCGATGGCCCCGCCCTCGGCGGGCGGTCGGTCGGCGGGGTCGAGGTCGAGCGGCTCGGCCTCGCCGCCGGGATCGAGGGTGACGACCTCGGCGTCGGCCACGGCGACCTGGTCGAGCACGTCGTCCTCGGCCTGGATGGGGACGTCGAGGTGCAGGGCGAGCGCGACGGCGTCGCTGACGCGCGCGGAGATCCGGGTGCCGCCGTCGAGCACGAGCTCGCCGTGGAAGACGTTGTCGCGCATCATCGTCACGCGCACGCGTTCCAGCTGCCGGCCGCAGGACGTGATGACCTCGCCGATGAGGCGGTGGGTGGTGGGCCGGGGCGTGATCACGCGCTGGCGCTCGAGCTCGATGGCGGTCGCCTCCGGCACGCCCACCCAGACCGGGAGGACCCGGTGCCTGCCCGCGATCTCCTGCAGCAGCAGGACCGGCTGCGAGACCTGAGGATCCATCCCGATCGCGACGACGCGCATCTCCTGCACCGTGTCTCCCCTCTCCGCCGGCCAGACTGCCGGTTACCCCGCCCGGGGGTCGGTCGAACCGCGGGCACCGGCCCGACCCCCTATCGTCGGAGGGCATGACGGAGGCGGCGAAGGCGCTGGTACCCGCGCTGGTCGGACTGGACGTGGCGCAGGCCCACGAACTGGCGATGTCGGCCCGCGTCGCCGTCGTGGGTCCGGACCCCGACATCACCCTGCCCCTGGACGGGGTCGTCACCGGCCAGCAGCCACTGGCGGGCATCGAGATCCCGGCGGGCGACCCGGTGACCGTGTGGGTGGAGACCAGGGGCAACGACGGCGGGGACGACGGCGGGGGAGGGGGCGGTGGCGGGTCGGCCCGCGACCCGGACCGGCCGCGCCCGCTCGACCCGTCCGGGGTGAAGTAGCAGCGAAGTAGCAGCCCTGCCGCCCGCCCGGTCCTCCGCGTGACATGTGTTGTGTCCGTCGGGTCATTAACGGCGCGCACCGCCGGGTAGCCGACCAACGGCCAGGGCGCGCCGATGCGCGTCGCCGACCGAGGGACGGGAGCAGTGTGGAACCGACGAACGTGTTCGTGCTGGGACTCGACGACGCGAATCTGGAAGCGCTGCGGGAGGTGCCGCGAGCCGACGAGTACCGGTTCCACCCGCTGTTGTCCATCGCGGAGCTGCAGCACGGCGAGATCCCGATCGTGGAGCTGCTCGACAAGGCGCAGGCGCAGCTGGAGGCCTTCGCCGCCGACGAGGGCCGCATCGACGCGATCGTCGGGTTCTGGGACTTCCCGGTGAGCTCGATGGTGCCGATCCTGTGCCGCCGCTTCGGGCTGCCCGGTGCCGACCTCGAGGCGATCGTGAAGTGCGAGCACAAGTACTGGAGCAGGCTCGAACAACGCAAGGCGATCGACGCGCTGCCGCGGTTCGCGGTGGTGGACCTCGAGGGCGACCCGAAGCCGCCCGCGGACCTGCGGTACCCGATGTGGCTCAAGCCGGTGAAGGGCTTCTCCTCCGAGCTCGCGTTCCAGCTGGAGGACGACGACCAGTTCGCCTCGGCCGCCGCCGAGATCCGCGAGGGGATCGGGCGCGTGGGCGGCCCGTTCCAGTGGGTGCTCGACCAGCTCGACCTGCCGCCGGAGATCGCCGACGTGAGCGGCACGTCGTGCCTCGCGGAGGAGGCGCTCACCGGGAACCAGGTCGCCACCGAGGGGTACGTCCACAACGGACGGATCGAGGTGTACGGGGTGCTGGACTCGCTCACCTATCCGGGCAGCTCGGTCTTCCTGCGCCACCAGTACCCCTCCCAGCTGCCCGCCGAGGTGACGCAGCGGCTGCGGGAGCTGTCCGAGCGCGTCATCGCGCAGATCGGGCTGGACAACGCGACGTTCAGCATCGAGTTCTTCCACGACCCCGCCACCGGCGACATCAACCTGCTGGAGATCAACCCGCGGCACTCGCAGTCGCACGCGATGCTGTTCGCCGACGTCGACGGGGCGCCCAACCACCAGGCCATGCTCAACCTCGCGCTCGGCCGCGACCCGCAGCTGCCGCACCGCCAGGGGCGCTACGGCATCGCGGCCAAGTGGTACCACCGTCGCTTCTCCGACGGCATCGTGCGGCGCGTGCCCACCTCGGAGGAGATCGAGCGGATCCAGCGCGACATCCCCGGCGTCGCCCTGCACCCCGTGCCCGAGCAGGGGCAGCGGCTGTCGGAGATGGACGCCCAGGACAGCTACAGCTTCGAGCTCACCGACGTCGTCGTGGGCGCGCGCGACGTGGCCGAGCTGGAGGACAGGTACGAGCGCGCGATCGCCGCGCTGCAGTACGACATCGAGGACATCGAGGACGTCGGGGACATCGAGGACACCGAGGAGGGCAACCGCTGATGCGCGCGGTCACCGACCTGCCGCACGAGATCGTCGAGGACGAGCACGTCGAGATCCCGGCGCGCGACGGCACGCTGCTGGCCGCGCGCGTCTGGCGACCGGCGTCGTCGGACGAGACCCCGGTGCCCGGCCTGCTCGAGTCGATCCCGTACCGCAGGCGCGACCTGACCTCGCACCGGGACTCGATCCACCACCCCTACCTCGCCGGGCACGGCTACGCCTGCGTGCGCCTGGACCTGCGCGGCAGCGGCGACTCGGAGGGGGTGCTCACCGACGAGTACACCGAGACCGAGCACCGCGACATCGAGGACGTGCTCGCGTGGCTCGCCGACCAGCTGTG
The DNA here is from genome assembly GCF_019396355.1 of Pseudonocardia nigra. Classification (GTDB taxonomy): domain Bacteria; phylum Actinomycetota; class Actinomycetes; order Mycobacteriales; family Pseudonocardiaceae; genus Pseudonocardia; species Pseudonocardia nigra. The sequence goes on from NZ_JAHKRK010000107.1 coordinate 3,599, forward strand.
GTGCACCGGCACGACCGGGATGATGGGCATCTCGTGGGGCGGGTTCAACGCCCTGCAGGTGGCCGCGCGCCGGCCGCCGAGCCTCGGTGCGATCGTCATCGCGTCGTTCACCGACGACCGCTACGCCGACGACATGCACTACATGGGCGGCTGCCTGCTCTCGGACAACCTCGCCGAGGCCGGCACCATGTTCGCCCACTCGACCTGCCCGCCCGATCCGGCGACCGTGGGAGACCGGTGGCGGGAGATGTGGCAGGAGCGCCTGGCCGGGGTCGGCCCCTGGATCGACGAGTGGCTGTCGCACCAGCGCCGCGACGACTACTGGCGCCGGGCGTCGGTGTGCGAGGACTACGGCGCCGTCCAGGTGCCGGTGTTCGCCTCCAGCGGGTGGGCCGACGGGTACTCCAACGCGGTGTTCCGGGTGCTGGAGCACCTCGACGTGCCGCGCAAGGGCCTGATCGGCCCGTGGTCGCACCGCTATCCGCACCTGGGCGAACCGGGCCCCGCGATCGGGTACCTGCAGGAGGTCGTCCGCTGGTTCGACCACTGGCTGAAGAAGGTCCCGAACGACGTCATGGACGGGCCGATGCTGCGCACCTGGATGCAGGACAGCGTGCCGCCGTCCACGTCGTACGAGGAGCGGCCCGGGCGCTGGGTCGGCGAGCCGAGCTGGCCGTCGCCGCACGTCACGCCGGTGCAGCGCCCGCTGGCCCCGCACCGGATCGCCGAGGCCGCCGACGAGCCGGTCGAGCGGGACCTGCACGTGCAGTCGCCACTGTCGGTGGGGCAGTTCGCGGGCAAGTGGGCCTCCTACAACGCGCCGCCGGACCTGCCCTACGACCAGCGCGAGGAGGACGGCGGGTCGCTGGTGTTCGACACCGACGAGCTCACCGAGCGCTGCGAGATCCTCGGCGCGCCCGTCGTCGACCTCGACGTCGCGGCCGACCAGCCGGTTGCGATGGTGGCCGCGCGGCTCTCGGACGTCGCGCCGGACGGCCGGGCCACGCGCATCACCTACGGCCTGCTCAACCTCACCCACCGCGACGGCAGCGACGCCCCGGCGCCGCTCGAACCCGGCCGCAGCTACCGCGTGCGGGTGCGGCTCAACGGCGTGGCGCAGGCGTTCCCCCCGGGGCACCGGATCCGGCTGTCGTTGTCCAGCTCGTACTGGCCGCTGGCCTGGGCCCCGCCGCGACCGGCGCGGCTGCGGATCCGGACGGGGACGAGCTCGCTGACGCTCCCGGTGCGGCCCACTTCGGAGTCCGACGAGCTCCCGCTGCGCCCGTTCGAGCCGCCGGAGGGGGCATCGCCGATCGACATGACGCGCCTGCGCCCCGGGGATCACCGGTGGACGGTCTCGCGCGACATGGTCGGTTACAACTCGGCGCTGGAGATCGTCAAGGACGCCGGCGCGGTGCGCTACGACGCGATCGACCTGGAGGTCGCCCGCCGCGCGTACGAGCGCTACAGCTGGGTCGCCGACGACTTCTCCTCCGCCCGGGGCGACACCGAGTGGACGATGGAGTTCGCCCGCGACGGCTGGCGGGCGCGCGCGGTCACCCACACGGAGCTGACGTGCACCGACACCGAGTTCCACCTGCACGCCCGCCTCGACGGCTACGACGGCGAGGAGCGGATCTTCTCCCGGAACTGGCACCGGGTCATCCCGCGCGACTGCCTATGACGCGCTGAACCGTTTCGGGCCGGTCCGCCCGCGGGCCCGGTACGGGGAGGTCCTGCGGTAGGCGGTTCCGCGGGACACACCCGACCTGCGGGACCGGCTCAGCGTCAGAGATCACCGCGACCGTGCGGTTTCCGCACTCGCGATCGCGCTCGCGGCAATCTCACGGGGATCACCGATGTCGTGACGACCGCGAGTGCCCGGTTTCCGCATTTGCGACCGCGATCCCGGCAACCTCACGGCGATCACCCGGGATCACCGCGAGAGGGCGGTTTTCGCACTCGCGGCCGCGATTACGCGAACCTCAGGGTGATCACCGACCTCGATCACCGCGAGCGTACGGTTTCCGTACTTGCGACCGCGCTCGCGGCAATCTCACGGGAATCACCGATGTCGTGACGACCGCGAGTGCGCGATTTCCGCATCTGCGACCGCGATCCCGGCGATCTCGCGGCGATCACCGATGTCGTGATCACCGCGAGAGGGCGGTTTCCGCACTCGCGACCGCGATGACGCGAACCTCACGGTGATCAGCCGACCTCGATCAGCGCGAGAGGGCGGTTTCCGTACCACGGACCGCGATCCCGGCAATCTCACGGTGATCCCCGCTGCGGTGATCATCGCGAGCGTGCCGTTTTCGCATTCGCGACCGCGATCCCGGTAACCTCACGGCGATCACCGACGTCGAGACGACCGCGAGGATGCGGCCGATCGTCAGCCGGACGTGAGGGCCCGCGCCAGCGGCAGGCCGGCCCGGCGCCGCTCCCGCACCACGTGCAGCGCGGCGAGCACCTCGCGCCGCACGAGGAACGCCACGGCGAACGAGATCAGCGCCGAGCACACGCACAGCGTGCAGAACGTGCCGGTCAGGGTCGGCTGCAGGATCAGCAGCGCCACGCCGTCGAGGGCGAACCCGGCCGCGACGAGGCCCAGCAGGAGCACCAGCCACGGCCGTCGCCGCCACCGGTCCCGCCCGCCCGACAGCTCGAGCACCAGCTCCGCCAGGTACGCGACGGCGCCGAGTGCGGCGTCGGGCACCGGCAGCGCCCGCGACACCGGCGAGGTGAGCACGCGTCGGCTGCCGTCGCCGAAGAAGGGTTCGAACACGGTGTCGAGCACCCCGAGCTGGAACAGCGTCAGGTACGTCGCGATCCCGGCGCCCACCAGCGCCAGCACCGCCACCGGGACCCGGTGGCGGAAGGCCGAGCGGCTGTCGGTGGCGGTCACTTCTTGCGCCCCGTCCCGGACCGCCGGTGGCTCGGGCCCTGCGCGGAGGCGATGTCGAGGGCGGTGTTGACCAGCGAGAGGTGGGTCAGGGCCTGCGGGAAGTTGCCGACCAGCCGGCTCGCGGCGACGTCGTACTCCTCCGAGAGCAGGCCCAGGTCGTTGCGCAGGCCCAGCAGCCGGTCGAACACGGCCCGGCCGCCGTCGCCGCGCCCGGCGAGCAGGTAGTGGTCGGCCAGCCAGAACGTGCACGGGAGGAAGGCGCCCTCGCCCGGGGGCAGGCCGTCGAGCTTCTCGGTCGCCTTCGTCATCGTGTACCGCTGCACGAACCCGTCCCGGCAGAGCTCCTTCTCGATCGCCGCGACCGTGCCCCGCATCCGCTTGTCGGTGGCGGGCAGGAAGCCGACCGACGACATCAGCAGCAACGCCGCGTCGAGCGTCGAGGAGCCGTAGTACTGCGTGAACGTGTTGCGCTTGCGGTCGTAGGCCTGCTCGCACACCTCGTCGTGGATGGTGCTGCGCAGGCGTTTCCAGTCCGGCAACGGCCCGTCCAGCCCGAAGTCCTCCACGCCGCGCACCGCACGGTCGACCGCCGCCCACGCCATCACCTTGGAGTGCGTGAAGTGGCGGCGCTCGCCGCGGATCTCCCAGATGCCCTCGTCGGGGTCGCGCCAGTGCGACTCCAGGAAGTCCATGAGCACCCGCTGCACGGCCCACGCCTGCTCGTCGGGTGGGATGCCGTGGCTGCGGGCCTGGTGCAGGGCGTCCATCAGCTCGCTGTACACGTCGAGCTGGAACTGGCCGGACGCCGCGTTGCCCGCCCGCACCGGTCGCGAGCCTGCGTAGCCGGGCAGCCAGTCCAGCTCGAACTCGGTGAGCCTGCGCTCGCCCTCGACGCCGTACATGAGCTGCATCTGCTCCGGCCGGCCCGCCACCGCGCGCAGCAGCCACTCCCGCCACGCCACCGCCTCGTCCTCGTACCCGGCGTCGAGCAGCGCGAGCAGGGTGAACGTCGCGTCGCGGATCCAGCAGAACCGGTAGTCCCAGTTGCGGACGCCGCCGAGCTGCTCGGGCAGCGACGTCGTCGGCGCGGCGACGATCCCGCCGCTCGGCCCGTACGACATCGCCTTGAGCGTGATCAGGGAGCGGACCACGGCCTCGCGGTGCTCGCCCTCGTAGCGGCACGCGCCCGTCCAGTCCTGCCACCACTTCGCGGTCTGCTCGATCTCCTTGCTCACGTCCAGCGGAGCGGGCGGCTCCTCGCCCCAGCCGGTCCAGGCCAGCCGGAAGTCGACGTGCTGACCCGCCTGGACCTCGAACTCGGCGACGATGTCGTCGCGTTCGAGCTCGTGCTCCACGTCGCTGTCGAGGGTGAAGCCGTCGGGGCCGGCCGCGGCGAGCAGGTGCCGCCCCGTCTGCCGCACCCAGGGCACCACACGGCCGTACCCGGTTCGCAGCACCATCTCGCTGCGCATCCGCACCCGCCCGGACAGGCCCTCCACACGGCGGAAGACGTCCGGCAGGCCCTTGCGCACGGGCATGCAGTCGGTGACCCGGACGGTCCCGTCCGCGGTGGTGAAGTCGGTCTCGAGCACGAGGGTGTCGGGGCGGTAGCGGCGCCCGGTCGCGCGGTGGCCGCCCGCGGGGGCGAGCAGCCAGCGCCCGTTGCGCTCGTCGCCCAGCAGCGCGGCGAAGCAGGCCTCGGAGTCGAACCGCGGCAGGCACAACCAGTCGATGGACCCGTCGTAGCCCACCAGCGCGGCGGACTGCGTGTCACCGATGAGCCCGTAGTCCTCCAGTCGGAGCGGCATCGCCGTCAGCGGTTGCGCAGGAGCTTGCCGAGGCCGAGCAGGGCGAGCCCGCCGGCGGCCGCCCCGAGCAGGCCGTGGTGATGCGACGCCCACAGCTGGTAGGACCGCGGCGACGACTGCGGGTCGAACCGGCCGTGGGCGCCGTAGTCCTGCTCGCCCGCGCCGTCGGCGGGGTCGCGCAGGTTCGCCGGGGCGTCCGGGTCCGCCTGCTGCGACGTCTGCTGGGAGCCGTACCCGGTCCGGGCGAGGTAGCGGTCGAGCAGGCCCGGTGCGAACTTGTCCCCGAGCAGGGTGCCGACGGTGGAGCCGCCCACCCAGTACTCCCGCCGCTTCGGGTGGTCGGCCGCGTAGACGACGCCGCGGGCGGCCACCTCAGGCTGGTAGATCGGGGGGACGGGCTGCGGGCGGCGGGGCAGCCGCGACAGCACCCAGTCGAACTGCGGGGTGTTGACGGCCGGCATCTGCACCATCGTCACGTGCACGTTGCTCTTGTCGTGCAGCAGCTCGCAGCGCAGGGCCTCGTGGAACCCCTGGATCGCGTGCTTGGCGCCGGAGTAGGCGCTCTGCAGCGGGATCCCGCGGTAGGCGAGCGCCGAACCGACCTGCACGATCGTGCCTCGGTCGCGGGGGAGCATCCGGTCCAGTGCCACCTTCGTGGCGTAGACGTAGCCGAGGTAGGTCACCTCGGTGACCCGCTTGAACTCCTCGGTCCCGATCTTGCTGAACGGGGCGAACACCGATGTGAACGCCACGTTGACCCAGACGTCGATCGGTCCGAGCTCGGACTCGATCCGGTCGGCCGCCTCCGCCAGCCGGGCGTGGTCGGCCACGTCCACCGACAGCGGAAGCGCCCGGCCGCCCGCGTCCCGCACGTCCCGCGCGGCGCCGTCCAGGCCTTCCTCGCCCCGGGCGATCAGGGCGACGGCGGCACCGCGCTCCCCGAACATCCGGGCCGTCGCGCGCCCGATGCCACCGCTGGCCCCGGTGACGACCACGACCTGCCCGTGGTGATCCCCCTCGCGTCCCATGCTTCCTCCCGATCTCGCGTCGGCCGGTGGCTACCCGTCCGGGCGGGCCGTACACGGAGGCGGATCGATCGGCGCGGTCGGGGTAACCCCGGAAGGGACCCGTGGCCAAACTCGTGCATACACGCAACGGTTGCGGGGTAGCCGAGAAGTGGCGGGTGGGCGCGCCGCCCGTCGCATGACGTCCGAGGAGACTTTCATGGCAGCACCGACCGTCGGCGACTACCTGCTCAGCCGCCTGCGCGAATGGGACGTCGACACCGTCTTCGGTTATCCGGGCGACGGCATCAACGGCCTGCTGGCCGCGTGGGGACGCGCGGACGACCGGCCGCGGTTCGTGCAGGCCCGCCACGAGGAGATGGCGGCGTTCGAGGCCGTCGGGTACGCGAAGTTCACCGGGCGCATCGGCGTCTGCACCGCCACGTCCGGTCCCGGAGCGATCCACCTGCTCAACGGGCTCTACGACGCGAAGCTCGACCACGTTCCGGTGGTCGCGATCGTCGGCCAGACCAACCGCAGCGCGATGGGTGGGTCCTACCAGCAGGAGGTGGACCTGCAGACGCTCTTCAAGGACGTCGCGAGCGACTACGTGCAGTCGGTCAACGTGCCCGAGCAGCTGCCGAACGTGCTCGATCGGGCCATCCGGGTCGCCACCGCCCGCCGCGCCCCGACGGCCGTCATCATCCCCGCCGACGTGCAGGAGCTGGAGTACTCCCCGCCGACGCACGCGTTCAAGATGGTGCCCTCCAGCGTCGGGGTGCACTGGCCGGAGCTGGCACCCGACGCCGCCGCCGTCCGCCGCGCCGCCGACGTCCTCAACGCCGGTGGCAAGGTCGCGATGCTGGTGGGGCAGGGCGCCCGCGGGGCGCGCGCCGAGATCGAGCAGGTGGCCGACCTGCTCGGCGCCGGCGTCGCCAAGGCGCTGCTGGGCAAGGACGTGGTGTCCGACGAGCCGACGTGGGTGACGGGCTCGATCGGGCTGCTGGGCACCCGGCCCAGCTACGAGATGATGATGGGCTGCGACACGCTGCTCACCGTCGGGTCGAACTTCCCCTACACGCAGTTCATGCCGGAGTTCGGGCAGGCCAGGGCGGTGCAGATCGACATCGACCCCACGTTCATCGGCATGCGCTACCCCTACGAGGTCAACCTCGTGGGCGACGCCGCCGCTACCCTGCGTGCGCTGATCCCGCTGCTGGAGCGCAAGACCGAACGCTCGTGGCGGGAGGGCATCGAGGAGGACGTCGCCCGCTGGTGGGAGACGATGGCGATGCGGGCCGGCGTCGAGGCCGACCCGATCAACCCGATGCGGCTGTTCGCCGAGCTGTCGGATCGCCTGCCGGACAATGCGATCGTCGCGGCCGACTCGGGGTCGGCGGCCAACTGGTACGCCCGCCACCTGCGCTTCCGCGGCAACGTGCGGGGCTCGCTCTCGGGCACGCTCGCCACGATGGGCCCCGGCGTGCCCTACGGGATCGGGGCGAAGGTGGGCTGCCCGGACCGGCCGGTGATCGTCTTCGAGGGCGACGGCGCGATGCAGATGAACGGGCTGGCCGAGCTGATCACTGTCCAGCGGTACTGGCGGGAGTGGAGCGACCCCCGGCTGGTGGTGGCCGTGCTGCACAACAACGACCTCAACCAGGTCACGTGGGAGATGCGGGCCATGGAGGGCGCGCCGAAGTTCACCGAGTCGCAGGACCTGCCCGAGGTGGACTACGCCGCGTTCGCCGCGAGCCTGGGGCTGCAGGCGATCTCGGTGGAGAAGCCCGACCAGATCGGGCCCGCCTGGGACCGCGCGCTGGCCGCCGACCGCCCGACGGTGCTCGACGTGCGGTGCGACCCCAACGTGCCGCCGATCCCGCCGCACGCCACGTTCGAGCAGGCCAAGAGCACGATGGAGAGTGTCCTGAAGGGCGACGAGGACCGGTGGGGGTTCATCAAGCAGGGAGTGAAGACCAAGCTCCAGGAGTTCCTCCCGCACCGGGGCAGCTGATGGCCGACAACCCGGTCGAGGCCCTCGACGTCGCCGTGTACACGGTGCCCACCGACGCGCCGGAGGGCGACGGCACGCTCACCTGGGACTCCACCACGATGGTCCTGGTCGAGGCGCGCAGCGGCGGCACCGTCGGCACCGGCTGGACCTACGGCCCGGCGGCCTGCGCCGACGTCGTGCGCGCCCAGCTCGCCCCCGTGGTGCTCGGCCGCGACGCGCTCGACGTCGGGGCCGCGTTCCACGGGATGCTCACCGCGGTGCGCAACGCCGGGCGCTCCGGTGTCGTCGGCTACGCGATCTCGGCGGTCGACGTGGCGCTGTGGGACCTCAAGGCCCGGCTGCTCGGCCTGCCGCTGCACCGGCTGCTCGGCGCGGTGCACGCCGAGGTGCCGGTGTACGGCAGCGGCGGCTTCACCACCTACGACGCCGGCCGGCTGCGCGACCAGCTGCAGGGCTGGGCCGAGGCGGGGATCACCCGGATGAAGATCAAGATCAGCGAGTCGTGGGGGAGCAGGCCGCGGCGCGACCTGGCCCGGATGGCCCAGGCGCGCGTCGTCATCGGGCCGGACGCGGAGCTCTTCGTCGATGCGAACGGCGGTTACGGCCGCAAGCAGGCGGTCCGGGTGATGGAGGCGGCGGCCGACTGCGACGTCCGCTGGTTCGAGGAACCGGTCTCGTCCGACGACCTGGACGGGCTGCGGGCCGTCCGCGACGCGGTCCGCCCGGACGTGGCCGCCGGGGAGTACGGCGGGGACCTGACGTACTTCCGGCGGATGTGCGAGGCGGGGGCGGTCGACTGCCTGCAGGCCGACGCCACGCGCTGCGGCGGGATCAGCGAGTGGCTGCGGATCGCGGCCGTCGCGGCGTCCCATCACCTGGAGGTCTCCGCGCACTGTGCCCCGCACGTGCACGCGCACGTCGCCGCGGCGACGCCGAACGTGCGGCACCTGGAGTGGTTCCACGACCACGTCCGCATCGAGCAGATGTTCTTCGACGGCGTCCTCGATCCGGCAGATGGCGCGCTCCGCCCGGATCCGACCGCTGCGGGGCACGGGCTGACGCTGCGCCGGGACGTCGCCCAGCGCTACCAGGAGGGATCCCCATGACCGATCTGGAACTGCGCCCGCCGAGCCCGCTGCCGGGCCTCGACACGCAGGCCCTCGAGGCCGACCTGCGGGCCCGCGTGGACGGTGAGGTGCGGTTCGACGCCGGCTCCCGCGGCGCCTATGCGACGGACGGCTCGAACTACCGGCAGGTGCCGATCGCGGTCGTGGTGCCCCGCACCGTGGAGGCGGGGGCCGAGGTGGTGGCCGTGTGCCGCGAACACGGCGCCCCGGTGCTGTCGCGCGGCGGGGGCACCAGCCTCGGCGGCCAGTGCACCAACACGGCGGTCGTCATCGACTGGACGAAGTACTGCAACCGCGTCGTCTCGGTCGATCCGGACGCCCGCACCTGCATCGTCGAACCCGGGATCGTGCTGGACGACCTCAACAAGCAGGTCGCGCCGCACAAGCTGAAGTTCGGGCCCAAGCCGGCCACCCACGACCACTGCGCCCTCGGCGGCATGATCGGCAACAATTCCTGCGGATCAACGGCGCAGGCCTACGGCAAGACGGTGGACAACGTGCGCCGCCTCGAGGTGCTCACGTACTCGGGGCTGCGCTGGTGGGCGGGGAAGACCGGCGACGAGGAGCTCGACGCGATCACCCGTGGCGCCGGCGAGCGGGCCCACCTCTACCGGGGGCTGCGCGACCTGCGGGACCGCTACGGCGACCTCGTCCGCGAGAAGTACCCGGACATCCCGCGCCGGGTGTCGGGCTACAACATCGACTCGCTGTTGCCCGAGCACGGCTTCGACGTCGCGCAGCTGCTCGTGGGCAGCGAGGGAACGCTGGTCACGGTGCTGCACGCCGAACTGGACCTGGTGCCGGTGCTGGAGCACACGGCGATGCTCGTGCTCGGCTTCCCCGACGTCATCGAGGCCGCGGCCGCGGTGCCGAAGATCCTCGAGAGCACCGACGTCGATCCGGTGCAGCTGGAGGCGATGGACGCCCGCATGGCCGAGCTCATGCGCAACCAGCACGTGCACACCGACTCGCTCGAGTTGCTGCCCGACGGCGAGGCATGGCTGCTGATCCAGTACGGCGGCGACGGCCCGGACGAGCCCGACGGGTACGCCGCCCGGTTGCTCGAGGCGCTGGGCAAGAGCACCGACGATCCGGACGTGGTGCTCACCGACGACCCGGTGCGCGAGGACAAGATGCTCGAGGCCCGCGAGGCCGGGCTCGGGGTGACCGCTCGGCCGGTGCTCACCCCGGAGACCTGGGAGGGCTGGGAGGACTCCGCGGTACCCCCGGCCAAGCTCGCCGACTACCTGCGCGACCTGCGGGACCTGTTCGAGGAGTTCGACCTCGAGCGGCCCTCGCTGTACGGGCACTTCGGGCAGGGCTGCGTCCACACCCGCATCCCGTTCCGGCTCAAGACCGCCACGGGCGTCGCCCAGTTCCGGCGGTTCCTGGAGCGCGCGGCCGACCTGGTGGTGTCCTACGGCGGGTCGCTGTCGGGGGAGCACGGCGACGGGCAGGCCCGCGGCGAGCTGCTGGAGCGGATGTTCGGCCCCGAGCTGGTGCGCGGGTTCGGCGAGCTCAAGGCGCTGTTCGACCCGGGCAACCGGATGAACCCCGGCAAGGTCGTCGAGCCCTACGGCGTGGACGAGAACCTCCGGCTCGGCGCCGACTGGCGGCCGAAGGCCCACGGGACCTGGTTCGGCTACCCCCACGACCACGGCAGCTTCACCACGGCCGTGATGCGCTGCGTCGGCGTGGGCCAGTGCCGGCGCTCCGCGCCGGACGGGGGCGTGATGTGCCCGTCGTACCAGGTGACGCGGGAGGAGGAACACTCCACGCGCGGGCGCGCCCGGCTGCTGTTCGAGATGCTGCAGGGCCACGAGGACTCGCCCGTGCGCGACGGGTTCCGCTCGGAGGCGGTGCGCGACGCACTGGACCTGTGCCTGGCGTGCAAGGGCTGCAAGTCCGACTGCCCGGTGGGCGTGGACATGGCCACCTACAAGGCGGAGTTCCTCGCCCACCACTACCGGGGGCGGCTGCGGCCGATGGCGCACTACAGCCTGGGGTGGCTGCCGACGCTGGCGCGGATCGCGAAGCGCGCCCCGCGGCTGGTGAACGCCCTGCTGCACGCCCCGGTCCTGTCGACGATCGGCAAGAAGCTCGGTGGTGTGGCCACGGAGCGCGACGCGCCGAGGTTCGCCGACGAGGCGTTCCAGGACTGGTGGCGCCGCCAGGACCGGCCACCCGTGCGGCCCGGTGACCCGAACGCCGTGGTGCTGTGGCCCGACACGTTCACCAACCACTTCGACCCGCAGATCGCGCGCGCCGCGGTCGAGGTGCTCGAGCGCGCCGGGTTCGCGGTGGCGGTACCCACCGAGCCGCTGTGCTGCGGGCTCACGTGGATCTCCACCGGCCAGCTCGACACCGCGAAGCAGAAGTTGCGGTCGACGATCGCGGCCCTGCGCCCGTGGATCGAGACGGGCACGCTCGTGGTGGGTCTGGAGCCGTCCTGCACGGCGGTGTTCCGGTCCGACGCCGTCGAGCTGCTGCCCGCCGACGAGGACGCCGACCGGCTGCGGATGCAGATCGTCACCCTGGCCGAGGCGCTGCTCCACCACGCGCCGCAGCCGTGGGAGCCCGAGCAGCTGGAGCGGGCGGCGATCGTGCAGACGCACTGCCACCAGCACGCGGTGCTGGAGTTCGACGCCGACATGGAGGCGATGAAGCGGGCGGGCATCGACGCGGAGCGGCTCGACTCGGGCTGCTGCGGGCTCGCCGGCAACTTCGGGTTCGAGGCCGGGCACTACGACGTGTCGATGGCGTGCGCGGAGCGCGCCCTGCTCCCGGCCGTGCGCGACGCCGACCCCGACACGCTCGTGCTGGCCGACGGCTTCAGCTGCCGCACCCAGATCGAGCAGGGCGGCACCGGCCGGCGCGCCGTGCACCTGGCGGAGGCGCTGCTGATGACCGCCGACGAGCCCGCGGATCCCCCCGATCCCGCCGTCAACGGGCACCGACCGGGCCGCAGCGCCCGCGCGATCACCGCCGGAACCGCCGCCACCGGGGGCCTGCTGGCCGCCGCGGCGCTGGTCCGGCGCACCCGCCACCGGAGAGGAGCACGATGAGGAGCACGCTGCTGCACGAGACCGACGGCCTGCGCACGTTCGCCGTCGTGATGGCGAAGGGCGACGAGGCCGCCGAGGAGCTGGCCCGGTTCGCCCGCGAGCACGAGATCAACGGCGCGGGCCTGACGGCCGTCGGCGCCTGCCGGGAGGCGACGCTGGGCTACTTCGACCCCGATGTCATGCAGTACCAGGACATCCCGGTCACCGAACAGGCCGAGGTCCTGTCGCTGCTGGGGGACATCGCGACCAAGGACGGCGCCCCCGCCGTGCACGCCCACGCCGTGCTGGGCCTGCGCGACGGCTCCACGGTCGGCGGCCACCTGCAGCGCGCGGTGGTGTGGCCGACGCTGGAGGTGATCGTCACCGAGTCGCCCGTCCACCTGCGCAAGCGGGTCGACCCCGAGACCGGCCTGGCGCTCATCGCGCTGGACGAGAGCGGGTGACCGTGCTGATCGCCGGTGCGCTGCTCGGCGCGGCCGCGATGCCGCCGCTGCGGCGCCGGGAGTGAGCACGCCTCAGTCCTCGTCCGCGCCGCGCGCCGGACGCGTCAGGGCGGCCCCGACCAGCAGACCGCCGGCCACAGCGGCGAGCGCCGTGATCGGCCAGCCCATCGTGTGGACGCCGTCGTGCTGGCTGACCAGCCCGAAGACCAGGGCGATGGGCAGGAAGGCGATCCAGGACAGCGTGCTGACACCGGAGGCGACCCCGGACCGCACGGTGGACGGCACGGCGTCGTGCAGGAGCCGCGAGGCGTGGATGCCGGCCGCGACCACCAGCAGCGCGAGCAGGATCTGGGCCGCGGTCACGAGGACGACGCTCCGAGCGATGGCGAGCACGCAGCCCGCCGCCGTCAGGAGCGCGGCGACGACCACCGCCGTGCGCGGTCGGTCGAGGTCCAGCCTGCCGGCGAGCACCCCGCCGAGCCCGAGGGAGGACACGAGCCCCGCCCAGTAGGGGCCGTACACCACCGCGGGGGCGGCCAGCGCGACGAGCCACAGCGGCCCGAACTCGAGGAGCACCTGCAGGAGCAGCGCGGTCAGCACCGACAGGGTGATCGTCGGCAGCAGCCGGCGCCTGCCGGCCAGCGCGCGGGCCGTGAGCGCGATGTGGGCACGCAGCGATCCGGCCTCGGCGGCGCGGTGCAGCCGCGGCTCGCGGAACCGGAGCAGCGCGACGACCGACAGGGCCACGAGCGGCACGGTCAGCAGGTAGGTCACCCGGGTGCCGGCGAACCCGGCGAGCGCACCGCCGGCCAACGCGCTCGCCACCAGCGCGATGCTGTTGACGAGCCGGTTGCGTCCGATCTCCCGCTCGTAGGCGGCGCTGTTCCCGGTCTCCTCCAGCACCGTGTCGTAGACGACGGAGTCCATCGTGCCGGAGTACATCGCGAAGTAGACCCCCAGTACCAGCGCGCTGAGGATGTAGGTGGGGACGTCGTGGCTGAGCCCGCCGAGCAGCGCGCTGGCCGCGAGCGCCACGGCGGCCACCACGAGGACGCCGCGGCGGCTCCACCGGTCGGCAAGGATCCCCGAGGGCACCTCGAGGATCGGGACGACCGCGGCGTAGGCGGCGGCCATCAGGCCGATGCTCGCCGCGTCGAAACCGATCTCGGTCATGAACAGCTTCTCGACCGGCACCCACAGGCCGATCCCCTGCAGGAACGCCGCGACGTGCAACGGCAGCAGGCGCTTCGCCAGTGGGCTCGCGGGACGGACGGACGTGGGACGAAGGCACGTGGTCATGGCAGGCTCCTGAACTTCAGCGGCATCGTGGAGACATCGGCGCCGCCGACCGGTCCTCGACATCCGCGCGGTGTCGAGTTGCGGATGCCGGCAGCGATGTCTCCGGGAGCGGTGCCCACGGGGGGCGCCACGGTCACGAGGGAGCGAAGCCGTGAAGTACATGCTGTTGATCTGGAGCAACCCGGAGAACTGGGAGGCGCTGCCGCCCGCGGACCGGGCCGCGCTGGCGGACGGCGCGGTCGTCGAGCACGCCACCGTCGACGCGGACCTCATCGCGTCCGGCGAGCTGATCGTCTCCGCGGCACTGGCCGACCCGGTGACCACCCGCACCGTCCGGGTCCGCGACGGCGCCACCCTGAGCACCGACGGCCCCTTCGCCGAGGCGAAGGAGCACCTGGTCGGGTACTACATGGTCGAGTGCGAGAGCCTGGAGCGGGCCACGGAGATCGCCGCCCGGATCCCGGACGCGCGGTGGGAGCGGGTGGAGATCCGGCCGGCCATGGACATCGCGGGCCTGGAGATGTGAGAGGCGCCGTGGTGAGCGGGGAGAAGGTGGAGGCCACCCTGCGGGAGCTCGCGCCGCAGGTGCTCGGCGCGCTGGTGCGCCATCACGGCCGGTTCGACGCGTGCGAGGACGCGGTGCAGGAGGCGCTGCTCGCGGCCGCCGTCCAGTGGGGCGAGCACGGTGTGCCGGAGAGCCCGCGGGGGTGGCTCATCACGGTCGCGGCGCGCAGGCTGACCGACCAGCTGCGCAGTGACGCCGCCCGGCGCAGGCGCGAGACCACGGTCGCCACGAGGGCGCCGGCGGACGAGCAGCTGGCACCGGCGGTGGACGCCCCGGCCGCCGCGGACGACACGCTGACGCTGCTCTACCTGTGCTGCCATCCGGCGCTGTCGCCGCCGTCGCAGGTGGCGTTGACGCTGCGCGCCGTGGGCGGGCTGACGACCGGGCAGATCGCCCGGGCGTTCCTCGTCCCCGAGGCGACGATGGCCCAGCGGATCAGCCGGGCGAAACAGCAGATCAAGGCGGCCGGTGCGGAGTTCCACCTGCCCCCTCCACAGGAGCGGCGGCACCGGCTCGGCGCGGTGCTGCACGTGCTGTACCTCGTGTTCAACGAGGGGTACATCGCCACGGCCGGCCCGCAGGTGCACCGCGCCGAGCTGACGGGCGAGGCGATCCGGCTCACCCGTCAGGTGCGGCGCCTGCTGCCCGGCGACGGCGAGGTGGCAGGGCTGCTCGCGCTGATGCTGCTCACCGACGCCCGGCGGGCCGCGCGCACCCGCCGGGACGGCAGCCTCGTGCCGCTCGCCGACCAGGATCGCGGCGGGTGGGACCGGGAGGCGATCGCCGAGGGCGTCGCGATCCTCACCGCGGCGCTCGCCGGCGCGCCCGTCGGCCCCTACCAGATCCAGGCGGCCATCGCCGCCGTGCACGCCGAGGCGCAGCGGCCCGAGGACACCGACTGGCCCCAGATCCTCGCCCTGTACGACCTGCTGGCGCAGTTCGGCCCGAACCCCGTGGTGACGCTCAACCGGGCCGTCGCGGTGGCGATGGTGCACGGGCCGCACGCGGGGCTCGGCGTGCTCGACGAGCTGGCGGCCGACCGGCGGCTGTCCGGGCACCACCGCCTGCACGCGGTCCGCGCCCACCTCCTGGAGATGGCGGGCGACGGGGCGGCCGCGCGGTCGGAGTTCGCGGAGGCCGCCCGGAGGGCGACGAGCGGCCCGGAGCAGCGCTACCTGCTGGCCCAGGCCGCGCGGCTGTGAGGTGCGCCGGCAGCAGTGCCCACTCGCCGGCGGCGGGACGTCCGGGGCGGGGCCGGTTCGCGACACTCGACGGGTGAGCCCGACCCGTCACACGAACGTGATGTGGCGTCCGGGTTGCCGGGGGCGCAGGGCCGGGAACGCCCGGGGCGACCGGACGGTAGCCGGACGGCTGCCGGTACGCACCGGCAACGACGGGAGGAAACATGACCACGCGTGAGCCGACGAGTGCGGCCACCCCGGTCGGCGACGTCAGCATTCCGCAGCAGCGCACGGCGCCCGTGCAGGAGACGGCCGTCCGCGAGGATGTGGTGCGCGAGACGCCGGCGGGCGCCGGGCGCGACCGCGTGCGGTGGGGCCCGATCTGGGCGGGGGCGATCGTCACCATCACGACGTTCCTCGTGCTGCAACTGCTGTTCTTCGCGTTGGGCTGGCTCGACCTCGGGTTCGACGGGGGCGCGAGCGGCACGGCGACGGCGATCGTCAGCGGTGTCCTCGGGCTGATCGCCTTCTTCGTCGGCGGGCTGATGGCCGGCGCGTCCAGCATGTGGCGCAGCGCGGGTGACGGTGCCCTGCACGGTGTGCTGACGTGGGCGCTGTCCGTGGCCGGGATCCTCGGCCTCGCCCTGATCGGCGGCAGCGCGCTGCTCGGTCCGCTGGCGAACATTGCCGCGCAGGCCCCCGCGGTCACGCCGCAGGACGTCGACGTGGCGCAGGCCGTCACCACCGCGCGCCAGTCCGCCGGCTGGACGGCACTGGGGCTGGGCCTCGCGGTCGCCGCGGCCGCGATCGGCGGGATGACCGGGTCGAAGATCTGGCCGGGCCGCCGGAGCACCCACACCGTGCACTGAGGGACGGCAGGGACGGTCGAGCCGGGTCGGGGGTTCCCGACCCGGCTCGCCCACGTATCGGCCGACCGCTGTCAGCCGCAGTGCCCGTTCGCCGGCGGGGGCACGTCCAGCGCGGGGCTGCGGTCGAAGAAACCCGACGGCTGCAGGGTGAACCCGACGTACTGCACGGGCATCACCGGCCAGTCCTCGAGCCGGGCGACGTGGTGGGAGCCGAACGTGTACCAGACCACCACGTCGGTGTCCTGGACCGGCCGGTCCGCCGTGGTCCAGCGGGGCAGCCCGTCGCCGCCGGAGTGCTGGTTGGGGTAGTCACCCGCGGCGTACCGCTCGTCCTCGGCGTAGGGCGTGACCCACAGGTGGTGGGCCATGAACCCGGCGCGGTGCAGCACGCTCGCGTCGGGCCGCACGAACGGCACGACGGTGCCGTGCGGCTTGAGCGCGTAACCGGTGGGCTCGCCGACGGCGTTGCGTGCGGTCGAGCTGACCACCGTCCAGAACCGCGCCCGGTCCAGGCTCACCCGCCGCTGCGCCGCGCGCTCGGTGCCCAGCAGCGTGGCGCGGGTGCGGAAGCCGTTGCCGATCGGGTTGTCCGGGCCGGGCGGGTCGGTCTCGGTGTCGATCTCGTAGACGGAGTTGGCGGTGCCGTCGACGTCGAAGTCCAGCCGCATGTTGAACACGTGCTGGTGGATGGGCGCGTAGAGCCCGTCGGCGTTGAGGAGCTGCCCGTGCGTGGGCGTGGTGCCCGGCGGCACGGCGCCGGTGGACATGATGCCGGTGAGCTTCACCTCGAACTCGACCGTGCCGTCCTGGTAGAGGTACCAGAAGAAGCCGTACTCGTAGTTGCCCACGGTGGCGACGAAGGAGATCACCAGCCGCCGGGAGCGGCGGACCTCGGTCTTCTCGGTGCGGAAGTCGGTGTGCTTCCACAGCAGCCCGTAGTCCTCCTCGTGCAGGCACACCGCGTTGGGGATCGTCAGCGGGTTGCCGTCGCCGTCGACGACCACCCCGTCGAAGTAGTGGATCTCCCCGAGGCAGTCGCAGCCGAGCTCGAGCGGGTTGGCGAGCGTGCCGATGTTGTACTCGCCCACGTCGAAGGCGTTCTTGCGCCGATGGGTGGGCGCGGGGTCGCCGTAGGGCACCACCATCTCCGAGAGCGACGCCCGGTGCAGCACCGGCCGTTCCCGCTCGCCGTCCTGGTACCGCACGGTGTGCAGCACCAGGCCCTCCCGCGGGGTGAACCCCACCCGGAACCGCCACTTCTGCCAGCGCACCTCGTACCCGTCGACCTGGAAGGACGTGCCCTCGGGCTGGGTGATGGAGATCGGCTTCAGATCGGTGCGCTGCTCGTGCGCGTCGGGCGTGTAGTTGCCGGGTTCCTGGGGGACCGGCACGACGCCGTGGTCCTCGAGCCTGACCACGCGGCTCGCGAGCGTGTCGACGTAGACGACGAGGTTCTCGACGGGGTGCGCGTAGCCGTTGTCGTCCGGGCCGCCGATCTTGACCCAGATCAGCGCGCGGACCAGCCTGCCCTCCTCCTCGTCGCCGTAGTGCCCGGCCGACCAGGGGTCCACCATCACGCCGTCGAACTCCGTGATGCCGCGGGCCCGCAGCGCGTCCTGCACCTGCGGGTCGGCCTTGACGATCTCCTCGCAGGCGAAGAACTCCTCCATCAGCACCTGCGGCTGCACCCCGGGAACGTGCTCCCAACGTGTCACCGCGGCGTCCGTGAGCGACAGGATGGCCTCGTAGGTGCGCCCGTCGGCCCGGTCGAGCACGACAGCGGCGGCCTCGCGGGACACGGCGGTGCCGTCGGCGTCGAACGCGAGGACGTCGGCCTTGGGCGGCTCGTGCAGGACGAGCGAGACGAACCGGCACTGCGGGCCGAGCCGCCCCGCGTCGCGCAGGACGGCGACGGCGGCGCTGATCTCCTCGGCGGACAGCGGGTCCAGCGGGTGCGCGACGCCGGTGGTCGCGCGCTGCTCGGTGGCGGTCATGACCTCTCCTTCGACGACGACGAGGGGTGCGCCACCCCCACTCTGTCCGCCCCAGCGCGCCGCAGCCAGTCGGCGTCACCGATCGGGCAGGTCAGGCCTTGCGGACGACGCGCTCGGGTTCGCCCGGCCTCCACACCGTGACGTCCATGTGGCCGCCGCCGACCTCCACCGACGAGGCACCGAGCACGTCGGCGGCGTAGAAGTGGTCGAACTCGCGTCCCCGCAGGTCGAACCCCGTCTCCTCGAACAACGCGGTCGCGAACCGTTGGTGCAGGGCCCGGTCCGGGATGTCCTCGACCACGCCCCACAGCTTCGCGTCGCCATCGGTCACCTGGGTGTCGACGGTGGCGGTGTGCAGGCAGAAGCGCGGGTCGCGGCCCAGGTCCCGGAACTTGGTGGTGTTCGGCATCCCTGCGAGCACCAGCCGGTCCTCGAAGATCCGCGGCTCGATCGGGCTGATCCGCGGGAAGCCGTCGGACCGCAGCGTGGCCAGCAGACACAGGTTGCCGGTGGCGGAGTGCCGCCGGGTGAAGACAGCGGCGATCCGGGGCGCGCCGTCGACGAACTCTCGCCATGTGCTCATGGCCGTGACGGTACGAGCCCACCCTGCCAAACGTTGTCATGGTTGCCGGCTCAGCGCCGATGAGTTCCACGCCGACGCCCGGTCTCACCTGGTACCAGCATGCGCCGGAAAGGGGAGGATTCCGATGTCCACGTCGACCACGAACACCCTGAGCCACCGGGATCGGGCCGTCCTCCGGGCCGTCGCGGCGGGCCGCTGCGCGATCGCCGACGCCATCGGGGTCGCGCTGGTCGTCGACGGCCTGGCCTGCTGCGACCAGCACGTCGGAGCACGGCTCGCGCGCGCCGGCCTGATCGGCGCGGCGGCGGGTCCCGCCCGGTTGACCGCCACCGGCCGCGCCCTGCTCGACGCGGCGTGAGGGGCGACCCTGTCTCCGCCCACGCGCCCCGTGTCGGCGCATGCCCCCCGTCGACGGGCTGCGTGAACCGAATCGGGGTGCGTGGACTGAATCGGGGTGCGCGCGTGGGCGTGGCCGGGGTGTGCGGGTCGCGGCGGTCGGCGGGGCCTTGCGCGTGCACCCCGTGTCGGCGCACCCCGTGTCGGCGCGTGCGCCCCGTGTCGGCGCGTGCCCCCCGTCGACGGGGTGCGTGGACCGAGTCGGGGCGCGTGGACGGGAACGGGGTGCGTCGGCGGCCTGCGCTCGCGCTGCGCCACTGTGCGGTGACGCGCCGGATCGGCCGTGGCAGGCTGGCCCGATGAGCGAGCGTGCGAGCGAATCATCGACACAGCGCCCGCGCGCAGCGCCGACCGAGCACCGGGGGATGGCAGCCGGCGGAGCCTGCGGAGCCGGCGGGGCGGGTAGGCACAGCGAGGGAGAGCGATGAGCACCCCGGCCGGGCCCGAGCTCGCCCTGACCGAACCGGTCGAGCCGCCCCCGGCACGGTGGACCGGCGCGCTGTGCCTCGCGAGCCTCGGCCTCACGACGGCCTGGTACGGCCCGCTGCAGGTGCTGCTCGCGCTGCAGGCCACGGCGGTGGTGGGGGAGGAGGGCAAGGAGGCGGCGCTCGCCGTCGTCGTCGGGCTCGGGGCGGCGTTCTCCATGCTCGCGAACCCGGTGTTCGGCGCCCTGTCCGACCGCACGTCGTCCCGGTTCGGGCGCAGGCTGCCGTGGGTGGTGTTCGGAGCACTGGGCGGCGCGGCGAGCCTCGGGCTGCTGGCCGTCGCCGAGTCGCTCGCCGTCATGGCGATCGCCTGGTGCGCCGCGCAGACCACCCTGAACGCGCTGTTCGCCGCGCTCGTCGCCGCCGTGCCCGACCAGGTGCCGCGGACCCGCCGGGGACTGGTCGGCGGCTGGCTGGGCATGGCGCAGACGGTCGGCATCGTGGCGGGCACCGGGCTCGCCGCCGCGGCGGGCGGGATCACCGCCGGGTACCTGGCCTGTGCCGCGTTCCTGCTGGTGGCGGTCGTGCCCTACCTCCTGCTGCGGCGCGACACGGTGCTGCCCGCGTCGGCGCGCCCGGCGTGGAGCACCAGGCGGTTCGTGGCCGGGTTCTGGGTCGACCCGCGCCGGCACCCGGACTTCGGCTGGGCGTGGCTCACGCGGTTCCTCATCAACCTCGGCAACGCCATCGGGATCGTCTACCTGTTGTTCTACCTCGCCGACCACGTCGGGTACGCCGACCCGGCGGCCGGGGTCTTCCAGCTCACGCTGGTGTACGCGACCACGGTGGTGCTCACGGTCGTCGGCGCGGGCGCGTGGTCGGACCGGCTCGGGCGGCGGAAGGTCTTCGTCACCGCCTCCGCGGTGATCATCGCGCTCGCCGTGGCGATCCTCGTCGCGTTCCCGGCCTGGCCCGCCCCGGTCGTGGCGGCCGTGGTGCTCGGCGCCGGGTACGGGGTGTACACGTCGGTGGACTTCGCGCTGCTCACCGAGGTGCTCCCGGCCGCTGCCGACCGGGGCAAGGACCTCGGGGTCGTCAACATCGCCAACTCGCTGCCGCAGGTGCTCGCTCCGGTGATCGCCGCGCCGGTGGTGACCCACCTCGGCGGTTACCCGGTCCTCTACGCCGTCGCCGCCGCGTTCGCCCTGCTCGGCGGCGTGCTGGTCGGGAGGATCCGGTCGGTGC
>NZ_JAHKRK010000108.1 GCF_019396355.1 Pseudonocardia nigra
CGCCACGACAGCCCCGACCGTCGCCGCGACCGCCACCTCAAGGCACTCCAAGACCTCGGATACGAGGTCACACTCGCCAAGGCCTCATAGGCTGCGGTCGATTCTCCTGACAGCCACTTTCATGCCACGTGGTTGCGTGAAAGTGGCTTTGCTGCAACTCGGGCGGACCCCTCAACCGCAGACCGCGCCCCGGCTCGCCGACCCGACGAGCTTGGCGTACTTCGCCAGCACGCCGCGCGTGTAGCGGGCGGGCGGCGCCGACCAGCCGACGCGTCGGGCCGCGACCACCTCCGGGTCGATGACCAGGTCGAGCGTGCCAGAGGCGACGTCGAGGCGGATCCGGTCGCCGTCGGCGACGAACGCGATCGGGCCGCCGTCGACCGCCTCCGGTGCCACGTGCCCGACGCACAGGCCGGTGGTGCCTCCGGAGAACCGCCCGTCGGTGAGCAGCAGGACGTCCTTGCCCAGCCCGGCGCCCTTGATGGCACCGGTGATCGCGAGCATCTCGCGCATGCCCGGCCCGCCCTTCGGGCCCTCGTAGCGGATCACCACGACGTCACCCGCCTGGACGGTGCCATCGGAGAGGGCGTCCATCGCGGCCCGCTCGCCGTCGAAGACGCGGGCGGTGCCCTCGAACACCGCCTCGTCGAAGCCCGCGGACTTGACCACGGCGCCGCCGGGGGCGAGGGAGCCGCGCAGGATCGTGATGCCGCCGGTCGGGTGAATCGGGTCGTGCAGGGCGTGGATGACGGCGCCGTCGGGGGCGGGCGCGGCGAGCTCGTCGAGGTTCTCCCGCATGGTCTTCCCGGTGACGGTGAGCGTGTCGCCGTCGAGCAGCCCGGCGTCGAGCAGCAGCTTGAGGACGACGGGGATCCCGCCGATGCGGTCGACGTCGGTCATGACGTGGCGGCCGAACGGCTTGAGGTCGCCCAGGTGCGGCACCCGCGCGCCGATGCGGACGAAGTCGTCGAGGTCGAGGTCGACGTCGGCCTCGTGGGCGATAGCGAGCAGGTGCAGCACCGCGTTGGTCGAGCCGCCGAGCGCCATGACGACGGCGATGGCGTTCTCGAACGCGGGCTTGGTGAGGATCTGCCGGGCCGTGATCCCCTGGCGCAGGAGGTTCACGACGGCCTCGCCGGAGCGGCGCGCGTAGCCGTCGCGACGGCGGTCGACGGCGGGCGGGGCGGCGGAGCCGGGCAGCGACATGCCGAGGGCCTCCGCGGCGCTGGCCATCGTGTTGGCCGTGTACATCCCGCCGCAGGCGCCCTCGCCGGGGCAGGCGGCGCGCTCGATCGCGTCGACGTCCTCCCGGGACATCAGGCCGCGCGCGCACGCCCCGACGGCCTCGAAGGCGTCAATGAGGGTGACCTCGCGCTCGGAGCCGTCCGACAGCGTCGCCCGGCCCGGCAGGATCGACCCGGCGTAGAGGAACACCGACGCCAGGTCGAGCCGGGCGGCGGCCATGAGCATGCCGGGCAGCGACTTGTCGCAGCCGGCGAGCAGCACCGACCCGTCGAGCCGCTCGGCGCCGAACACGGTCTCCACCGAGTCGGCGATGACCTCACGGGAGACGAGCGAGAAGTGCATGCCCTCGTGGCCCATCGAGATGCCATCGGACACCGAGATCGTGCCGAACTGCATCGGGTAGCCGCCGGCGGCGTGCACGCCCTCCTTGCTGGCGGTGGCGAGCCGGTCCAGCGACAGGTTGCACGGGGTGATCTCGTTCCAGGACGAGGCCACCCCGATCTGGGGTTTGGCGAAGTCGTCGTCGGTCATGCCGACCGCGCGGAGCATGCCGCGGGCGCCGGCCCGCTCCAGCCCGTCGGTGACGTCCTTGCTGCGGGGCTTCAGATCGGCCACGAGCGGACCGTACACCTGAGGGACAGGTGTTCCGGGTTTCCGGATCCGCCCGTCAGGCCTCGGACGCGGACGGCGCCGGCTGCGGGGCCGCGGCCGTCGGGCGCAGGTGCCGGAACGTCACCGCGACGAGCAGCGCCATCCCCCCGAACAGCACGGCCCCGACGCCGGCGGCCACGGTGAGGCCTGCGGTGAACGCCTCGCGGGCCGGCCCGAGCAGCGCCGCCCCGACCTCGATCGGGAGTCGGCCTGCGACGGCCACCGCACCGGCGATGCTCTCCCCGGCGACGCCCGCCGCCTCCGCGGGCAGGCCGGCGGGGACGACCACCTGGTCGCGGTAGATCGTGGCCGCCACGCTGCCGAGCACGGCGACGCCGAGGGCGATGCCCAGCTCGCCGCTCGTCTCCGACAGCCCGGAGGCGGCGCCCGCCTTGTCCGGTGGCGCGGACCCGACGACGAGGTCGATCAGCAGCGCGGACGGCAGCGCGACGCCCACCGAGGCGAGGGCGAAGCCGGTGACCACCATGCCGAGCCCGTCGGCGGCGTCGGCGCGGGTGACGAGCACCAGTCCCGCCGCTGCGACCGCGAACCCGCCCGCCATCACGTACCCGGGGCGCAGCCGGCGAGCGAGCTGGGGCGCGAGCATCGAGGCCACCGCCATCGCGACGTTGACCGGCACCAGCCACAGCCCGGCGCGCAGCGGCGAGAGCCCCTGCACCATCTGCAGGAACTGGCTGAACAGCAGGAACGTGCCCGCCATGACGACCCCGCCGCCGAGGTTCGCACCCAGCGCGGTGCTGAACCGCCGGTTGGCGAACAGCGACAGGTCCAGCAGCGGGTCGGCCAGGCGCGCCTGCCGGCGGACGAACACCAGCCCGAACGCGGCACCGGCGACGAGCGCGGCGACCGGGCCTGCCTGCCATCCGCCGTGTGCGAGCTCCTTGACCCCGTAGATCACCGGCAGGATCGCGGCGAGCGAGAGCACCACGCTCACGAGGTCGAGCCGGCCGGCCCCGGCGTCGCGGTACTCGGGTAGCAGCACGGGCGCGGTGACCAGCAGCAGCACCATCACCGGCACGCCGAGCAGGAACGCCGACCCCCACCAGAAGTGCTCCAGCAGCGCCCCACCCACCAGCGGCCCGACCGTCATGCCACCCATGAAGCAGGTCATCCACACCGCGATGGCCACGGCCCGCTGGTGCGCGTCGCGGAACATCGTGCTGATCAGCGACAGCGTGGAGGGCATCAGGGTGGCCCCGGCGACGCCGAGCAGGGCGCGGGTCGCGATGAGCATCTCCGGGCTCGCCGAGTACGCCGCGAGCACCGACGCGACCGCGAACGCCGTGCCGCCGATCATGAGCAGCCTGCGGCGGCCGATGCGGTCGCCGAGCGTCCCCATGGTCACGAGGAACCCGGCGATCATGAAGCCGTAGATGTCCATGATCCACAGCTGTTGCGGCGCGGTGGCGCCCAGGTCGGCGCTGAGATACGGCAGCGCGAGGTAGAGCACGCTCATGTCGAGCGAGAGCAGCAGCGTCGGCAGCGCCAGGACGGCGAGGCCCGTCCACTCCCGGCGGGTCGCGCGCGCGGCCCCCGGGTCCGTCGTCTCAGCGGTCATACCCCTCTGACGGGCCGGGCGGCGGAAACTCATCGGTCGGGGCCGCCACGTCCTCGTGGGGCCCGTCGCCGCCGTACCGCAGCACGAAGCGGACCCGGTCGCTGCGGCAGCGGCGGCGCACGAAGACGGTCGGTACGCCCTCGGCGTCGTGGTTGAGCCCCTCGCGCAGCAGCAGGGGGCTGCCGGGCAGCACGTCGAGGTCGGCGGCATCGGCGGCGCCGGCGGCGCCCGCCGCGAAGGATCGCCACGCGTAGCGCAGGACGAGCCCGTAGTGGCGCAGCAGGGCGTCGATGGGGGAGCCGTGCTCGGCCAGCGCGGCGGGGAGGTCGGGGAAACGCTGTTCGGCGAGCCAGTAGCTGCTGACCAGCCACGGCCGATCGGCGTGGGAGACCAGGGTGTCGACCCGCCACAGCGCCGTATCGAGCCGGAGCTCGGCGCGGGCACCCGCGTCGCGGTCGATCCCGACGCCCAGTACGTGCTCGTGGGCGCCGGCGTCGGCCGCGGTCGTCGCCCAGGCCGCGGCGGCGGTGGCGACCTCGTGCCTGCTCGGGTGGATCGTGATCTCGGCGGCGGGCTGCCGTTCCGTGACGAACGTGCCGATGCCCTGCCTGCTGTGCAACGTCCCGGCCCTGCAGAGCTCGCCGATCGCCTGCCGCACGGTCAGCCGGTTGACCTGCAGCTCGGCGGCCAGTGCCGACTCGGGCGGCAGCCGGTCACCCGGGCGCAGCTCGCCCGCCTCGACCCGGCGCCGCAGCTCCTGCTCGACCTGCCGGTACAGCGGCGTGGTGCTGTGGCGCTGCAACTTCATGGCCACCGACCATAGCCGAATCATGGAGGCGCTCCGGCGCGCTTCATCAGACGTATCTAGATGACCAGAGGCCTCCGTCGGGCGTTCATCTCACCGCCACGTGACGGCCAGCGCGGGCGCCGAACATCGCTGCGGCGTGATAACCCCCGACCCCGAGGAGACCGGCCCCATGCCCCGCACCACCGTTCGCCTACGCGTGTTCGCCGCCGGGTGCCTCGTGGCACTCGCCGGCCTCACCGCCTGTGCGTCCGACGACCCCGCAACCGCCCCGCTGCGGCTGGGCCTGCCCCCGGGAGAGGCCAGCCCGGAGTTCCAGGAGCGGTTCGCGCCGGTCGAGCAGCTGATCGAGGAGGCCACCGGCCGGGAGGTCGAGGTGACCACGACGAGCGACTACCTCGCGATCGTGGAGGCGATGCGCTCGGACCTGATCGACCTCGCCGTGTTCAGTCCGTTCCCCACGCCGATCGCCGAGCAGGTGGCCGACGTCGAGCCGCTCGTGGCGGGCAACACCGAGGTCTACAACTCGGTGATCGTCTGCCGCACGGACAGCGGTATCACCGATGTGCAGGACATCGGGGGGCGCACGGTCGCGTTCGTCGACGCGGGCAGCACGAGCGGCAACTACATCCCGAAGCTGCTGCTCAAGCGCGCCGGGATCGACCCGGACACCGGTGTCGAGGGCACGTACGCCGGCGGGCACGACGTCGCGCTGCTGGCCGCAGCGCAGGGTTCGGCGGACTGCGCCGCGACGGCGGGGATGCAGTTCGAGCAGGCGGTCGCCGAGGGCGCGGTCGAGCCGGACGTGGTGCAGGTCGTCGCGGAGTCCGAGCCGATCCCGATCTCGCTCATTGTCATCGCCCGCGACGGACTCGACCCCGCGGTCAAGCAGAGCGTCACCGACGCGTTCCTCGACGCGCCGCAGGCCGTGCTCGACGCCGGCTCCGTCACCGGGTTCCAGACCGCGGAGCCGGAGGACTTCGACCTGTTCCGGGAAGCCGCTCGCGAGCTCGGGGTCGACCTGGAGGACGTCGAATGATCAGCCCCCGGCTCGACGCACAGGACGTCGCGTTCGTCTACCCCGACGGGACGGCGGCGCTGCGCGGGATCACGCTTGCGGTGCGACCCGGCGAGATCGTGGCCGTGCTCGGCCCGAGCGGCGCGGGCAAGTCCACGCTGATGCGCTGCCTCGCCGGCCTGGCCCGCCCGACCGCCGGCACCGTCCGGCACGACGGCGTCGACCACCACGGCCTGCGGGGTGCGGCCCGGCGCCGGGCGGCCGCGCGGATCGGGCTGGTGTTCCAGGAGTTCC
This sequence comes from Pseudonocardia nigra, assembly GCF_019396355.1. Classification (GTDB taxonomy): domain Bacteria; phylum Actinomycetota; class Actinomycetes; order Mycobacteriales; family Pseudonocardiaceae; genus Pseudonocardia; species Pseudonocardia nigra. The sequence continues at coordinate 5,593 of NZ_JAHKRK010000108.1, forward strand.
AGCTGGTCAACCGCGCCACGGTGCTGTCGAACGTGCTCACCGGGCGGCTCGTACACCAGCCGCTGCTGCCGAGTCTGCTGCATCTCGTCCGCCGCGCGGACCGGGAGGTCGCCGTCGAGGCGCTGGTGCGGGTCGGGCTCGGTGAGCAGGTGCGCAAGCGGGCCGATGCGCTCTCGGGTGGGCAGCGCCAGCGGGTGGCGATCGCGCGTGCACTGGCGCAACAGCCCGACGTGCTCCTCGCGGACGAGCCGGTGACGAGCCTGGACCCGCAGCGGGCCCGCGCGGTCGTCGACGACATCGTCCGGCTGGTCCGCGAGGAGGGTCTCACCGCGGTCCTCAACCTCCACGACGTCGAGCTGGCCCGCCGGGTGGGCGACCGCATCGTCGGCCTGCGCGACGGTGTCGTGGTCTGGGACCGCCCGCCCGCTGCGGTCACCGATGACGACCTCGGGCTGCTCTACCGAGCGCCCGCCGAACGGCAGGAGGTGCCGGTGTGAGCACCGGAGGTGCGAAGGTGGAGGAACTGGCGGCGCTGCGCCGGCCGTCGGCGCTGACGCTGGCCGGCAGCGCGGTGATCGTGGCGGTGCTGGTGGCGTCGGCCGTCGCGAGTGAGGTCTCGCCGCTGGCGCTGGTGAACGGTGTGCCGAACGTGCTCGACTTCGTCGGGCGGATGTTCCCGCCGGATCTGTCGGTGCTCGGCGACGCCGTGCTGCTGATGGTCGAGACGCTGGGCATCGCCGTGTTCGGCACGGCCGTCGGGGTGGCGTTCGCCGTGCCGATCGGCCTGCTCGCCGCGCGCAACATCTACCCGGAGCGGTGGCTGCACCTGCCGTGGCGCACCGGGATCAACTTCGCGCGGGCGGTGCCGGAGCTGCTGTGGGCGCTGCTGTTCGTCTCCGCGGTCGGGCTCGGCCCGCTCGCCGGGACGCTGGCGATCGCGCTCGGCTCCGCCGCGGGGATGGGGCGGCTGTTCGGCGACATCTTCGAGTCCGCCGACATGCGCGCCTGGGACGCCGTGTCGGCGACGGGGGCCGGCCGACTGCAGCGGATCAGCTGGGTGCTGCTGCCGGAGAACCTGCCCACGCTGTCGAGCTACACGCTGCTGGTGCTGGACAGCAACGTGCGTGCGGCGACGTTGCTCGGGCTGGTCGGCGCGGGTGGGATCGGCACCCTGCTCACGGAGCGGCTGCGGCTGTTCCAGTACGGGGAGGTCCTCACGATCGTCCTGGTGGTGCTCGTGGTGGTGGTGGCGCTCGACCGGTTGTCGGCGCGGATGCGGAGGCGGTTGACGTGACGACGACGAACCCGGGTGGGCTGTGCAATCTGCGCGACGTCGGCGGGCTGCCCACCGAGGACGGACGCCGCACCCGCCCCGGCGTCCTCTACCGCAGCGACGTCCCGCTCGCGGGGGATCCGGACCCGTCCGACGTGCCGCAGTGGCCTCCGGGCACCGTGCTGGACCTGCGGGCGCCGGGGGAGCGGCAGGCGGGGCACCCGCTCGCCGCGGCCGGCGCGACGGTGCACCCGCTCCCGGTGATGGACGATGTCCGGTTCGCCGGGGCCGTCGCCGCCTCCTGGCCGCCCGCCGACGGTCTGCAGGCCTGGTTCGCGGCGTTGTACCGGCGTTGGCTGGAGGAGCGCCCCGAAGCGGTCGCGGGTGCGGTGGCGGCGGCGATGCGCGGCGAACCGCCGGTGCTCGTGCACTGCGCCGCCGGGCGCGACCGGACGGGCGTGGTCGTCGCGCTGCTGCTGCGCGCGGCCGGCGTACAGCGCGCCGCGATCGTGGCGGACTACCGCCGGACCGAGGTCAACCATGCGCGCCTGATGGCCCGGTTGACCGAGCGCGGTGCCCTGCGGACGCCCCGCGGGTCGGGCCTGCGGGACGCGCAGCTCGCCACGCCGGAGGCGATCGAGCAGGTGCTCGACCACGTCGACGCCCACCCGGGCGGCCTGCCGCGCTGGCTGGCCGGGCACGGTGTGGCCGAGCCCGACCTCGTGGCGTGGCGGGAGCGTCTCGTGGAGGGATGAGCGGGGCCGGCGGGCGGCGCCGCCGCTCCGGATGTCCGGAACAGGCAACGGGCGTGTCCGGCGCAGGAAAGACCGGTGGCCTCCGTTCGCCTTGACTCTCCTCGGCGCCGCGCCGATGTGGCGCTCTCATCGAGGAGGAGAAGCCCCATGCCGAACGAACCGGGCACCGAGTTCTGGCGCGAGCTCAAGCCGATCGCCAACGCGATGAAGCCGGACGCGCAGCCCGAGGTGTTCCACCAGTTCGCCCCGATCGACGACGAGCGGTACTACGTGCCGCTGAGCGAGACCGTCGGCTCCCGGCCGCTGTGGATCTCGCCCCGGGACAACCGGTGGGCCGATGTCCTGTGGGCGAAGTCGGCGGGGCTGGTGAACCGGCACTACCACCCGCACGAGGTGTTCGCCTACACGATCAGCGGCACGTGGGGCTACCTCGAGCAGGCGTGGACGGCCACCCAGGGCTCGTTCGTGTACGAGACCCCGGGTGAGGGGCACACGCTCGTCGCGTACGAGTCCGACGAGCCGATGCGCTGCTTCTTCGTGGTCAAGGGCCCGCTGATCTGGCTCGACGAGGACGGCAACAGCGCCGGGCACTTCGATGTCCACGACTACCTGGCGCTGTGCCGTGAGCACTACGACAAGGCCGGGATCGGCGCCGACTACGTCGAGACGCTGATCCGCTGACATGGACGCCACGCTCCCCGCCCCGGCCGGGTACCGCCCGCCGCCCGGGGGCGCCCGCTACGAGAACGTCCTGCTCGCGGTGCTGTTCAGCACGTTCGGGTTCGTCTTCTTCGACCGGCTGGCGCTGAACTTCCTCACCCCGTTCTTCAAGGACGAGCTCGGCCTGACCAACGCCCAGATCGGACTCCTCGGCGGGATCCCGGCGCTGACGTGGGCGGTCGCCGGGATCTGCGTCGGGTTCCTGTCCGACCGGCTCGACCGGCGCAAGCCGCTGCTCGTCGCGGCGATCCTCACGTTCACGCTGTTCTCGGCGCTGTCGGGGTTCGTGGGCGGGCTGGCCGGCCTGCTGCTGTTCCGGGCGCTGATGGGCGCGGCCGAGGGGGCGTGCTGCCGCTGGCGCAGCCGATGATGCTGCACTCGTCCACCCCGCGGCGGCGCGGCCTGAACATGGGCCTGCTGCAGGGCTCCTCCGCGGGGCTGCTCGGCGGGATCCTCGGGCCGATCGTGACGGTGTGGCTCGCGGAGTCGTTCGGTTGGCGCACCGCGTTCTACGCGACGGTGATCCCCGGGCTGGTCATGGCCGCGCTGGTGCTCAAGCTGGTCCGGGACCTGCGGCTGCGGCACCCGGCCACCGTCGCGATGGACGCCGCCACGCCCGACGTGCCCGCCGCGGGCGGGCCGCGGGCCGCGCTGCGCAGCCGCAACGTGGTCGTCTGCCTGGTGATCGCGGTGTTCTACCTGACCTGGTTCACCACGACCCAGACATTCACCCCGCTGTACCTGGCCGAGGTGAAGGGCTTCGCGCCCGGCGACCTGGGGTTCGTCCTGAGCGGGATCGGGGTGGCGTGGGTGCTCTGGGGCGCGGTCGTCCCCGGGATCTCCGACCGGTTCGGCCGCAAGCCGGCGATGGTCGGGTTCTCCGCGCTGGCCGCGCTGTCGCCGCTGGCGATCATCGGGATCGACGACCCGGCCCTGCTGTTCGCCGCGCTCGTGCTCACCTACACCGGCCTGGGCTGCTTCACGCTGTTCATGGCGACGATCCCGGCGGAGACGGTCCCGCGGGCGGTCATGGCCACCGCGCTGGGCCTGATCATGGGGGTCGGTGAGATCGTCGGCGGCTTCGTGGCGCCGGCGCTGGCGGGTCGGTTGTCGGACACGTTCGGGCTCGACGCCTCGATGCTCATCTCGTCCGGCGCGGCGGTCGTCGTGGTGCTGCTGAGCCTCGCGTTGGTCGAGACCGCGCCGGCGAAGCGCCGGGAGCCGGTCGGATGACCCGGTCGACGCGGGCCGTGCGCTGGCACGGTGCGGGCGACGTCCGGCTCGAGACGGTCGAGCTGTCGCCGCCGGGACCCGGCGAGGTGCTGGTGGCCGTGGCGTGGTGCGGGGTGTGCGGCAGTGACCTGCACGAGGTGGCCGACGGGCCGCACGGCATCCCGGTGGAGCGGCCGCACCCGCTGTCCGGGGCGGTGGCGCCGGTGACGCTGGGGCACGAGTTCGCGGGGACGGTCGCCGCGGTCGGGCCGGACGTCGACGGGGTGCAGGTGGGCGGCCGGGTCGCGGTCGAGCCGAACTACCGCTGCGGCCGCTGCACGGCCTGCCGGGAGGGTCGCTACGAGGTGTGCGACGGGTTCGGCTTCGCCGGGCTGATGGGCGACGGCGGGCTGGCCGAGTACGCCCTGGTCCCGGCGTACATGGTCCGGCCGCTGCCCACCGGGTTCGATCTCGCGGCCGCGGCGGTGCTGGAGCCCGCCGCGGTCGCCCTGCACGGCATCCGCCGCTCGACGTTCGCCGCCGGTCGGGCCGCGCTCGTCGTCGGGCTGGGGCCGGTGGGTCTGCTCGTGTGCGCGCTGCTGCGGGAGGCGGGCGCCGCGGTCGTCGTCGGGGTCGACCCGGTGCCTGCCCGGCGCGACCTCGCCACCCGCCTGGGCGCCACCGCCGCGCTGGCCCCGGACGAGGACGTGGCCGCCACCGTCCGCGCGCTGACCGGTGGCGACGGAGCGCACGTCGCCTTCGAGGTGGTGGGCGCCCAGGCCACCCTGGACGCCGCGCTCGGGAGCCTCCGGTCCGGCGGGGAGCTGCTGCTGCTCGGGCTCGTCGACCGGCTGACGCTGCCGGCCTTCGACATGGTCAACGCGGAGCTGCGGCTCACCACCAGCGTCGGCTACCGGGACTGCCACGACGAGCTGATCGAGCTCGTGTCCGACGGGCGGCTCGACCTGTGCGCGCTCGTCACCGACGTCGTCGCACTGGAGGACGCCCCGGCGGCCCTGCTGCGGATGGCGGCGGGCGGGAGCACCGGGGTCAAGACGCTCGTCCGGTGCGGGGAGGAGACGCCGTGACCTGGCAACCCGATCTCTTCGCGGGACGCACCGTCGTCGTCACCGGCGGGACGTCCGGCATCGGCGCCGCGACCGCGCTGCGGTTCGCCGAGCTCGGCGCGGCGGTGCACGCGATCGGGCTCGGCGCCGACGGCCCGCACGCCCCGCGGCACGAGCGCGTCACCGTCGCCGAGGCCGACGTCACCGACGGCCGGCGGTGCAGGCGGCGATCGGCGGCCTGCCCGCGCTCGACGTCCTGGTCTGCTGCGCCGGGATCAGCCGTGACCGCGCCGAGTACGACCTCGAGGTGTTCTCGGCGGTGCTCGCGGTGAACCTGACCGCGACCATGCGCGCCGCCGAGGCCGCCCGCCCGCTCCTGGCCCGCGGCGGCGGCAGCGTCGTGACCACCGCGTCGATGTACAGCTTCTTCGGGGCGGCCGACCGGCCGGCGTACAGCGCGAGCAAGGGCGGGATCGGTCAGCTGACCCGGTCGCTGGCCGCGGAGTACGCCGCCGAGGGGATCCGGGTCAACGCCGTCGCGCCCGGGTGGATCGACACGCCGCTGTCGCAGGGTCTGCAGGCCGACGCGGCCGCGAGCGCGGCGATCCTGGACCGGATGCCGTTCGGCCGGTGGGGGAGCCCGTCCGACGTCGCCGACGCGATCGTCTTCCTCGCCTCGCCCGCCGCGTCCTACGTCACCGGCGCCGTGCTGCCCGTCGACGGGGGCTACCTGACCGTGTGATCCCCGGTACCGTCGGCCGCCGCGCCCACCGGCCAACGGAGGTCCCGTGCCCGCTGCGACCGTGCTGTCCTCGGTGTCGACCACCGCCGTCGACGCCGCCGACCGGCTGGCGTTCTGGGAGCACTACAACGCCGAGGCGCTGGTCGGGCTGACGTGCTCCACCTACGCGGCGGAGGGCCTGGTCGCCCGCCAGCTCAACCTCGACCTCGGCGGGTTCCGGCTGGCCGACATCGCGGGCAACCCGCACGTGATCGAGCGCGCGCCGGCGCTGGTGCGCGCCCGCCCGAAGGACGCCACGTTCGTGACGCTGCTGCTGGAGGGCGAGGCGTTCTTCTACCACGACGGCGGGTGCCTCACCCTCGGCGCGGGCGACGTCGTCGTGTACGAGACGGACCGGCCGTACCTGTTCGGGTTCGGCTCCTCGATGCGGCAGCTGCTGGTCGACGTGCCGCGCGCGCTGTTCGCCGAGCGCTGCGGCGCGCCTGCCCTCGACCGGCCGCTCAAGGTGGCCGGGGACGGCCCCGGTCCCGCGAGCCTGACCGCCCGCGCGCTGCGGGAGCGCCTGCTCGAGCTGGTCGACGACCCCGCCGTCCCCCCGGACGCCGTGCGCGAGCAGCTGCTGGACCTCCTGCAGACCATGACCACCGGGCGGGGCACCTCGAGCAGCACGTCGCGGCTGCTCGCCGCCAAGGCCTACATCGCCGAGCACCTCGCGGAACCGGGCCTGTGCGGCGACTCGGTGGCCCGCGCCGTCGGCGTCACGCCGCGCCACCTCAACCGCGCGTTCGCGACGGAGGGCACCACGGTCGCCCAGTACGTGCAGGGCCGGCGACTGGACCGCGCCCGCGCCGACCTCACCGCCGCCGTGATGGCCGACTACCGGATCGCCGACATCGCCTGCCGCTGGGGTTTCTCCTCGCAGGCGCACTTCACCCGGCTGTTCCGGGCGCGCTTCGGCCGCACGCCCTCCGAGGTGCGGCGGGAGCTATCCGTCGCGCCGCGGTGAGGACGGCGCCACCGCGGCGGCATGGCAGGCGCCGAAGCCGTCGGCCCGCGCGATGATCCGCCCGCCGGCGACGCGGACGGCCGTCTCGGTGGCGTCGCTGACCGCAGGCGCGCCGGCCGCCGCGGCGAGCGCGCCGGACTCGTCGCACACCACCTGCAGGCGGGGCCACGCGGCGGGCGGGACGGCCCGGCGCAGGCAGCAGGCGAGCTCGGCGACGGCGAGCCGGGCGAGCGGGGCCAGCTCGCCGGGGTCGCCGGTGACCAGCACGACGGTGACGCCGGCCCCCGCGGGAGCGGCCCGCACCGCCTCCTCGGCCGCGGCGAGCCGGTGCAGCCCGAGTACCGCCACCACGCCGTCGCCGTCGAGCCGCGCGGGCTCCCCGCGGAGCACCTCCACCGTCCGCGGTGGGGACCACGGCTCGTCGACCGGCCGTGCCTGTGGCACGTAGGGCAGGTGCGGCGGCGCCCGCGTGTCGTCGAGGTCCAGGTCCGCCAGCCGCTCGCACACCGTGACGACGTCGAAGGGCTCGCCGAAGCCGGGTGCCGCGGCGGCCAGGGCGCTCGCGCCGTGCAGGGTGGTGAGCGCTGCCTCGGCCACCCGCACCATCCGGCGGGCGGGCGCGTCCCGCGGACGGAGCCGCTCGAGGGCGAGCCCCAGCAGGAGCGCGTCGAGGGTCATCAGCTGCGCGAACGGGCGGCGGGTGCGCTCGTCGGCGAGGATCTCGGGGATCAGGTCCGCGGCGAGCCGGGCGCCGGGCTGCCCGTCGGTGGCCAGCGGCAGCCGCGCGACCCAGGCCCGGGCGAACGCGCCGAGCGCCTCCGCGACGCCGGCGCCCGCGGCCGGGGCAGGCCCGCCGGACGTGCGTTCGGCGTCCTGCGCCAGCACCGCGAAGTAGAGGGCGCGCTTGCCGGGGAAGTTGGAGTAGACGGCGCCTCTGGTGAGCTCGGCGCGTTCGGCGATGCCGTCGACCTTCGCGTCGCGGAAGCCGCGCTCGGCGAACTCTGCCCGCGCCGCGGCCAGCACTTTGCCGCGGTTGCGCTCCTGCAGCTCCGCCCTGCTGAGCCGGGCCATCGTCCTCCTCGCCGGGGCGGTTGTGCGCCCATCGCGGGACAAGGTACCGTCGCCATTCAGATGATATGAACATCTGATCGGAACATGGGAGTATGCGATGGGTGACATGCCCGAGATCGACCTGACCGACGCCGGGGTGCTGGCCGACCCGTTCACGACCTACGGGCGGGTGCGGGAGCGCTCGCCGCTCGCGCGGCTCGTGGTGCCCGGCCTCGCGCCGATGTGGGCGGTGCTGCGCCACGACGACGCGCGGGCGATGCTCACCGACCCGCGCTTCGCCGTGAACGCCGACAGCTTCGCCATGCGGCCCCGCGACGTCCCCGAGGAGTGCCTGCCGTACCTGCGGACCATGTCGGAGATGGAGGGGCCGGAGCACGTGCGGCTGCGGAAGCTGGTCGCGCCCGCGTTCACCCCGCGCCGCGGACCTCCGGCCGCGCATCGCGCCGATCGTCGGGAAGCTGCTCGAGGAGCTGGCAGGCCACACCGAGGGCGGCGAGGTGGACCTGCTGCGCCACTTCGCCCGCCCGCTGCCGATGGAGGTGATCTGCGAGCTCGTCGGCATCCCCGACGCCGACCGCCCGCGGTGGCGGGAGTACGGCGCCGCCGTCGCCGCGGGCATCGGACTAAACTTCGCCGCGGCCGTCCCCGGGATCATCGAGGGGGCGAAGGCCGCGGTCGCGCGCCGGCGGGCCGAGCCGGCCGACGACCTGCTCTCCGACCTCATCCGCGCCCAGGCCGAGGACGGCGACCGGCTGTCCGACACCGAGATGGTCACCCTCGTCTGGCAGCTCGTGCTCGCCGGACAGACCCCCACGAACCTCGTCGCCAACGCCGTCGACGCCCTGCTCGCCCACCCCGGGCAGCTCGCCGCGCTGCGGGCCGGCCCCGGCCGCATGCCCGGCGGCGTCCAGGAGCTCATCCGCTGGTGCGGGCCGCAGCTGCTCGCGATCCCGCGGTACGCGCAGGAGGACGTCGAGCTGCACGGCGTGCTGATCCGCACGGGCGAGCCCGTCGTCGCCGCGATCGTCTCCGCCAACCGCGACCCGCGCGCGTTCCCCGACCCGGACCGGCTCGACCTCGCCCGCGCGCCCGGCGCAGCGCACCTCGGGTTCGCCCACGGGCCGCACTTCTGCCTGGGCGCGTCGCTGGCGAGGGTGGAGACCGAGGTGGCACTGGCGGGCCTGCTGCACCGCTTCCCCGACCTGGGGTGCGCCGGCGCGGACGCCGCGCGCGTCCCGGACGGGGGCACCTGGCGCCTTGCGTCGCTGCCGGTGCGCCTCTGACTTGGCCCGCAGCGCCACGTGATCGTTGCGAGGTGGCGGTTGTCGCTGCGGCGGCTGCACGGTTGCACATCTCGCGGTGATCATGGGGTCCGTGATCGTCGTGAGGTTGCGGTTGTTGCTGCGGCGGCTGCCCAAATGCGCTACTCGCGGCGATCATGTTGCGGGTCCCTCGTCGACGCAGGGGCCCGGTAGCCGTGTGATCGCCACGAGGTTGCGGTTGTTGTCGTTCCGGCTGTGCCGACGCGTATCTGGCGGCGATCACGTGGGGTCCGTCCGGCCGCAGGCCGGCCGGTACCCGGTGATCGTCGTGAGGTTGCGGTTGTTGCTGCGGCGACTGCCCGAATGCGCATCTCGCGGCGTCACGTGTTGGGGTCCCTCGCCGCCGTAGGGTCCGGTAGCCGTGTGATCGCCGCGAGGTTGCGGTTGTTGTCGTTCCGGCTGTGCCGACGCGCATCTCGCGGCATCACGTGGCCGGTGATCGTTGTGAGGTTGCGGCTGTTGCTGCGGCGGCTGCGCGGATGCGTATGTCATGGCGATCATGTGGGGCCGTCCCCGTCGAGGGCCCGGTAGGCGGTGATCGTCGCGAGGTGGCCGTTCTTGCTGCGGCGGCTGCGCAGTTGCGCATCTCGCGGTGATCATGTGGTCGGTGATCGTCGTGAGGTGGTGGTCGTTGTCGTTTCTGCTGCGTGGATGCGCATCTCGCGTGATCCCGCTGCGCGTGTCCGGAGTCGTCCCGGCCAACCGCCGCGCGGCTGTGGTGGCGGGCTGTGTGACAGGCTGCGGCCGTGCGCGTGATCGTGATCGGATCGGGAATCGCCGGGGCCAGTGCCGCCTACCACCTGGCGCGGCGGGGCGCCGAGGTCGTCGTCGTGGACGCCGACCGGACCGGGGCGGCGACGGCGGCCGGGGCGGGCATCATCTCGCCCTGGGCGACGAGGGACGAGCTCCACTACCCCTTCGCCGCGGCGGCGGCGAGCTACTACCCGGAGCTGGTCGCGGAGCTGGGCGAGCACACCGCGGAGGAGACGTCCTACGCCGTGGTCGGGGCGCTCGTCGCCTCCGCCGACGAGGCCGTGCTGCGGGCCGCCCACGAGCGGGTCGAGGCCCGCGCGGCGACGCGGCCCGCGGCGGGCGAGGTGGCGCTGCTCGACCCCGCGCAGGCCCGGGAGCTGTTCCCGCCGCTCGCGCCCGAGCTCGCGGCCGTGCACATCTCGGGCGGGGCGCGGGTGGACGGCAGGCGGATCCGCGCGAGCATGCTCGACGCCGCCCGTGCGCGGGGGGCCGAGCTGCGCTCGGGGCACGCCGAGCTGGACGGCGACGGCGTGCGGGTCTCCGGGGAGTCGATCGCCGCCGACGCGGTCGTGGTGGCGGCCGGCGCGTGGAGCGGGGAGCTCGTCGCCGCGCTCGGGGTCCGGATCGACATCGCCCCGCAGCGCGGCCAGATCAGCCACCTCGGGGTCGCCGACATCGCGGGCATCGCAGGGACGCCGACGGCCCGCTGGCCCGTCGTGTCGCCGGTGTCCAGCCACTACCTGCTCGCGTTCCCCGACGCGCGCGTGGTCGTCGGCGCGACCCGCGAGACGGGCGCCGGGTTCGACCACCGGGTCACCGCGGCCGGGCAGGCCGAGGTGCTGGAGCAGGCGCTCGCCGTGGCCCCCGGGTTGCGGGACGCCACGCTGCTCGAGACGCGGGTCGGCTTCCGGCCGGCGTCCGCGGACGGGCAGCCGGTGCTCGGGCCGCTGCGCGACCACCCGCACGTCGTCCTCGCGAGCGGCTTCGGGTCGGGCGGTCTCACGCTGGCCCCGTACGCGGGCTCGCTCGTCGCGGACCTCGCGCTCGGCGAGCCGGTGTCGTTCGACCTGACCCCCTTCCGGCCGGACCGGTTCGGCGACGGGTAGCGGCTGCGGCGGGCCCGGCCCGGGCTCTGCGATCCTGGCGGTGTGGGCGAGGGCGACGAGCGCGAGATCGCCGGGCGGCCGGGTGCCGTCCGCAGCGACGTGCGGTCGTGGCCGACGGGCCGTCTGTTGTCGGTGGCGGCGCGGGTGCTGGAGCGCCGGTTCGACGAGGTGCTCGCCGGGTACGGGCTCAGCCACGCCGGCCTCATCGCCCTGCACCACCTCACCGACGCGCCGCTGGCGCAGCGTCCGCTGGCCGGCCTGTGCCGGGTGACCGAGCAGACGATGAGCCGGACCGTCGACCGGCTCGCGCGCGCGGGCTACGTGAGCAGGCGGTCCGACGAGGCCGACCGCAGGCGACTCGTCGTCGAGATCACGCCGGGCGGCCGGGAGGTGTTGGAGGCGGTGCGGCGCGCGGAACGGGAGTCGGAGTCGCTGCTGGGCGCATTGGACGACTACGAGCACTTCCGGGAGCAGGTGATCGCCCTGATCGTCGCACTGGAGGGCGACGATCCGGAGTGAATGCTCAGCCTGCTGAGGGATGCGTACGGTCCTCAGCGTGCTGAGCAATCGCTGGGCCCTGCTCGGGGGCGTGCTCGCGAGCGCCCTGTTGACCGGCACGGTGTGGTGGCTGGGGCAGTTCCTGTCGGTGGAGCTCGGGCCCGACCGGGGAGCGCCCTGGTACTACTGGCAGCTCTCGGAGCCGACGTTCCGGACCCGCGCGTCGGCCTGGCTGGGGTACGCGGCGCACCAGGTGGTGTCCTGGGCGTTGATCTACTACGCGCAGACCCGGGTCCGCCGCTACATCGATGGCCCGGTCAACGTCGTCGCGCTCGCCGCGAACGCGGCGTTCGTGGCCCTGCACGTGGTGCAGACGCAGGTGTTCTACGACGGGCTCGCGCAGGACGTGTCGATCTTCAGCTCGCAGGGCTCGGTGGTGCTACTGCTGGTGGTCGTGCTGCTGATGGAAAACCGCCGGCGCGGCCTCGTCCTCGGGCGCCCGGCCCCGCTCGGCGCGGAGGTCGTGGCCTTCGCCCGGCGCTACCACGGCTACCTGTTCAGCTGGGCCGCGGTCTACACGTTCTGGTACCACCCCATGGAGGCCACCAGCGGCCACCTCGTCGGCTTCTTCTACACGTTCCTGCTGATGGTGCAGGGCAGCCTGTTCCTCACCCGGGCGCACACGAACCGCTGGTGGACGCTCACACTCGAACTGCTCGTGGCGGTGCACGGCACGCTCGTGGCGGTGACGAACTCCGGCCCGGACGGGCTGTGGCCGATGTTCCTGTTCGGCTTCCTCGGCGTCTTCGTCCTCACCCAGATGCACGGGTTGGGGCTGTCGCGCTCCGTCCGCGGGCTCTTCGCGGCGGCGTACGCCGAGGCCGTGCTGGTCGTCTACGCCGGCCGCGGCCTCGGGCGCGTCGACGAGGTGATGCGGATTCCGCTCATCGAGTACCTGCTGGTCGCGGTGGTGGCGCTGCTGATCTGGGCCGGGCTGCGGATCGTCCGGGTGCTGCGGACGGCCGGGCGGGCGAACGCGCCGAGCCGTTGATCGGCGGTGCGATAATCGCACTGATCCGTTGCGCCGGTGCGGCGGCGGGGAGAGAGTGGTGGTCCCGACCCGACCGGAGGTGCGAACGTGGCGCTGCGCCCACAGGCCCAGGAGTTCCTGGACATCGTGGCGGGCGCCCCGCCGCTCGACACGCAGACGGCCGAGCAGAACCGTGAGGACCTGGTGAAGGCCCTGCCGCTGACGGGGGAGCCGACGCCGCTGCCCGAGGTGCGGGACGCGACGCTGCCCGGCCCGGGCGGCCCGATCCCGGTGCGGGTGTACCGGCCCGGCCCGGGGCCCGGGCTGCCCGCCGTCGTGTACCTGCACGGCGGCGGCTGGGTGCTCGGCGACCTCGACCTGTGCGACACCACTGCGCGGGACGTCGCCGCCCACTCCGGCGCGGTCGTCGTGACCGTCGACTACCGGCTCGCCCCCGAGCACCCCTGGCCGGCCGCCGTGGACGACGCCCTCGCGGTGACCCGGGCCCTGCTCGACGGCACCGCGGGGCTGGACACCGACCCGGGCGCGGCGGCCGTCGCCGGGGACAGCGCGGGCGGCAACCTCGCCGCCGTCGTCGCGCAGCAGCTGCGCGGCAGCAGCCCGGGCCTGCGCCACCAGGTGCTGATCTACCCGGTGACGACGGCCCGCGCCGGCACCACGCCCAGCTACGCCGAGTTCGCCGACGGCCACTTCCTCACCCGCCGCGACATGCAGTACTTCCTCGACACCTACGCCGGCGGCGTCGACCCCGCCGATCCCCGGCTGGCCCCGGCGGCCGCCGAGGACCTCACCGGACTGCCGGCCGCCACCGTCGTCACCGCGGAGTGCGACGTGCTGCGCGACGAGGGCGAGGCCTACGCCCGCCGGATGCAGGCGGCGGGTGTGCCCGTCGCGCTGCGGCGCTTCGACGGGCAGGTGCACCCGTTCGTCTACCTTGGCGGGATCATCGACGACGCCCTCGTCGCGCGGCGCTTCATGGGCGAGCGGCTGCGGGCGGCGTTCGCGCTCAGGCCGTGACGCAGACCTGCCCGCGGTCGACCTTGCGCGGGCCAACGCCGTCCGGCCGGATGTCCACGTCGAAGATCTCGGTGGGCAGGAAGATCGAGCAGCACGCGTTCGGGACGCCGATGCGGCCCTCGACCGGCGCCGTGCCGAGGATCACGTGCGGCAGCGGGTCCACCTCGCGGTCGCCGACGACGTCGACTTCGCGGTGATCACGGTGATGTGACCGCCGGCGGTGCGATCACCCGTGGCCCGTTCGCGACCAGGCGACCGCCGCGCAGCAGGAGGCAGTGGTGGGCCCGCTCGGCGACGGCGGCGTCGTGGGTCACCCGCAGGACCGTGACGCCGATGCCCGCCGCATGGTCGAGTGCCGCGTCGATCCGCTGCCGGGCCTCCGTGTCGAGCCCGGCGGACGGCTCGTCCAGCAGGAGCAGGCCGGACTCCTGGGCGAGCCCCTGTGCGACGAGCGCGCGCTGGCGCTGCCCACCGGACACCTCGCCCAGCCGGTACCCGGCCAGCTCGCGGATGCCCAGCCGGGCCATGCAGTCCTCGACCACCGCGCGGTCGTGCGTCGTGAGCCGCCGCCACGGCCCGAGGCGGGACCAGCGCCCCATCTCCACGGCCGCGCGGACCGTGATCGGCAGGGTGTCCGGCACCGCGCTGCGCTGCACGACGTAGGCGGGGCGGCCGGCGCGTCGGTCGATCGTGCCCCCCGACGGTGCCAGCACGCCGGCGATGACGTCCAGCAGTGTCGACTTGCCGGCCCCGTTCGGGCCGACGACGGCCGTGACCCGCCCCCGGGGGATCCGGGCCGTGATCCCGTGCAGGACCGTGCGCCGCCCGTGCCCCGCCACGAGGTCCCGGATCCCGAGCCCGGATGGTTCGTCGTCCACGTCACACCCTTTCCGAAACGACAATCGTTTCCGTTAGCGTACGCGTCGTGCTGGAGTGGCTGCTCGTCCCGTTCGAGGTGTCGTTCGTGCGGCGCGCCCTCGTCGCCGGGGTGCTCGTGTCGCTCGTGTGCGCGCTCGTGGGCACCTGGGTCGTCCTCCGGGGAATGGCGTTCCTCGGGGACGCGATGTCGCACGGGCTGCTGCCCGGCGTCGCGCTCGCCTCGCTGACCGGGCACAGCGTGCTGCTCGGTGCCGCGATCAGCGCCGGCGTGATGGTGCTCGGCGTCACCGCGCTCGGCCGGTCGCGGCAGCTGTCGCGCGACACCAGCATCGGGCTGCTGTTCGTCGGCATGCTCGCGATCGGTGTCATCGTCGTGTCGCACTCGCGGTCCTTCGCCGTGGACCTCACCGCGTTCCTCTTCGGCGACGTCCTGGCGGTGGGCCCGGCCGACCTCGGCCACCTCGCCGTGGCGCTGCTGGCCGCCGCGCTCGTCGCCGGGCTCGGGCACCGCGCGTTCGTCGCCCTGGCCTTCGACCCGCGCAAGGCGCGCACGCTGGGGCTGCACCCCGGCCCGGCGCACGCCGTGCTCCTCGGCCTGGTGACGCTGGCGATCGTCGCCTCGTTCCACGTCGTCGGCACGCTGCTCGTCTTGGGGCTGCTCATCGCACTCCCTCGCTGCGCTCGGTCGACGCTTCGCGGAGCGCTGTGTCGATGATTCGCTCGCTGCGCTCGCTCATCGTGCGCCGCCCGCCGCGGCCGTCCTGTGGGCCCGCCGCATCCCGATGATCATGCTCGGCGCCGCCGTGCTCGGCATCGCGGCGACCGTGCTCGGGCTGGTCGTGTCCTGGCACTGGGGCACGGCGGCGGGGGCGTCCATCGCCGCGGTCGCGGTCGCCCTCTTCTTCGCCTCGGCGCTGGCCTCCCACCTGTACGGACGCACGTCCTCCGACACCACGACCACGGCCCCCGTGGAGATTGACGAGACGATCGAACGTTGAACGGGAAAGTCGACCGACGTCGGCGCCTCGCGGCCGCAGTGGCCATCGCCGCGGCGCTGGCGGCGTCCGCCGCGTGCGGGTCCGGCACCGCCCCGCCCGCCGTGACGCCAACCGAGGTTCCGCACGGCTACGTCGAGGGCGCAGAGGAGGCGGCGGAGGTCCAGTCCCGGCTGGTCGTGGCCGATGCCGCGACCGGAGCGGTCCGGGTGGTCGACCTGATCAGCGAGGAGGTGGTCGAGGCAGGCCGCGTCGACGGCGTCGTGGCCGTCGCGGGCGACGGCAGGCACGCCTACCTCACGGCGGCCGACGGGACCGTCCACATCGTCGACAGCGGCGCCTGGACGACCGACCACGGCGACCACGTGCACTACTACCGGGCGGCGGTCCGGACCGTGGGCGCGGTGGCCGGTGACGCGTCCGCCGGCGTCTTCAGCGACACGGCGGTGACGGCGGTCCCGCGTCCCGACGGCACCGTGGTCCTGCTCGACCGCGGCCGGCTCGACGAGGGCGCCGTGGTGGAGCTGGGCACCATCGACCGGACCCCGCACCGCGGGCCGGCCGTCCCGTTCGAGGGGCACGTCCTGGTCTCGCGCGCGGAGCCGGGCCAGGAGCGCGGGTCGGGCGTCGAGGTGCGCGCCCGCGACGGCGCACCGGTCGCGACGATCGACGCCGGGTGTCCGCAGCTGCGGGGCGCCGCCGTCACGCGGCGCGGGGTGGTCTTCGGGTGCGCGGACGGCGCACTGCTGGTCACCGCGGCCGACGGCGCGTTCCGCGGGGAGAAGATCCCGTATCCCCGGCCGGTGCCCGAGGCCGAACGGGCGCGGGCGTTCACCTCCCGCGCGGGCAGCGCCACGCTCACGGCGACGGCGGGGGACACCGGCGTCTGGGTGCTCGACGTCTCCGCCCGGGCCTGGACCCACCTGGCGACCGGGCCCGTCCTCGCGGTGAACACCGCGGGCGAGGGCACCCCGGTCCTGACGCTCACCGCGGACGGGGTGTTGCACGCCCACGACCCCGCGTCCGGGCGGGAGACGGCCCGGACCCCCCTGCTCACCGCGCCGGTGGACGGGACGCCGTCGATCGAGGTCGACCCGGCCCGCGCCTACGTCAACGACCCGGCCGCACATGTCGTGCACGAGATCGACTACAACGACGACCTGCGGCTCGCCCGGACCATCGACGTCGGGGCCCGGCGAGCCACGTCGTGGAGACCGGGCGATGACCGGGCGCGGAGTCCTGGCCGCCGTCGCCGCGGTGCTGCTCGCGCTCACCGGATGCGCGGCGAGCGCGGGAACCGACCGGTCCGGCGTCGTCGTCACCACGAACATCCTCGGGGACATCACCCGCAACGTGGTCGGCGACCAGGCCGAGGTGACCGTGCTGATGGGGCCGGACGCCGATCCGCACTCGTTCGGGATCTCGGCGCAGCAGGCCGCGCGGGTCGAGCGTGCCGGGCTCGTCGTCCACAACGGGATGGGCCTCGAGGAGGGCGTGCTGCCCACCGTCGAGGCGGCCCGGGCGGCAGGCGTCCCGACGCTCGCGGCGGGCGAGGCGGCGGACCCGATCCCGTACGCGAGCGACGACAGCGCCGGTCGGCCCGACCCGCACTTCTGGACCGATCCCCGCCGCGTCGCGGGCATGGTCGACGTCCTCGCCGAGCAGGTGATCGCCCACGTCGAGGGCGTCGACCCGGCCGCCGTGCGGCAGAACGCGGAGCACTACCGCGGCGAGATCGAACAGCTGGACGCGGAGATGACCGCGCGGTTCGCGCAGATCCCGCCCGAGCGGCGCAAGCTCGTGACCAACCACCACGTGTTCGGTTACCTCGCGCAGCGCTTCGGCTTCGAGATCGTCGGCGCGGTGATCCCGAGCGGCACCACGCTCGCCTCGCCCAGCGCGTCGGACCTCACGGCACTCGCCGACGCGGTGCACGCCGCCGGCGTGCCGACGATCTTCGCCGACTCCTCCCAACCCGACCGGCTGGCCCAGGTGCTGGCCGACCAGGCGGGCGTGCACGTCGCCGTGACGCCGCTGTTCTCCGAGTCGCTCACCCGCGAGGGCGGAGGCGCGGAGACGTACCTGCAGATGATGCGGTCCAACGCCGACGCCATCACCGCCGGTCTCACGCGCACGCCCTGAACACCACCCGAGGAAAGGCGAAACCCATGGCATTGTCCCTTCGCGGACCGCGGTCCGCGAAGGTCGTCGCGCTGTCGGCGGTGACGGTCGGCGCATTGGCCCTCGGCGCCTGCGGTACGGGGGCCGGCGAGGCGCCGGCGTCCCCGCGCCCGGCCGCCGAGGCCGAGCAGGCGGTGGCCGATCCGGTCGTCGCCACCTACGACGGCGGCCTCTACGTCCTCGACGGCAGCACGTTGCAGGTCGCCGAGGACATCCCGCTCGAGGGGTTCAACCGCATCAACCCCGCCGGGGACGACCGGCACGTCCTGGTCTCGACCTCGACCGGGTTCCAGGTGCTGGACGCGGTCGGGGCACGGTTGACCGACGTCGAGTTCCCGGCGGCCGAGCCCGGTCACGTCGTGCGGCACGCCGGCCGGACGGTGCTCTTCGCCGACGGCACCGGCGAGGTCACGATCGTGGACCCGGCGACGTTCGGCGAGGCCGCGCCGAGCACGGAGACGTTCACGACGCCGGAGGCCCACCACGGCGTCGCGGTCGAGCTCGCGAACGGCGAGCTGGTGACGACACTGGGCAACGAGGAGGAGCGGCCCGGCATCGTCGTGCTGGACGAGAACCGCGCGGAGATCGCCCGCAACGACGACTGCCCCGGCGTGCACGGGGAGGCCACCGCGCAGGGCGAGGCCGTGGTGATCGGCTGCGAGACCGGGGTGCTGATCTACTCCGGCGGCACGATCACGAAGGTCACCAGCCCGACCCCGTACGGGCGGATCGGGAACCAGGCGGGGTCGGACGCGTCGCCGATCACGCTCGGCGACTACAAGCAGGACGAGCAGGCGGAGCTGGAGCGGCCCACGCAGATCTCGCTCGTCGACACCGCCGCCGCGAGTCTGCGGCTGGTCGACATCGGCACGAGCTACACGTTCCGGTCCCTCGCGCGGGGCCCGCAGGGGGAGGGGCTGGTGCTGGGCACCGACGGCGCCATCCACGTCATCGATCCGGTGGCGGGCGCGGTGGTGCGGACCATCCCGGTGATCGAGCCGTGGCAGGAGCCGCTGGAGTGGCAGCAGCCGCGACCGGCGATCTTCGTGCGCGGCGGTACGGCGTACGTCAGCGAGCCGGCCGCGAACGCGATCCACGCCGTCGACCTCGCCACGGGTACGACGACGGCGACGGGGACGCTGCCCGCGACCCCGAACGAGCTCAGTGGCGTCTCGCCGGCCACTGATCGGGGCTGACCCGCCCGGCGTCAGCCGGCGACGGCGGGCGGGGCCCCCCGC
>NZ_JAHKRK010000109.1 GCF_019396355.1 Pseudonocardia nigra
CGACTCGCGGATACCCCGCGAGTCGCCCGAAAACGACGCGCGAGTCGCCCGGAAACGGCGGGCGAGTCGCCCGTCAGAACGCCATGGCCTGGGCGCGGCGCTTGACCTCGCGGTGGCGGCCCGCCCGCAGCGAGTCCAGCGGCGTGCCCGGCAGGGAGTCGTCCTCGGCGAACAGCCAGCGGAGGATGTCCGGATCGGAGTAGCCGCCGTCTCGGAGCACGGTGATGGTCCCGGACAGCCCCTTGACGATCTCGCTGTCGACGAAGAACTCGGCCGGGACGACCACCCCGCCGTCCCGCCGGAACGACAACAGCTGGCCGTCGCGCACCAGTTGGTGCACCCGGGAGACCGGGAGCGACAGCAGCTGGGCGACCTCCGCGACGGGCAGGGTCGCCACGTCCTCTGACAGCACGAACACCTCGTTCACGGGGCGATACGATGCCACAGGAACGGCACGTCCGGCACGTTCCCGTCCGGGCGGTACCGTCGTCGCCGTGAACGCCCCGCCGGCCGCGCTGCTCGACGCGCGCTACCAGGTCGGGCCGGTGCTCGCCCGCGGCGGCATGTCCACCGTCTACCGGGGCACCGACACCCGGCTCGACCGCCCCGTCGCGATCAAGGTGATGGAGCCCCGCCTCGCCGCCGACCCGGCGTTCCGGGCCCGCTTCGAGCGCGAGGCGCGCTCGGCGGCCCGGATCGACCATCCCGCGGTGGTCGACGTGCACGACCAGGGCGACGACTCGGGCGTCGACGGGCCCGTCCTGTTCCTCGTGATGGAGCTCGTCGACGGGGGCACGCTGCGCGACGTGCTGCGGGCCCGCGGCCCGCTCGGCGTCCCGGCTGCGATCGCCGTGATGGAGCAGGTGCTCTCCGGGCTCGCCGAGGCCCACCGGCTCGGGATGGTGCATCGCGACGTCAAGCCGGAAAACGTCCTCATCAGCCGCACTGGCGAGGTCAAGGTCGCAGACTTCGGGCTGGTCACGGCCGCCGCGCAGGCGGGCTCGAGCCACGCGGGGATGATCCTCGGGACGGTCGCGTACCTGTCCCCCGAGCAGGTGGCCACGGGTACGGCGGACGCGCGCAGCGATGTCTACGCCGCCGGGGTGGTGCTCTACGAGTTGCTCACGGGCGCGCCGCCCTACACCGGCGACACCGCGATCTCGGTGGCGTACCGGCACGTGAACTCCGACGTCCCGGCGCCGTCGCTGATCGCGGGCGACGTGCCGCCGGAGCTCGACGACGTCGTCGTGCGCGCCACCCGCCGCGACCCGGCCGTCCGGCCGGCGGACGCCGCGGCGTTGCTGGCCGACCTGCGGCGCGTCGCGGCCCGGCTCGAGGTGCCGCGGGTGCCTGTCCCCGTGCCTCCCGCCCGGCCGGAGGAGGAGCAGGACACGCTGCCCGCCGGTCCACAGCGCGTGCCGGCGAGGCTGGGCGGCACCGCGGTGCACCCGGCGCCGCTCGACGGCCCCGGTGGCACCCGGGCGATGGCCCGGCCCGACGACGAGCCGCCCGCGCACGTGCGGGCCCGGCGGCGCGGCCGGCGCGTGTTCGCCGTCTGGATCGCCGTGATCCTGGCGCTCGCGCTGGCGGTCGGGGTGTCCACGTGGTGGCTGGGCACCGGGCGCTGGACGGCGATGCCGGCGCTCGTCGGGCTCGAGCAGAGCGCGGCTCAGCAGCTGCTCGCGGAGGCCGACCTGGTGGCCAGCGTCGCCACCGCCCACGACGACGCGCTCGCCGCCGGGCTCGTGGCCGCCACCGACCCGGCGCCCGACGCGCGGCTGTTGCGAGGCAGCACGGTGCAGCTCACCGTGTCGTCCGGCCGGCCGACGGTGCCCACGGTGACGTCGGGCACCACCATCGCCGCCGCCGAGCAGGCCGTCCGCGACGCGGGGCTCACGCCAGTGCGTGCCACGGCGGCCGACGAGTACAGCGACAGCGTGCCCGAGGGGGCCGTCATCCGCACCGAACCGGACGCGGGCACGGCGCTCCCCGTGGGCGGACCCGTCACGCTCGTGGTGAGCCGGGGCCACGAACCGGAGCCCGAGCGGGTGCGCGTGCCGCTGCTGATCGGCGAACGGTTCGAGGACGCCGAGGAGATGCTCGACGACCTCGGCCTGGACGCCGAGGAGCAGAGCGGTTTCCCGTTCCACCGCGAGAACGGGCGCGTCGTCGGGCAGGAGCCGGGCCCGGGATCGCTGGTGGACGAGGGCACCACGATCACGCTCGACACCCTCTGACCCCGGATCCGCGGATGTCTGCGGCCGCCGTGTCCACTCAGCCGCGCAACATCTCCGCGATGAGGAACGCCAGCTCGAGGGACTGCTGGGTGTTCAGGCGCGGGTCGCAGGCGGTCTCGTAGCGGCCGGCCAGGTCGGCATCGGAGATCTCCTGGGCCCCGCCGAGGCACTCGGTGACGTCCTCGCCGGTGACCTCGACGTGGATACCGCCCGGGTGCGAGCCCAGCGCGCGGTGCACCTCGAAGAAGCCCTGCACCTCGTCGACGATGCGGTCGAAGTGGCGCGTCTTGTACCCGGTGGTGGACTCGACGGTGTTGCCGTGCATCGGGTCGCACTGCCAGATGACCTTGTGCCCGGACGCCTCGACCTTCTCCACGATGGGCGGCAGCGCGTCGCGGACCTTGCCGTTGCCCATCCGGCTGACCAGCGTGAGCCGGCCCGGCGTGCCGTGCGGGTCGAGCCGCTCGACGTACTCGACGGCCTGCTCCGGGGTGGTGGTCGGGCCGATCTTGAGCCCGATCGGGTTGGCCAGCAGCTCGGCGAACGCCACGTGCGCGCCGTCGAGCTGGCGGGTGCGCTCCCCGATCCACAGGAAGTGCGCCGACAGGTCGTAGAGCTTCGGCGTCGACTCGTCGCGGACGTCCAGCCGCAGCAGCGCGCGCTCGTAGTCCAGCAGCAGCGCCTCGTGGCTGGCGTAGAACTCGACGCTGTGCAGGTTGTGGTCGTCCACCCCGCACGCGTCCATGAACCGCAGCGCCCGCTCGATCTCCGAGGCGATCGTCTCGAAGCGCTCCCCCGCGGGCGAGGTGCGGACGAAGTCCTTGTTCCAGTCGTGGACCATCGTGAGGTCGGCCATGCCCGTGGCCGTGAGCGCCCGCACGAGGTTCATCGCCGCGCTGGCGTTGGCGTAGGCGCGCACCATGCGGGACGGGTCGGGCACCCGCGCGGCCGGGTCGGCCACGATCGAGTTGACGATGTCGCCGCGGTAGGACGGCAGCCCGAGCGCGTCGACGGGCGAGCTGCGCGGCTTCGCGTACTGCCCCGCGATCCGCCCGACCTTGACCACGGGCAGGGACGCGCCGTAGGTCAGCACGATCGCCATCTGCAGCAGCGTGCGGATCGTGGCCCGCAGGTGCGGCTCGGTGTTGTCGACGAACGTCTCGGCGCAGTCGCCGCCCTGCAGCAGGAAGGCCTCGCCGCGGGCGACGGCGGCGAGCCGCTGCTGCAGGCGGTCGACCTCCGGCGGGAGCGTGACCGGAGGCACGCTCTCCAGCACCGTGCGGACGTGGGCGACCTCACCGGCGTCCGGCCACTCCGGCTGCTGCGCGGCCGGGCGGCCGAGCGCGTCGTCGAGGCGGGCGCGCAGGTTCCCCGGGAGCGGGGGCAGCTCGGGCAGCACTTCGACCGGGGCGTCGACCGTCCAGTTCACAGTGTCCAAGAGTAGGCCGTGCCGACCAGGGGCGATCCGTGGGTTCCGCCACCGGCGGCCGCCGCCCGGAATGCGGCCGGACGGCCGCAGCGATCACCCGGATGGCCCGATTCCACAGGGGACGGTTTCGGGCACTCACCGATCATGACAACGCTGCTGTGGATCCTCGCCGTCGTACTGGTCGTCGCCGGCATCTTCGCGATCGTGCGCAAGCAACTGCTGTGGGGCGCGGTGCTCATCATCGTCGGCCTGCTCGTCGGCCCGGGCGGCGTGAGCATTCTCGGCTGACGGCCTGCGCCACCGCTACCGCGCCGCGACGGCCGCCTCGATCGCCTCCCAGCGACGCAGGTTCAGCCGGGCGTCGGCGAGCGCGTCGTGCGCGTCGGCCGTGGGCGGCGGGAGCGGGGGCCGCCCGGCGTCCTCCCACCGCTGCCGCAGCTCACGGGTGAACCGCGGGATCGGCCGCGGCAGCGCCGGCATCGCGCCCCAGAGCTGGCACAGCGCGACGTGGTCGTACGCCGCGATCCAGGCCCACAGCTCGACATCGCCCGGGGCCTCGGTGAGGAACGCCAGCAGGTCGGTGCGCAGCTGCCGACGGCTGCGCCAGGCCGCATCCGCGGGCGAGGGCAGCTTCGGCAGCACGTTCGCGCGCACCCACGGCCCGGCCCGCTCCGGGTCGAACTCGGTGGACACGGCGTAGAACTCGCGGCCGTCCTCTCCGACCACGCCGATCGACACGAGGTCGATCGTCGTCCCGTCCTCGATGAACTCGCAGTCGTAGAAGAACCGCATACCCGTCCTGTTCGTGCTGGTCAGCTGCCATGTCGCGCCTCGCCGGTCCGCGCCTGGTCCGCAGGAGCCGTAAGCGCGACCTCGACGGCGTCCCTGGTCCGGCTGTCGCTGTCTGGCCAGGGGTGAGCGTAGATGTCGAGCGTGACGGCCGCGGACGAGTGCCCCAACCGCCGCTGCGGCACCTTGACCGACTCGCCGTGACGAATCAGCGCCGAGGCGTAGAAGTACCGGAGCGCGTACAGCCCCTTGCGCTCGGGGGTCCCCGCCGCCCGCGCGGTCGGCCTGGAGGTGCGCTGTGAAGGTGCCTTTCACGGCCGTCAACGACCCGACCCGCGTACCCGCGCAACACGAACAGGCCCGGCCGGCGTCATGCGACCGGCCCGTTCGCTGTCACCAGACGTTCACGCTGCGCGCTCTGCCGCGCTGTACCGTGAGTTGCAGAACGTGAATGCCCCGCGAGCCCGGCAGCTCCGAGGGCGTGTGGCCCGAGAGTGAGGTCTCGGACATGGACGAACGTCGTGCGCCGCCCGGGGACAACCGCACCATCGGCCGCCAGCTGCGCGTGATCCGCCGCTCGCGCGGGAAGTCGCAGCAGGTCATAGCGGACCTGGCCGGCATCTCGAAGTCGCACCTCTCGCGGCTCGAGTCCGGGCAACGAGCCCTGGACCGGCGGTCACTGATCGTCGCCCTCGCCGCCGCCCTCGAGGTCGCACCAACCGAACTGACCGAGATCGCGATGCCCGCCGTCAGCGAGCCCGGGATCGGCCCGGCAGTGGACCGGGTCCGGCTCGCGCTGCTCAGCGTCGGCATGGGCGCCCCGTCCGGCGAGCCGGTTCCGCCCAATGTGCTGCGCACCCGCGTCGCCGAGCTGCTCGACGACCAGCAGGCGTGCCGACACGACACGGTCGGCGCCGCCCTACCCGGCCTGATCTGTGACCTGCACGCCACCCTGGCCACCGGCCGAGACGGACCTGGGATCGCCGAGCTCGCCGTGCTGCTGCACGTCCAGGGCACCCAGGCCTGGCTGCGCGACGTCGGCGGGCCGCTCGACCTCGGGTGGCAGACCGCCACCATCGCGCAGCAGGAGGCGCAACGCGTCGACGACCCCCAGCTGCTCGGCCTCGCCGCATTCGGCACCGGGCACGGTCTGCTCGCCGCCGGCGCGTTCGACCTTGCCGCCCACCAACTCGACACCGCTAGGACCGCCACCTCGACCGCGGACGTGCGGGGGATGCAACTGGCCGGAATGCTGACGTTCACCTCGTCGCTGCTTGCGGCCGCCCGTCGGGAGCCGCCCGAGGCCGCGGCTGCGCTCGACGAGGCCGCCGAGCTCGCGGCGCGCACCGGTGAGGCGAACGCGTGGTGGTTCGGCTTCGGCCCGACGAACGTCGGGGTGTGGCGGATGGCGGTCGCTCTCGAGGCCGGCGACCACGCGCAGGCCGCGACCGTCGCCGAGACGCTCGACCCAGCGCTGATCCCGTCCCCGCAGCGGCAGGCCGCGTACTGGGCGGACTACGGCCGAGCCCTGGCCCATCTGCGCGGCCGCGCCGCCGACGCTTCGCACGCGCTCCGTCGGGCCGAGCTGATCTCACCTGCCCGGGTGCAGCGACACCCGTTCGTCCGAGAGACCCTCGCCGAGCTCGTGAGCAAGGCCCACCGCGACGCCGTCGGCCGCGAGCTGCGCGGCATGGCCTTCCGCGCCGGCCTCCCCGTGTAAGGGCAGGCCGGGCGGAAGGGTCGTCACCACGGCAACACGTTCGAGCCTGACGGCGGCACGGTCACCGCGTGATCGCAGAGCCACTCGCCGCTGAGCTGGTCGAGTTCATCAGCGCCGAGACCTGCCGGGCCGACCGGCTCCTCGCCCGGCACGTCGACGACGGCACCGGGCACTGTCGCGTCTGCTCGAGCGGCGCCCAAACCGGCCGCCACGCCTGGCCGTGCAGCATCCACAACGCCGCCGCCACCACCGCCACCAGACCCGGTCGCCACCAATGACCCGGACGCCGCGCTGGCGGGACCGCTCCGACCTCGCGTGGTGGCTGCGCTGGTGGCGAGCCCGCTACGGCGCGCGGCGCCACCAGCGTCGCACCAGGGGCGCGCGGTGAGGCGCCGCTGGCTGTACGACCGCGGGAGTGATGACGCCAGCCGTCCGGCAGGGCAGCCGGGGTGATCAGCCGGTCGTCTGCTCGCCCGTCGGGGCGCCGGAGCCCGCCCGCTCGGCGCTGCCCGTGCCGGCCGGTCCGCTGCCGTCCGCGTCCGCCACCTCGTCCTGGTTCCTCTCCTCGACGTCGTCCTGATCCATCCGATCGGGAGTGGTCGTCGCGTCGTTCGGCTGCCCGCCCATCCCCTGCCCGTCCGTCGCCTGCTCGTCCGCCGGCTCCTCGCAGTCCGCGAACAGCCCGGTGCACTCCGGCTCCTCGGTCACCGGGGTGGTCTCCGTGGGTCCCGGCGCGGGCGGCGGGACGACCGGCGGGGCGACGACATCGGCGGGCGGCGGCGGTGCCGCGGCCGGGTCCTCCGGCGCCCGTTCCTCCCGCCGTGGCGCCCGCGTGACGTCGGGCTCGCTCGGCTCGGCCGCAGGCTCGACCGGCTCCGGCTCCGCCTTGGGGGCGGCGGGCGCCGAGGAGATCGGCGGCAGCGACGGCGGGGTGGCGAGGTTCGGCTGCGCTCCGGTCAGGAGGGGCTCCTCGGGGCCGCGCAGCGACGCCGACCACGCGGTGGTGGCGCCGATGACGACCACGGCCACCAGCGCGAACACCCCCCACGGCAGGTACCTGCGGACCAGGGCGCGCCGCGCCGAGCGCGGCGACACCGGGGGGACGACCGTGGTGGGCGAATCGTCGGCGGGGAGCTCGTTCCGTCGAACCACATCGGATCATCGCGTCGCCGGGGCCCGCTATTACATGTCGCAACGAGAACGGGGACGCAGCTCACCTCGATCGCGTGACGGGCCGCTCAGCTCGCCCGGGTGCCGGGCATCCGGCTCGCCTCCCGGGCGGCGCCCTCCGCGTCCGCCTTCGCGGCCCGCTCCTTGACCGACGCGGCGTACAGGTCCACGTAGGTCTGGCCGGACAGTTCCATCAGCGCGTACATGATCTCGTCGGTCATCGAGCGCTCGATGAACCGGTCGCCCGCCATCCCGGCGTACCGCGAGAAGTCCAGCGGCGTGCCGATCTTGATGTGGACCTTGCGCGGCCGCCACATCCGGGACCCGATCGGGTTGACCGCCCCCGTGCCGATCATCGCGACCGGGATGACGGGGACGTCCGCCTCGAGCGCCATCCGGGCCACGCCGGTCTTGCCCTTGTAGAGCCTGCCGTCCGGCGAGCGGGTGCCCTCCGGGTAGATCCCGAGCAGCTGGCCCTCCCGGAGCAACCGCACCGCCGTGTTCATCGCGGCCTGCGCCGCCGAGCCGCCGGAGCGGTCGATCGGCACCTGGCCGACACCGGAGAAGAAGATCTTCTTGAACCAACCCACGATGCCGGGCTGGGTGAAGTACTCGCGCTTGGCCAGGAACGTGATGCGCCGCCGCACGAGCAGGGGGAGGAAGAAGGAGTCGGCGACGGCGAGGTGGTTGCTCGCCAGGATGGCGCCGCCCCGTTCCGGGACGTGCTCCAGGCCCTCGATCGTCGGCCGGCAGTACAACCGGAGCAGCGGACCGAGGAGCACGAACTTGGACCACCAGTACAGCACCTGGGCGTGCCCCCTCCGGCTCGACGGGCGTCAGCCTACGGACGGTGCCGACGCGCCGACAACACGGCGGGGTGACCCGTCCGCCGACCGGCCCCGCTTCCTGCTCCTCTTCCCGCCGCGGGCGTGTCAGGATGGGGTTCCGCCGAGTTTCGATCTCCGTGCCACGGCGCCCCGTCCCCGCGCCGGTTGCCGGCCGCGGACCGCACCTTCAGGAGGTTGGGTGAACCGCGACCCCGACGAGCGTGCGCAGCCCGAGGGCGGCCCGGCCCCCGACGAGTTCGAGGCCATCGTCGCCGGGTGGCGCCGCGAGGGCGAGGTCCCGCAGTGGCCCGACGACGTGGAGCAGCGCGTCGCGCCCGCCGAGGCCGCACCCGGCCCCGTCACGCAGCCCACGCCCGAGGACGACCACTTCATCCCACCGGAGCCGCCGCCGCTGCCGCGCCTCGGGCCCCCGGCGATCGTGGGGCTGGTCCTGCTCGGGCTCGGCCTGGTGCTCGTCGTGGCGCCCGGCTGGGTGGGCATCCCCGAGCCGTACGGGCTGCCGCTCGGGCTGCTCGGGCTCGCCTCGGGGCTCGGCTGGCTCGTGCTGCGGCTGTGGCCGGACCCACCGTCCGACGACGACCGGGGCGACGACGACGGCGCCGTCCTCTGACGCCAGCCCCAGGGGGACGGGGCGACCGGCTGGCCGAGGGCTGGCTGCGCGAGCGCCAGCAAGGTGACAATGCTGCCACTGGACGGCAGCAAGGCCACCTTGCTGACACGCGCGCCCCGCCCCCGGCCGGCTCAACGGAGGTGTTCGTCGCGGGCGAGCTGCGCCGCCCCGACCACCGCGGCGGCCTCCCCCAGCTGGGCCGTGCGGATGCGGGCGAGCTGACGGCGGTTCCCGCCGGTCACCGTGGCGGCGTAGTGCTCGCGCGCCTCGTCGAGGAACAGCGGCGCCGACTCCGAGACCCCGCCGCCGATCACGATGAGCTCGGGGTCGAAGACGTCGGCCACCAGCGCGAGCCCCTCCCCCAGCCAGCGGGCGAGCTCGGCCATGGCGGCGCAGGCGACCGGGTCGCCGTCGCGGGCGGCGGCGGCGACGCGCTGGCCCGTCACCCGGCCCGGGTCACCCGCCACGAGCCTGCGCAGCACCGGTGAGTGCCCGGGGTCGCGCGCCAGCATCTCGACGGCGGTGGTGGCGAGCGCCGTGCCGCTGCAGTACCGCTCCCAGCAGCCGCTCTTGCCGCACGGGCAGGGGCGCCCCTCGGGCACGACGCGCAGGTGCCCGAGCTCCGGTGCCACGCCGAACGCGCCCCGGTAGAGCACTCCGTCGATGAGCAGCGCCGAGCCGATCCCGGTTCCCAGCGCGACGAACACCACCTGCGAGGCGCCGGACGCCGCACCGAAGTGCCGCTCGGCCAGCGCGGCGGCGTTGGCGTCGTGCTCGACGACGACCGGCAGCCCGATCCGGTCGGCGATCCGGTCGGCCACCGGGGCGTCGCGCCAGGCCAGGTGCGGGGCGAAGCGCACGCCGCGCCGGTCGGGGGTGACGAACCCGGCCAGCGCGAGCCCCACGGCGCCGACGCGGTGCCGGGCCGCCAGCTCGCCGATCACGCCGGCGAGCGCGGCCTCGAGCGCGGCCTCGCCGCGGGGCGTCGGGGTGCGGGCGGTGTCGTGGACGTTGCCCTCGGCGTCGACGACGCCGGCCCGGACGCTCGTGCCGCCGACGTCCACGCCGACGGTCAGCAGTGGGCGTGCCATGGCCACCCGTCGCCCGTGCCGGCCGGCTGCGTCCCTGCGCGCCTCACCGGGCGGCCTGCTCGCGGTCGATCCTGATGCGCTGCACACGTCTGCCCGGACGGGGCGGCGCCGTGGGCTGCGCATCCGACGGCCCGTCCGACGGCGCGGGCCCGCCCTCCTCCAGCGCGGCCCGGAGCACGGTGACGAGCCCGGCGGCCTGCTCGGCCAGCCGGACGGCCAGCTCCGGCCGCTCGCCGCGCACAGCGGCGATCACCGCACACACGAGGCACACCGCGCACGTCTCCGCGGCGGCCGTGGCGGGCTCGCTGCGCACCCGGTCGAGGACGGGCTCGAGCCGGTCGAGCGCGGTCAGGGCGAGCGCGCGCAATTCTGCGCTGACCCCGGCGTGCCCGCCGCAGCCCTCGGTCGTCGCGGTCATCGCAGCCACAGCGCCGGGTCGGGCGCGAACGCGACGCAGAGGTCGTCGCCGCGCAGCCGGGCGCCGGTGACCGTGCACCGGCACAGCACCGACGGGAGCGCGACGATCCGGCGGGTCCCGCCCGCGGTGACGGCCAGCTCGTCGCCCACGCGGGCGAGGTCGAGCGGCCCGTCGGCCGCGCCGGGAAGGTGCAGCACGAGTTCGAACTCCGACTCGATCGAGGTGCCCGTGCCCGCGGTGCGGCGCACCTGCAGCAGCGGTTCGGCCGGGGCGCCGGCCGCGGCGACGGGGTCGGCGTCGCCGTAGAGCGACCGCGCGATCTCCAGCAGCGCCGGGACGCCGGTGGGTTCGGCCGCGGCGTGGTCGGCGGTGCGCAGCGGCGACGGGAGCGCCGCCAGCTCGGAGAGCACCGTCTGCTGCTCGGCGTGCCGCTCCCGCAGCCAGCGCCCGGCCGGCCCGCGCAGGGACGGCGGGGCCGTGGGCAGCACCCGGTTGGCCACCAGCCCGTCGACGCGCAGGCCGTGCAGCGCCAGCGCGGTGAGGGTACGTCGGGTCTCGGCCGCCACCACGCGCTCGGGGGTGAGCACCACGCGGATCGAGGTGCGGGTGTGGTCGGCGAGCATCGCCCGCAGCCCACCGAGCTGCTCGGCGAGCGCGTCGAGCGCGTCGACCGTGCGGTCCCACGCCGGCTGCGCGTCCCGGCCGGCGCCCGAGAGCCCTGCGAGCAGGCCGCGCACCGCGCGCCGATGCGCGGGGAACAGCCGCTCGAGGTAGCCCGAGAGCGCCTCCGGCAGGCCGAGCAGGCGCAGCGTCTCGGCGGTGGGACCGCAGTCGACGACGACCACCTCCCACGGGCCCGTCTCCGCGACCCGCCGCACCTCGCCGAGCGCGAGCAGCTCCTCGACGCCGGGCAGCACCGTCAGCTCGTCGGCGACCAGCTCGTCGACGCCCGCACCGGCCAGCAACGTGCGCAGGTGGCCCTGGAGCCTGCCCCACGAGCGGTCCAGCAGCGCGCGGGTGTCGACGTGCGCGGCGAAGAGACCCCCACCGCCCTCGACGGGGATCTCCACCGGCTCGGACCCGAGGGCGGCCTCCAGCGCGTCCCCCAGCGAGTGCGCCGGGTCGGTGGAGACCACGAGGGTCTTGCGACCGGACCGTGCGAGGAGGGCCGCGGTGGCCGCGGCGAGAGTCGTCTTCCCGACGCCTCCCTTGCCGGTGAACAGGACGACGCGCACGGGCGGAGACTAACTGCGGGA
Source organism: Pseudonocardia nigra (assembly GCF_019396355.1). Taxonomy (GTDB): domain Bacteria; phylum Actinomycetota; class Actinomycetes; order Mycobacteriales; family Pseudonocardiaceae; genus Pseudonocardia; species Pseudonocardia nigra. Next base: position 11,569 of record NZ_JAHKRK010000109.1, read on the forward strand.
TCAGCCGCGGGTGGTCATGGGGCGCTCTCGACGCGGCGCTTGAGCCCCTTGAGCGCGGTGTCGATGATCACCTTCTCGGCCTTGCGGCGGAGCATGCCGATCATCGGGATGTTCAGGTCGACGGCGAGGCTGTAGGTCACGGTCGTCTCCCCGTCCGTGCCGACGAGCTCGTAGGAGCCGTTCTGGGCCTTCTGCATCTGGCCCTTCACCAGCGTCCAGCTGACGGCCATCCCGTTCGGGGCCCAGGTGTAGTCCAGGGTGTAGGAGTCCTTGATGGGTCCGGCGTCCATCGTGAACCGCACCCGCTCGGCGCGCCCGTCGCCGTCGCTCTCCAGCACCTCGACGCTCTTCACCTGCTCGGCCCACTCGGGGTAGGCCGGGAAGTCGGCGATCACCGCCATCACGCGCTCCGGCGGGGCGGCGATGGTGATCGAGGAGGTCGTCGCGTCGGCCATGGCGGGGAGGTTACCGAAGGGTCGCCTGCCGGTCGCGCCGTCAGGAAAGCCACGTTCCTGTCATTGAACGTCAGGAACGTGGCTTTCCTGCCGTTTCCCGGCCGGTTACCAGCGCAGCACGTAGGGAGCGCCGGTCCCACGGAAGTACCCGACGTTGACGCACTCGGTGCGGTCCACGCGCACGCGCTGGGCGAGCGGCTGGTGGACGTGGCCGAAGAGGGCGGCGCGGGGCCGGTCCCGCCGGACGACGTCCAGCAGCGCGGACGAGGCCGCCTCCGCCCGGCGGGTCACGACGTCGAAGGCGAGGTCGGGCACGGCGGGCGGCACGTGGCTGCACAGCACGTCCACGGGCCCGAGCGCCGCCACCGCGGTCGTGTACTCCTCGGCCGGCAGCAGGTGCGGGGTCCACGGCCCGCTCCGCCGGACCTCCTGCGTCGGCGGCAGCGGGGCGCCGCCGACGAAGCCGAAACGCAGTCCGCCGATCGTCTCGACCCGGCCGTCGGCCATGCAGAGGCCCGGCCGTGCGAACTCCGGCCAGAGCCGCGGGACGTCGACGTTGCCCGGAATCGCCCAGGTGGGCGCGCTCATCGCCCCGAACAGCCGCGCGTATTGCTCACGCACCGCGCCCTCGACGACCGCCGCCGCGTCGTGGACGCGCGACCAGGCGTCCCGGATGAAGGCGATCAGCTCGTCGCGGGCACCCGCGGTGCGCAGCCGGGCGAAGGTCGTGCTGACCTCCGGGCCGAGCACGCGTCCGAGGATCCCGCCGGTGGGGTCGCGGTAGTCGATGTAGTCGACGAGGTCGCCGAGCACCAGCAGGGCGTCGGCGCCGTCGCCCGCCCGGGCCAGGGCCTCGGCGTCGCCGTGCACGTCGGCGACCACGTGCACGCGCACGGCCCCGCACGCTACGCGGGCGGCTCTCCCGGGGCCCGACCCGCCTCCAGCCGGTCCTTCATCGCGAGCGCGAGGGCCTTCGCCGCCCGCTGCCGCCTGCCGCTCTCCACCGCGCCCTTCCGGCCGGGCGCCGGGGCCGGCCGCCCGTCCGGGCCCACCGGGTCGGCGCGGAGGAAGTAGTGCAGCAGCGTCCCGTCCAGCACGGGCTCGAGCCAGACCTCCATGCTGCCGACGAGCGCGCCCTGTACGGTCCACCGGAAGCCCTCGAGACCGCGGTCGGCCATGACCTCCAGGCGGAGGTCGGGCCAGAGCCGGGGCCACCGCGTGGCGTCCGCGAACTCCGCGGCCACCACGTCCGGTGCCACGGCGAGGAACGTCTCGTCCACCACGTCCACCGACGGCATGGCGCCAGCCTGCCGGGTCGGACGAACCGGACGTCGATCGGCCCTGCCCCCGACGGCTACTGCGAGGTAAGTTGCCCGCAACCACCGCCAGTGCCGGCCAGGAGGTCACGACCGTGCGCGAGTACAGCGTCCCCGCAACGTTCCGCATCGGTGACGAGGAGAATCTCATCGACGCGGTCTTCGACAACGCCGAGCACCACGCCACGGCGGTCCTCTACCGCCGCCGTCGCGTCGACGGGTCCTGGTCCGACATCACCGCGGCGCAGTTCGCGGAGGAGGTCGCCACCGCGGCCCGCGGGCTGATCGCGGCAGGCATCGGCGTGGGCGACCGGGTCGGGCTGCTGTCGCGCACCCGGTACGAGTGGACGCTGCTGGACTACGCGATCCTCGCCGTCGGCGGGGTCACGGTCCCGATCTACGAGACGTCCTCGGCCGAGCAGATCCAGTGGATCCTGTCCGACTCGGAGGCGGTCGGGATCGTCGTCGAGGCGCCGCAGCACAAGGCGCTGGTCGACGAGGTGGCGGGCGAGCTACCGGCGCTGCGGCACGTCTGGCAGATCGAGCCGTCGGCCGACGCGCCCGGCGCGGTCGCCCAGCTCACGGAGGCGGGGGCGGACACGTCCGCCGACGAGGTGCACAGCCGCCGGCGGGCCGTTCGGGCCGACGACCTCGCCAGCCTGATCTACACCTCGGGCACCACCGGCAGGCCGAAGGGCTGCGAGCTCACCCACCGCAACCTGCTCACCGAGGCGAAGGCCGCGGCCGAGGTGTTCCCGGAGCTGCTCAGCGCCAACGGCTCGCTGCTGCTGTTCCTGCCGCTCGCCCACGTGTTCGGCAAGGCGATCCAGTGCGGCGCCCTCTACAGCCGCACGATCGTCGGGCACACGCCGAACGTCGCCGACCTGCTGCCGGACCTCGCCTCGTTCCGGCCCACGTTCCTGCTGGCCGTGCCAAGGGTGTTCGAGAAGGTCTACAACAGCGCCCGCCAGCGCGCCCACGACGGCGGCAAGGGCAAGATCTTCGACGCCGCTGCCGACACCGCGATCGCGTGGAGCCGCGCGCAGGACACCGGCGGCCCGGGTCTCGGTCTCAAGCTCAAGCACGCGCTGTTCGACAAGCTCGTGTACGGCAAGCTTCGCGCCGCCGTCGGCGGGCAGGTCGTGGCGGCCGTGTCCGGCAGCGCGCCGCTCGGGGAGCGGCTCGGGCACTTCTTCCGCGGCGTCGGCCTGCCGATCCTCGAGGGCTACGGGCTCACCGAGACCTCGGCCGGCATCACGGTCAACACCCTGAGCGCCCAGCACGTCGGGTCGGTCGGGCGGCCGATGCCCGGGCACGCGGTCCGCATCGCCGACGACGGCGAGATCCTGCTCTCCGGGCCCCTGGTGTTCCAGCGGTACTGGAAGAACGAGTCCGCGACCGCCGAGGCGATCGAGGACGGCTGGTTCCACAGCGGCGACATCGGCGAGCTCGACGACGCCGGCTTCCTCACCATCACGGGTCGGAAGAAGGAGATCATCGTCACCGCGGGCGGCAAGAACGTCGCCCCGGCGGTGCTGGAGGACCGGCTGCGCGCCCACCCGCTGATCAGCCAGTGCATGGTGGTCGGCGACGGTCGGCCGTTCATCGGCGCGCTCGTGACGATCGACGCCGAGGCGCTGCCCGGCTGGCGCGAGCGCAACGGCAAGCAGGCGGGCGACGGCGTCGCCGACCTGGTGGACGACCCCGACCTGCGCGCCGAGGTCGAGGCGGCGGTCGCCGAGGCGAACAAGGCCGTGTCGCGGGCCGAGCAGATCCGCGAGTTCCGGATCCTGCCGGTCGACTTCACCGAGGCAGGCGGGGAGATGACGCCCACCCTGAAGGTGAAGCGGGCGGTGGTGGCGACCACGTACGCGAACGACATCGCGGCGATCTACGCCACCAAGGCGAAGATGCCGGCCTGAGCCCCGGCCGACACCGGGGCCGGGAAACCCGCTGATCAAGGCGCTGATGTCGCACTGGACCGATCCAGCAGCAATGCCACGGAGTTAAGTGATCTTCGATCACGTCGAGCGAGCGGCAGCGTGGAGTGTTCGCGCTGCTCGGGGGTAGGGGCGTTCCCCGGGCCGGGGGAGGTCAGCCGGTCGCGTTCGGGCCGCTCATGCATGTCAGCGGGCGATCGCTGGTGGTGATCACGGCGTGGTGATCAGGTAGGCGACGGGACCTCTGGTAGGTCGGTCGGACCCTTCACGATCTTCCCGACACACCCAGAGGTCCCGTTGCCCGCGCAGTCTGACACGCCGTCCCCTGCTGCCCGCAGCACCGCCAGCCCGACGAGCACGGTCGGCACGACGACGATCACCCGGACGGTCACCCGGACGGTCACCGTCGCGGCCGGTGTGTTCGCCCCTGGCCATCTCGGCGAGTTGACCCGCTACCTACCCTTCGAGCTGGTCGACGACGTGCTCGCCCAGACCCGCACCGTGCAGCGCAGATTGCGTGAGCTGCCCTCGCGGACGGGGGTGTACTTCGTGCTCGCCCTCGGATTGTTCCTCCAGATCGGCTACGCCCGGGTGTGGGCCAAGCTGTGCGCCGGGCTGACCGGCGCCGGCTTGGCGGTGCCTGTGGTGTCGGAGAAGGCGCTGCGTGACCTGCGGCGCAGGTTGGGATCGCCCCCGCTCAAGGCGCTGTTCGAGGTGGTCGCCGGACCGCTGGCCCAGCCCCGCACCCCGGGGGACCTGCTTCGCCGGGATGCGCACGGTCGCCTTCGACGGCCTCAACTCGCTCAAGGTGCCCGACACCGACCGCAACCGCTCATGGATGGGCCGCATCCGCTACCGGATGGGGTTTGCCGGCTACCCCGCGCTGCGGCTGATGTGTCTGGCCGAGACCGGCACCCGCGGTCTGCTCGGCGCCACGATCGGCGCCGCCGATGACCGCGAAAGGCCACCCTGGCGCGGCGGCTGCTGCCGCTGCTCGAGCCGGGCATGCTGGTGCTGCTGGATCGGGGCTTCGACTCCGCCGCGTTCCTGACCGCCGTGCACCGCACCGGGGCGATGCTGCTCGCTCGGGGACGTTCCCAGCGCGTCCCACCGGTGCTGCGTCATCTGCCCGACGGCTCCTACCTGTCGAACCTCGACGGGTTGGCGGTGCGGATCATCGAGGCCGACCTACAGATGAGCGGCGCGGACGGCACCGCGGTCGCCGACCGCTACCGGCTGATCACCACGTTGCTCGACGCCGACCGGTTCCCCGCCGACGCGTTAATCCGGCTCTACCACGAACGCTGGGAGATCGAGTCGGCCTACCTCGCGCTGCGCCACACGATGCTGCACGGGCACATGCTGCGTTCCGGGGACCGAGCCGGGCTCGAACAAGAAGTCTGGGCGCTGCTGACGCTCTACCAACTGCTGCGCATGGCGATGACCACCGCGGTCGAGACCCGCCCCGGCACCGACCCGGACAGGGCCAGCTTCACCACCGCCCTGTACGCCGCCCGCGACCAGCTAAGCCACGATCAGCCGGTCGACTCGGCGAGCTCCGCGTCCAGCTCGCCGATGCTGCCGCCGCGCTCGACCACGCGTTTCGCGGCGATGCACAGCGCCAGCGGCAGCCGCGCACACCGCTCCGCGAGGCGGGCCGCGGCCGTGGCGTCGCCGCCCCGGTCGCCGAGCCGGCTGCGGAGCAGCCCGTGCGCCTCGTCGGCGTCATGCGGTCGAGGGGGACGCGCAGTGCGCCCTCCCTCGCGACCAGGCCGGCGAGGGAGTCGCGGCTGGTGACCAGCATCGAGCACCACTGCAGAAAGCACCTATCGAAAGATTTCGAGACGGATTCACTGGAAGACCGGCTCTTGACGCTGTGAACGCGCTCTCACTATGGTCGGTCCGCACGTTGCAGTTTCGAAAAGTTTCGGGCTGTCTCGAGACAGCTCGCTCGTCCGGATGGAACGGCCGCAGTGAGGCGGCCTGGCGCAACGGAGATCGACGTGGATCAGAACCGGATTTCCCGACGGTCGTTCCTGGCCCTGGCGATGGCCGCACCGATCGGTGCGAGCGCGCTGGCCGCCTGCGGGACGGCCGGCCCCGGCCAGGCCCGCGCCGGGGAGGCGAGCATCTGGTACCTCACCGGCCAGCCCCAGGAAGGCCTTCGCAAGGCGTCGGTCGACGCCTTCAACGCCGCGCACCCCGACGGGCAGCTCGCGGCCACGTTCTTCGAGAACGACGCGTACAAGACCCGGATCCGCACGGCCGTCGGCGCGAACCAGGCGCCCACGGTCATCTGGACCTGGGGCGGCGGTGGCCTGCGCGACTACGTGCGCAACGGCCAGGTGGACGACCTCACCGACTGGTTCGCCCAGAACCCCGAGGTCAAGTCGAAGCGCTTCGAGACCTCCTTCCCCGCGGCCACGATCGACGGGCGGATCTACGCCGTGCCGTGCGAGCAGGTGTCGCCGATCGTGATGTTCTACAACAAGCAGCTGTTCGAGCAGGTCGGCGCGCAGCCGCCCACCACGTGGGGCGAGCTGATGGCGCTCGCGCCGGTGTTCAACAACGCCGGGATCGCGCCGTTCTCGCTCGCCGGGCAGTCGCGCTGGACGAACATGATGTGGCTGGAGTTCCTGTTCGACCGTCAGGGCGGCCCCGAGGTCTTCGACGCCATCGCGGCGGGCGAGCCGAACGCCTGGTCGCACCCGGCCGCGATCGCCGGACTGACGAAGGTGCAGGACCTCGTCCGGGCGGGCGGGTTCGTCAACGGGTTCCAGTCGATCGCCGCCGACGCCAACGCCGACCAGGCGCTGCTCCACCAGGGCCGGGCCGCGATGATGCTGCACGGCGCGTGGACCTACGGCTCCATGAAGGAGGAGGGCGGCGACTTCGTGCCGAGCGGCAAGCTCGGCTGGATCCCGTTCCCGGCGATCGAGGGCGGCACGGGTGACCCGAGCACCGGGGTCGGCAACCCGGCGTCGTTCCTGGCTCTCTCCTCCCAGGCCTCAGAGGAGCAGAAGGCCATCGCCCTGGACTACTTCGCCAACGGTCTGCTCACCGATGCCGACATCGACGGGTGGGTCGCCAGCGGCGCCGTGCCGATCGTCAACGGCGTCGACAGCAAGTTCTCCGGGCCCGACGCCCCGTTCCAGCAGTTCGTCTACGACACCGCCACCCAGGCGCAGTCGTGGGTGCACTCCTGGGACCAGGCGCTGCTGCCCGGCCCCGCGGAGGAGATGCTCAACAACATCGAGCAGCTGTTCTCGCTGTCGATCACCCCGGAGCAGTTCGCCGCCAACATGAACGCGGTTCCCACGTCGTGACCAGCGGTTCGGTCAGCGCTCGGCAGCACGGGTCACTCACGTGGCTCGTGCTGCCGGCGTTGGCGTTCTTCACGGCGTTCGGGGTCATCCCGCTGATCGGCGTGCTCCTGCTGAGCTTCACCAGCTGGAACGGCATCGGCGAGATCACGCCGATCGGGTTCGAGAACTGGGCGTCGGTGCTCACCGATCCCGCCCTGGTGCACTCGCTCGGCGTCACGTTCCTGATCATGGCGCTGTCCTGGCTGGTGCAGACCCCGATGAGCATCCTCGTCGGGGTGTTCATCGCGGGCCAGCAGCGCTACCGCACGGTGCTCGCGGTGCTGTACTTCACCCCGCTGCTGCTGAGCTCGGCGGCGATCGCGATCACCTACAAGGCCCTGCTGGACCCCAACTTCGGTCTCGGCGCCTCGCTGGGAATCCCGCTGCTGGTGCAGAACTGGCTGGGGGACCCCGTGCTCGCGATCGCCACGGTGGTCTTCGTCGTGTCCTGGCAGTTCATCCCCTTCCACTCGCTGATCTACCAGGGCGCGGTGCGCCAGATCCCGGCGTCGCTGTACGAGGCGGCCCGGATCGACGGCGCCGGGCGGATGCGCCAGTTCTTCTCGATCACCCTGCCGCAGCTGAAGTACACGTTGATCACGTCGTCGACGCTGATCGTGGCCGGATCGATGACGCTGTTCGACCTGATCTTCGTGCTCACCCTGGGGGGCCCGAGCGACGCCACCCGGGTGCTGGCGCTCGACATGTACCTGCGGGGGTTCCGGGGCAACATGATGGGACCCGCGAGCGTGATCGCGCTGATCATCGTCGTGGTCGCGGTGCTGCTCGCGATGGGCATCCAGCGCCTCGGCGGCAAGGACGCCAACGAGAGCCGGCTGGAAGGAGCCTGACGTGGCCGCACCGACCAGCGCCACCGCCGACGCATGCTCAGGGGTATCCGTCCCGGCTCCGGGGAGGGCGCAGTCACCGCGGCGGCGCGCGGCAACCGCGGAGCGGCCCAACTACCTCGGGGGCGTCGCGGGTTTCCTGTGGTTCGCGATCATCATCGTCCCGGTCTACTGGGTCGTCATCACCAGCTTCAAGCCGCAGTCGGCCTACTACACGAGCAACCCGATGCTGCCCGCCGCGCCGACCCTGGAGAACTACCAGGCGGTGCTCGAGGCCGACTTCCTGATGTACTTCACGAACTCGGTGATCGTGACCATCGGCGCGACGGTGCCCGCGGTGCTGGTCTCGTTCATGGCGGCGTTCGCGATCGTCCGCGGCGGGCGCGGCCGGTTCCTGCGGTTCAGCAACACCATCTTCCTGATGGGGCTGGCCTTCCCGCTGCAGGCCGTGATCATCCCGGTCTACCTGATCATCATTCGGCTGAGCCTCTACGACAGCCACCTCGCGTTGATCCTGCCCTCGATCGCGTTCGCCATCCCGCTGTCGGTGCTGATCCTGGCCAACTTCATCCGCGACGTGCCGAACGAGCTGTTCGAGTCGATGCGGATGGACGGGGCGAGCGAGTGGGCCACGATGTGGCGGCTGGCGTTCCCGCTGACCCAGCCGGCGCTCATCACGGTGTCGATCTACCAGGGACTGCAGGTGTGGAACTCGTTCCTGCTGCCGCTGGTGCTCACCCAGAGCCCGGAGCTGCGGGTGCTCCCGCTCGCGCTGTGGGCCTTCCAGGGCGAGTACGGGATCAACGTCCCCGCCGTGCTCGCGTCCGTGGTGCTCGCGACGCTGCCGATCCTCGCGCTGTACGGGGTCGGGCGGCGGCACCTGTTGGCCGGCATGACCGCCGGTTTCTCCAAGTGAAGGGATCCCCGTGTCAGAACGGCAAGCACTGGTGGTGCGCGGCGGCTGGGAAGGACACCATCCCGTCGAGGCCACCGACGAGTTCCTCCCGCATCTGAAGGACAACGGCTTCGCCGTCCGCGTCGAGGACTCGCCCCGGGTGTACGCCGACGCCGACTACATGGCCGGCGTGGACCTGATCGTGCAGTGCATGACGATGAGCACGATCGAGAAGGACGAGCTGGCCGGGCTGACGGGCGCCGTCGCGAACGGCACCGGGCTGGCCGGCTGGCACGGCGGCATCGCCGACTCGTACCGCAACTCGAGCGACTACCTCCAGCTCATCGGCGGGCAGTTCGCCTGCCACCCCCCGAAGCGGCCCGAGGAGCGCAGGGGCGAGCAGGTGGACTTCTTCATCCCGTACCGGGTGGAGATCACCGCGGACCACCCGGTCACCCAGGGGATCGAGGACTTCGACCTCGTGACCGAGCAGTACTGGGTGCTCACCGACTCCTACAACCACGTGCTCGCCACCACCACCCTGGCCGCGAACGAGTGGGAGCCGTGGCACTGGCCGGTCACCTCGCCCGCGATCTGGACGCGGGACTGGGGGAAGGGCCGCGTGTTCGTCTGCACCCCGGGCCACGACATGGACGTGATCCGGAACCCGAACGTCAGCACGATCATCGAGCGGGGGCTGCTGTGGGCGGCCCGCTGAGGGTCGGCATCGTCGGCGCCGGCAACATCTCCGCGCAGTACTCCGCCTGCCTCGCCCGGCTGCCGCAGCTGCGGGTCACGGCCGTCTGCGACCTGCAGGCCGACCGCGCCGCCGCGCTCGCCGCGCAGCACGCCGGGGCCCGGGTGCTCGCGCTCCCGGAGCTGCTCGCGGCCGCGGACGTCGACGTCGTGCTCGTGCTCACCCTGCCGACCACGCACGCGGACGTGGCGCTCGCCGCGCTGGCCGCGGGCAAGCACGTGTACGTGGAGAAGCCGCTCGCCACGTCGGTCGCCGAGGGCCGGGAGGTCGTCAAGGCGGCGGCGGGCGCCGGGCTGCGGGTCGGCTGCGCCCCGGACACGGTGCTCGGCACCGGCGTGCAGACCGCCCGCGCCGCCGTCGACGCGGGCCGGATCGGCACCCCGCACGCGGCCACCGCGTTCATGACCACGCCCGGCCACGAGCGCTGGCACCCCGACCCCGAGTTCTACTACCAGCCCGGCGGGGGCCCGCTGCTGGACATGGGCCCCTACTACCTGACGTCGCTGGTGCACCTGCTCGGGCCGGTCTCCCGGGTGGTCGGTGCGTCCTCGCGCCCGTCCGCCACCCGCACCATCGGCCGGGGGCCGCGGGCGGGCACCACCTTCGAGGTCGCCGTCGACTCCACCGTCACCGGGATCCTCGAGCACGCGTCCGGCGCGCTGTCCACGCTGGTCATGAGCTTCGACGTCTGGGCGGCCCACCTGCCCCGCATCGAGGTCCACGGCACGGGCGGCTCGCTGTCGGTGCCCGACCCGAACCACTTCGCCGGCGCCGTCGAGCTGTACTCCGCCGCAGCACCCGACGCGGGCTGGGTGGACGTGGGCCGCACGGCGGGCTACGTCGACGCCGGGCGCGGCTGCGGCCTCGCCGACCTCGCGCTCGCCCTGGCGGAGGACCGGCCGCACCGGGCGGGCGACGAGCTCGCCCTGCACGTCCTGGACATCATGGAGTCCGTGCAGCTGGCCGCCGACACCCGCGCGTCGGTCGAGCTGACGACCACTTGCGAGCGGCCGGCCGCCGTGGCCGGGGAGGTGGACCTCACCCGCTGACGCCCGCGGGCCGCACGAGGCGCACGCCGAGCCGGTAGCCGCGGTCGGTGACCGTCAGCGGACCGGTCACCACGATCTCCCGGCCCGGCTGCACCGCGTCGATGGCCGCACCTCCTCCTGCGTGGTCGGCTGCGGCGTCCCGCGCGCCGCGTCCCACTGGACCTTGGCGCGCGGGTCGAGGGGAGCCAGCTCGATCGGGTCGGCCCAGCGCTCGCCCGCCAGCACGAGCTGCCCGTCCACCAGGCGCGGCGTCCCGATCAGCTCGACCTCCGCCCCGTGCCAGGCGTAGCTGCCGCCCGCGGAGCGGGCGAACTGGGCCGGCCATACGTCCACCCGGGGCAGCCGGTGGCCGGCCGCGCAGGCGGCGAGCGGCGCGGGCACCGGGCCCGACCGCAGCGCGAGGACGACCTCGAGGGCGTGCCGCTGGACGACGGGCAACCGGCCGAAGTGCTCGCGCAACGGCAGCAGCAGGTCGGCGGCCGCGGCGAACGGCAGCACGGACTCCGACCGCGCGCCGTGGACCCACAGCATCCGGAACCCGCTGGCTCCGGCTGCCGCCCGGCTCAGCAGGGCCGTCTTCCCGGCGCCCGCCTCCCCGACGACGACTACCGCGCCGCCGCCGCTGGGCGCCGGTGAGCTCGCGGTCACGACGATGACCCCGGCGCGCCCGCCGGTCGCGAGGCGACGGGCCCAGCCGTGCGGCGGGTCGTCGGCGAGCCGGACGTCGTCCAGCTGGCCGACCACGATCGACGCACCCACCTCCGCGCCGGCGTGCACGACCCCTTCGATCACCTGGGTCGCGTAGGCGCCGAACCCGCCGTGGATGAGCAGCTCCACCGTCGTGGCCGCGCCGCCGGGCCGGCGTGCGGACTGCGGCACGTAGTCGTGGCGCCGCAGCAGCTCCTCGACGAGCCGTGCGGCGCAGGGTATCCGGTCGACGCCCTCGCCACGACCGGCCTGCCGCTCGTGGTCCTCGACCCGATGAGCCTTCCCCGCGCGGAGGTCACCAGCGTCGGCTCCACGAACTTCGCAGGCGGCATGACGGCCACCCGCCACCTGCTCGGGCTCGGGCACCGCCGCATCGGATACGTCGGCGGGCCGCCCGGCTCGGGGCTGCAACCAGGCCCGCCTGCACGGCTATCGGGCGGCGCTGGAGAGCGCGGGGATCCTCGCCGATCCCGCGCTCGTCCTGTGCGAGCACTTCACCTACGACGTCGCCGCCGCCGCCGGGGTCTGCCCCGACACCGACCAGCCCACCGACCTGCTCGGAGCCATCGGCCGCGCCGTGCTGACCACCCTGCTACCCACCCGCCGGGCCCGCTACAGCGCCCGCAAGGTCAAGTGCGCGACCTCGCGCTACCTCAACCGCGACGACGCCCGCCCCGTCGCACCCACGGCCGTCACCGGGATAAACATCCACATGCACACCCCGCCACCCTTGAACCCGACCCGCCGACCTCGACACCGACGCGCCCCGAGCCAGCCACGTGCTCCCCGGCCGCCGACCCGCCGCGACCGCGTCACCGCGCTGCTGGACAGCGACCCCCGCCGCGCCTGGAGCGGCACCGAGCTCGCCGAGCAACTGCAAATCCCCAAGCACAACATGCTCACCCAACTCGCCGAATGGACCCGCCTCGGGTTCCTCACCCGCACCCACGCCGGCAACTACGCCCTCGACCCGCCGCCCCCCTCCCCGGCCCGCTCCCGGGGCAGTTGCCGACCCGCACGACGCGAGGAGCGGGGCAAGGTGCAGCGCCCGCAGCGCAGCGAGGACGAACGACCTTGCGGCGTGACGAGCGTCGTCCACGCTCCCAGCATCCCGGGAAGCGACACGCCGAACCCGGCCGCCTCCTGGACCTGATCACCAAACCGCTAAGTGCTTTGCAGAGAAATAAGACGCTGCTTCGCGTCGTGGTCGTCGTTGGTGTGGTATGGCCATACCGGTGGAGACTCAGCACTCGCTGTCCGTGAAGTTCCAGGCGCTGTTCCCGCACCTGGACGAGCGGCAGCGGCGGCTGCTGGCAGGCGCGGAAGCTCGCGCGCTGGGCCACGGCGGCATACGCGTCGTCGCGAAGGCGGCCGGGATGCGGGAGGGGACCGTCTCGCGGGGCGTCGCGGAGCTGGACTCGGGTCAGGAACCATTGGGCCGAACGCGTCGCCCCGGCGGAGGCCGCAAGAGGGCAGCCGATCTGGATCCTGATCTGCGCCCGGCC
>NZ_JAHKRK010000011.1 GCF_019396355.1 Pseudonocardia nigra
CGGGAAGGCCCCCAGGCCTCAGACTTTGCTTCGGGCTAGACGCACCAATGCCAACCGAGCTCAGCCGGACCCGACCCGATTCTCATACCTCGTGGCGGCCGAAGGCCATGGGGGACTTTGCTGCAACGTCCCCAGGCGGGTCTCAGCCCAGCAGGCCCAGGAGGAGCACCACCCATGCGGCCGCCAGCCCGGCGGCCGCGCCCAGCGCGAGCCAGCGCCAGAACGGCATGCGCCGCATGAGGTAGAGCGACGGCGCCAGCCCGCACCCGATGAGCAGGTTCGCCGGCACCCAGAGCAGTCCGAACGCCTCGGCGAACGCGTGGCACAGCACGATGTCACCCATCGCCACGAGCACCGCGAAGAACGCCGCGACGGTGAGCCCGGTGGCCCACGGCGTGGGGCCCGGCGGGTTCGGCGCGAGCCGCGGGATCGGTCCCGTGACGCCGACGCTGATCGACTCCGTCGTCCCCGTCACGGGGTCGGTGAGGTCCACGGGCCTGCCGAGCACGTCCGCCACCCGAGCGGCGAGCTGACGGCCCCGCCGCTGCAGCAACGCCTGCTCCTCCGGGCCGCCGGCCCGCGTCACGGTCGCCGCGAACGCCCCCCACTCGCTCAGCGCGTCCTGCAGGTCCCCGGGCAGCGGCGGATCCCCGGGCCGGCGCTCGCCCACCACGACTCGTCCCCCAGCGACCTCCATCCGGGTCAGCCTAGAGCGACTCCGACCGCATGGAAGGCCACGGCTGCCGCCGTGGCGACGTTCAGCGAGTCGACCCCGGACGCCATCGGGATCCGGACGCGCACGTCGGCGGCGGCCAGCGCCGCGTCCGTGAGCCCGGGCCCCTCCGCGCCCAGCAGCAGCGCCACCCGCTCCCCCGCCAGGCCCGACGACGCCAGTGGCGCAGCGTCCGCCGCCGGCGTCAGCGCGGCCACCCGCAGCCCGGCGGCGCGCAGGACGTCCAGCGACGCCGGCCACGGGCCGGGGAGCTCGGCGAACGGCACCCGCAGGACGTGGCCCATCGACACCCGCACGCTGCGGCGGTAGAGCGGGTCGGAGCAGCGCGGACCGAGCAGCACGGCGTCCACACCGAGCGCGGCGGCGTTGCGGAACAGCGCCCCGAGGTTCTCGTGGTCGTTCACCCCCTCCAGCACCGCGACGACGCGCGCGTCGCGCACCAGCTCGGCAGGGTCCGGCGGCGCCGCGCGGTCCGCCACGGCCAGCACGCCCCGGTTCAGGTGGAACCCGACGACCTCCGCCATCGTCGCGGCGTCCGTCGCGTAGGCCGGAACGTCCAGCCCGGCCAGGTCGGGTGCGAGCTCGTCCAGCCGCCGCGGCACGCCCAGCAGCGACCGCACCGGGTACGGCGAGTCGAGCAACCGGCGCACCACGACGACCCCCTCGGCGATCACCAGCCCGCGCCCTCCGGGTCGGTCCGGGCGCCGGTCGGCGGTGGTGAGGTCGCGGTAGTCGTCGGCGCGCGGGTCGGCCGGTTCCGTGATCGGCGTGATGGTGGCCACGGTTCGGCATCGTCGCAGGCCACCTCGCCGTGATCGCATCGGTCATCCGGTCGGCCGTAGCGGCGAGGTCACTGTTGTGTCACGGTGGACAACCGCCCGGGTTCCCGGGCGTGCCCGGGGGGCAGGGAGGCAGCGCAGGTATGGGCCAGGACGTCGGCCGGACCACGTTCAGTCGGCGTGATCGGCAGCTCTACCGCGCGAAAGTGCAACGGTGCCTCGACGCCCTCGCGGTGATGCTGCGCGAGCACCCGTTCGCCCGCGACGAGCCGATGACCGGCATCGAGGTCGAGCTCAACCTCGTCGACCACGACCTCGCGCCCGCGCTGTCCGGCGCCGACGTCCTCGACGCCATCAACGGCACCGAGTTCCAGTCCGAGCTCGGTCGCTGGAACCTCGAGCTGAACCTCCCGCCGCGGCCGCTGCCGGGTGACCAGTGGCGGCACCTGGAGCTCCAGCTGCTCGACGAGCTCACGGTCGTCCGGTCCAAGGCCCTCGACTGCGGCTCCCAGCTCGCCGTCATCGGCATCCTGCCGACGCTGGAGCAGCGCCACCTCGTCGTCGACGCCCTGTCCCCCGATCGCCGCTACTCCATGCTCAACGAGCAGATGCTCAGCGCCCGCGGGGAGCCCATCCGCCTCGACATCGCAGGCGACGACCCGTCGGGCCGCCACGGCGTCGGACCCGAGCACCTCACGGCCGACTTCGACTCGATCGCGCCCGAGGCGGCGTGCACGTCGATGCAGCTGCACCTGCAGGTGCACCCGGACGCGTTCGCCGGCTACTGGAACGCCGCGCAGTGCCTGGCCGGGGTGCAGCTCGCCGTCGGCGCGAACTCCCCGTTCCTGCTTGGGTCACGGCTGTGGGCCGAGACGCGCATCCCGCTGTTCGAGCAGTCCTGCGACGTCCGCACGCCCGAGCTGCGCAACCAGGGCGTCCGGCCGCGGGTGTGGTTCGGCGAACGCTGGATCACCTCGATCCTCGACCTGTTCTCGGAGAACGGGCGCTACTTCCCCGCGCTGATGCCGGTCACCGAGGACACCGACCCGATGGCCGAGCTCGAGGCGGGCGAGGTGCCGGGGCTCGACGAGATGCGGCTGCACAACGGCACGATCTGGCGCTGGAACCGCCCGGTGTACGACGTGGCCGACGGCGTGCCGCACGTGCGCGTGGAGAACCGGGTGCTCCCGGCGGGACCGACCCCCGTGGACATGGTCGCCAACGCGCTGTTCTTCTACGGGCTGCTGCGTGTGCTCGTCGAGGCCGAGCGGCCGCTGTGGAGCTCGATGTCGTTCGAGGCCGCCGAGGAGAACTTCACCACCGCGGCCCGGCACGGCATGGAGGGCCCGCTGTACTGGCCCGGTACCGGCTGGATCCGTCCCGACGAGCTCGTGCTGCGCAAGCTGCTGCCGCAGGCCGCCGAGGGCCTGGCCCGGTGGGGCGTGGCGAGCGAGGTCACCGACCGCTACCTGCCGATCATCGAGCAGCGCTGCGTCACCCGCCGCACCGGTGCCGCGTGGCAGCTCGACACCGTGGGCGCGCTCGAGGCCCGCGGCGCCGACCGACCCACCGCGCTGCGCGGCATGCTCGCGCGGTACCTGGAGTCGTCCGCGGCGAACGAGCCGGTGCACGACTGGCCCGTCCCCGGCTGAGGTCCGCCGCTGCCACGGCAGATCGCCGCCGCACCCACCTCCCACCCGTTGCAGTAAAGCCACTTTCCCGCCACGGCATTGCGTGAAAGTGGCTTTGCTGCAATCCGGACGGGCCCGGGCCGCGCGGGCCTCCGCGTTCACCATCGCAAACCCTCGTCCCGTTCCGCCCCGGAACCGGTGGGCGCACTCCTACAGTCGGTCCCGTTCCGCCGGTGGTCACGGCAGGTGATCGCCGGTCGGCGCTCCCGACCGTCGAGCGCCTGCAGCACGGGCTGCGGGCGCGATCCCGCGCGCCCGCAAACGGGGGACGCATGCCCGAGCGACCCACCCAGTCCACCCCGTCCGGCGTCCGCACGCCGCGGACCACCCCCCGCGCCAGGTGACGGCCGTGGCCCGCTTCCGGCTCTTCGGCCGCGCCCCCGCACCGGACCCACCTTCCCCGCCGACCCCGCCGGCCTACGGGCCGCCGTACGGCCCCCCGCCGGGTTGGGGGCCGCCGCCGGTGGGCGCGGGTGCCCCGACGACAGCGCCGCCGGGATGGCCTGCGGCAGGCCCCGCCACACGTGCCGCCCGCCCGGCCGTCCCCCGCCCGGTCCCCACGGCCGACCCGCCCACCGACCCCCACGGCTTCCCCCCGATTCCCGGGCCCCGCAGCGCCGCGCCCACCCCTCCGTGGCCCCGGCCGCCGGCCCCCGCTCCCGAGCCGGCCGAGGCCGCAGCGCTCGCGGGGGCGTTCGCCGTCGACTACCTGTCGTGGGACGAGGACGATCCGGGCCGCCGCGGGCGCGTGCTGCTCGACTACCTGCCGGCTCCGGGGCGCGACCCCGACCGGCTGGGCTGGTCCGGGCGGGGCCGTCAACGCGCCGAGTTCGCGCTGCCCGGGCGGGTGCGACCCGACGGCGAGGGCCGCGTGCTCGTCGACGTCCGTGTGCGGGTCACGCCGTACCGGGCCGTCGGCGACCACGGACCCGAGCCCGCAGCCGCCACCGAACCCGAGCCCGGCATCGCGGGGATCCCGGCCGCTGCGCCCGCCCCCACCGGACGGGGGTGGCGCAGCCTTGCGTCGTACTGGATCCGGCTCAGTGTGCCCGTGGTGCTGGAGAACGGGCGGCTGGTGGTCGACGCGTGGGAGGAGACACTCGGTGAGGTCCCCGAGCCGCCCCCCGCCGGCCCACCGGCGCCCGACGACCACACGCTGGCCGACGACGACCCGCTCGCCGAGCCGCGCTCCGGGACCGCATGGTGAGCCGCCCACGCACCCCCGTGATCGCCGGGCTGAGCGGTGACGCCGGCACCAGCACGCTCGCCGCGGCGCTGCACGCCCGCGACGCCGGGCCGCTCGACGGAGCCGCCGACGTCATCGCCTGCCGGGGCACCGATGCCGCGCTGCGGCAGGCGGCCGTCCTCGCGGGTGCGCCGACCGGCCCGCACCCCGTGCTCGCGGTCCTCCTCGAGCCCGGCCTGCCCACCGACGGCGTGGCGACCCGGCTGAGCGCCCTGCAGCCGCGCTTCGGAGCCGTCGTCACACTCCCGCACGTCGGCCGCTGGCACGGTGCCCCTACCCCCTCCGAGGAGGCCGCCGCCGTGCTCGCACTGCCGGCCCACCACGTCACGCGGCCCCTTCGGGCCTACGCGGCCGCCCTCCGGCTGGTCGTGGCGGCCGTCGTCGGGTCCGGCCTGCCGGCCCGCAGCGCCCCGCCCACCCTGATCCGGCCGCGCCCCACGGCGCCGGCCCACGCCCCGCGCGTCATCCGGCGGGCGGCTCCCGTCCGGCCCGCCCGGTTGCTCGGGCCGGCACCGGTCCGGGCGGAACCGCTGCTGCCCGCAGCACCCGAACCCGACGACGACACGCTCGAGGCCGATCACCTGCGCTCGACGGCCGCGGCGGGACGAGCGGGGTGACGCATGCCCGGCCCGACCCTGCTGCGCAGCCCGCTCGCGATCGCGCTGGCCGCACTCACCGGTCTGCTGCTGCTCGGTGCCGCCCCTGCTCCGGTGCCGGACACCGTCTCGGGCGTCGACACCGCAGAGCTGCCCGCGCCTGCGCGCGACTCCCTGCCCCTGATCAGCGAGCTCACCGCGACCCACTGCCCCGAACTGCCGCCGCTGTGGGTGGTGGCCCAGGTGCAGGCGGAGTCCGGGTGGGACCCGGCCCTCGCCTCGCGGCGGGAGGGCGGGCCCGCGGGGCTCTACCAGTTCGGGCAGCGCAACTGGGTGGCCGCGGGCGGGCAGACCTGGACGTCGGACCCCCCGTCCGGCGACGCCGACGTCCTGTCCGCGGAGGCGCACCTGCGCGTCGCCGTGCCGTGGGTCTGCGCGAACCTGCGCGCCGTCACGGCGCACCTGCAGGCCACGGGCAAGCCCACGACGCCGCTCGACGCCATGCTCGTCTGCCACATCGCCGGGTGCGGCCGCGTGACGGGCAGCGCCACCGGGATCCCGGTGGCCGGCGAGGCGAGCTGCGGCGAGCGCTGCGCGGAGGTGGTCCGACGCTACGTGGCGGCGGTGCACTCCAACCTGGAGCGGTTCGCGGCGCCCGTGCCCGAACCGGCCGCGGCCACTCCGCCCGCCCTGGCCGCCCCCGCGGCCTGGACCGGGGGTGCCACCGGCTGCGAGCTGCCCGATCCCACCGGGGACGGCTGCCTCACCGGGGCCACGCACCACGGGCTGGAAGCGGCCGGGGCCGCGTTCGGGGGATGGACCGACGGCCCGACGATCCGGTCGGCCGGGTGCTGGGACGAACACGCCTGGAACCCCCGCAGCGACCACTCCCGCGGCAAGGCGTGCGACCTGTTCCCCACGGCCCCGGGCACCTTCGCGGAGGGCGCCGACCTGGACTCCGGGTGGCGCGTGGCCGAATGGTTCCGCAGCAACGCCGAACCGTTGCAGGTCAAGTACCTCATCTGGCAGGGCCGCTACTGGGACCCGGGCGTCGAGGACCAGGGCGGATGGGGCCGGCGGTACACGGGCGGCGGGGTCTACGACGTCCGCGACGCCACCGGCGGCCACTTCGACCACGTGCACGTGAGCTTCCGGGAGTGAGGCCGTGAACCGCTCGAGACCCGTCGTCCCCGTCATCGCCGCCGCCGCGGCAGCGGCCATCACAGTGCTCGCGCTCGTGCTGGTCGGCGGCGCGACCGGCGTCATACCGCCGTCGGGCGAACCGCCGCCAGGGGCCGCGCTCACCGACGAGGACCGGCGGGCGCTGGACGCCGTTCCCGTGGAGCGCGGCGCGCCGCCCGCCCCTGTGGACCCCGGGGTCGACCTCACCGACCCGGAGGCCGTCGCACGGGCCTACCTCGCCGTGGCGCACTCGGTCGGCGTCGAGGACGCGGGCCGCACGCACCTGCGCGCCGCGGGCTACGCGGTGCCGGGGAGCCCGCCCGCCACCGTCGGGGTGGTCGTGCTGGACCCGCCGCCCGCCGGGTCGCTGCGCACCGCGACGGTCACGGCGCTCGAGCTGGTGGCCGCCGAGGCGGGCGACCGGCGGCGCGGCTACCGGGCCGAGCTCGGCACCGCGACCGGCCCGCCCGGCGCCGCCGCCGAGGTCACCCTCGTCGGTCGCGACGTGGTGCTGGCCCGCATGCCCGACGGCCGGTGGCTCGTCGCCGCCGACTCACCCGCAACCGCCGATCTCCCCGCCGGGGAGGACTGATGCGACAGGAGTGCCCGCCATGATCTTCGAGGACCTCGAGGAGCTGCTCCGGAAGTACCTGTCGACGGGCATCGCCGTGGTGATCATCCTGGCGGGGCCCGGCACCGGTGCCGAGGACGGCGAGCCCGGAGCGCGGACGGAGCCGTCGGTCGAGGTGATCGAGCCGGGCGGCCGCACGCCGGAGGAACCGGATCCCACCGGGCGCACCGGTGCGGCCGGGACCGACCCCGACCGGCCGGAGCGGGACCGCGACCGCGCCGCGGACCCCGGACCGGCCGACCCGGAACCCACCGATCCGGAACCCGCCGAACCCGCCGACCGCGAGCCCCGGGATCGCGCACCGGCGGATCCGGAACCGGCCGACCCGGAACCGGGGGAACGCGAGGCCCGCGATCCCGAACCCGCCGACCCCGAGCCCGCCGACCGGGACGACGGTGCCGAGCGCGGCGGGCCGACCGGTGAGGACCGCGGGGACGACGACGGACCGGGCGACGCGCGGGACACCGGTGACCGTGAGACCGCGGCCGACCGCGACACCGCCGACGGACCGGACGAGCACGAGCCGGGGGCCACCGACCGCTCCGGAGGCGACGCCGATCGCGACACGGACGAGCCCGACGCCTCCACCCGCAGCAACCGCACGGGCACCGCCGACACTGAGGACGGCAGCGGCGAGGACGGCAGCGGCGAGGGTGCGACCGCCGCCGAGCGGTACGGCTGGGGCACGCCCAACCGGGTCGACGACTTCTCCGGCGGCAGCGAGCAGTGGGACATCTACGACGGGCCCGGGCATGCCGGCAAGGGCATCCGCTCGCCCGACGCCGTCTCGATCGAGGGCGGGATACTCACGATCACCGGTGACTCGTCGGGCACCACGGCCGGGATGGCCTGGAACCCGGGGCAGAAGTACGGCCGCTGGGAGGGGCGGGTCAAGGCGCCCGCCTCGGACCCGTCCTACAACGCCCTGCTGCTGCTCTGGGCGGACGCCGAGGACTTCCCCGTCGGCGGCGAGATCGACTTCATGGAGATGCTCGACCACACGCGCCAGACCACGGACATCTTCATCCACTACGGCGCCGACAACTCGCAGGTGAACGGCCAGGTCGAGATTGACGGCACCGAGTGGCACAACTGGGCGGTGGAGTGGACGCCCGAGGCGATCACGGCCTACGTCGACGGCGAGGAGTGGTACCGCACCACCGACACGAGCATCTTCCCGCCGGGGCCGATGCACCTGTGCATCCAGCTCGACTGGTTCCCGGAGGGCGGCCCTCCGGAGGAGTCGGTGATGCATGTCGACTGGGTGAAGCAGTACTCCCTCGAGGACGGGGCGGCCGACGCCGGCAACGGGGACGGCGCCGACCGGGACGACGACCGGGACGACACCGACCGGAACGAGGGCCGCGACGGCACTGACGGCGAGAACGGCGCCAAGGGCGAGGACGGCACTGACGGCGAGGACGCGAGCGCGACCGCCGAGGGACGCGACGGCGCCGACGGCGAGAGCCGCAACGAGGGCGACCGGGAGGATGACGAGCGGGAGGGCTCCGTGAACCCGATCCGCGAGGCCGTGCGCCGGACGTTCTCCTGGGGCTGAGCCGCGGTTGCGCACACGCATCGGGGCCCAGGCCGGTCGGCCGGGGCCCCGATGGCGTTCCCGAACTGCCACGTCATGCACCCGAGGGCGAACCCTCGGATGCATTCCTCTGACGCGCCGCTCCCACCACGAAGCGACATCGCTGAGGTTAGCCTAACCTCTACTTCCTCGGCAAGTCCTGGCTCACCCGCCGGTTGCGGCGCGCCAGCACCAGGCCCACCACCAGCACCGCAACCACGGTCACGCACCCGCCCAGCACCAGCGGCGCGCGGCCGCCCAGCCGCTCGGCCAGGAGACCGAGGAGCGGGGCTCCCACCGGCGTCCCGCCCAGGAACAGCAGCATGTACAGGCCCATCACCCGCCCGCGCATGCTGGGCTCCACCGACATCTGCACGGTCGCGTTCGCCGCGGTGGTGAACGTCAGCGCCGCGAGCCCCACCGGCACCAGGACCGCGCCGGTCAGGGCGAACGTCGGCATCAGCCCGGTCGCGGTCTCGAGGATCGCGAGCGCCAGCGCCGACCCGGCGACCAGCCGCAGCCGGGGGCGTCCCCGGCGCCGCGCCGCGAGTGCCGCGCCCAGCACCGAGCCGACGGCCAGCAGCGTGGTGAGCAGGCCGTACGCCTCCGCGCCGAGCTCGAAGACGTTGCGGGCCAGCACCGGCAGGGCCAGCTGGAGGTTGGTGAGGGCGAACGTCGACACGAAGAACACCAGCGCCAGCGCGGCCACGAGGTCGGGCCGCCCGCGGACGTAGCGCAGCCCGGCCCGCAGCTGGCCCGGCGCCCGGGGCACCGGGACGATGCGCTTGCAGCCGCACCGGATCCATCCGGGCGAGGGCGATCACCACGCCGGCGAAGCTCACCGCGTTGATCAGGAAGACCCACCCGGTGCCGACGGCCACGATGAGCAGCCCGGCCACCGACGGCCCGACGATCCGCGCGAGGTTGAACGTCACCGCGTTCAGCGCCACGGCATTGCCGACCTGACCGACGCCCACGAGCTCGGGCACGAACGCCTGGCGGACCGGCACGTCCAACGCCGAGAAGCAGCCGACCAGCAGGCACAGCAGGTAGACGTGCCACAGCGCCACCACGCCGGTGACGTCGGCCAGGCCCAGCGCGAGGGCGCACACCCCGAGCGCGACCTGGAGCGCGATGAGCATCCGGCGCTTGTCGACGCGATCGGCGAGCACCCCGCCCCAGAGCGAGAGCAGCAGTGTCGGGGAGAACTGGGGCGCGGCCGCCAGCCCCAGCGCGGCGGCGTTGCCACCGGACAGGTCCAGCACGAGCCAGTCCTGCGCCACGCGCTGCATCCAGGTGCCGACCAGCGAGACGACCTGACCGGAGGCGTAGCGCCGGTAGTTCGGCACCCGCAGCGAGGCGAACATCCCGCCGCCGGTCGACGTGGTCTCCGGCGGCGCGCTCACTTTCCGTTAGGTTACACAACTATCCCGCGAAGAGCGCCTGGAGCGGCCCGACCGCGAAGTAGCCGACGAACGCGACCGCCACCACCCACATCAGCGGATGGATGATCCGTGCCCGGCCCGTCGCCGCCGCGAGCACCACGTAGGCGACGAACCCGGCGCCGATCCCGTTGGCGATCGAGTATGTGAACGGCATGACGACGATCGTCAGGAAGGCGGGCAGCGCCACCCGGAACTCGGTGAAGTCAATGCCGGTGATCTGGCGCATCATCAGCGCGCCGACGATCACGAGCGCCGGGGCCGCCGCCTCGATCGGCACGATCGAGTACAGCGGAGTGAAGAACATCGCGAGCAGGAACAGCACACCGGTGAGCACGTTCGCAAGGCCGGTGCGCGCCCCCTCGGCGATGCCGGACGCCGACTCGATGTAGACGGTGTTGGACGAGGCCGACCCCACACCGCCCGCCACGGCGCCCGCGCCCTCGACGATGAGCGCCTTCCCGACGCCCGGCAGCTGCCCGTTCTGGTCCACGAGCCCGGCCTGCTTGCCCAGCCCGGTCATCGTGCCCATCGCGTCGAAGAAGTTGGCGAGCACGAGGGTGAACACGAGCAGCGCGACGGTGATCAGGTCCAGCCGGGCGAACGCGCCGAGGGACACGGCCCCGACCAGGGAGAGGTCGGGCAGCCCGACGATGCTGTCGGGCAGCGTCGGCACCGCCAGCGACCAGCCCTTGGGGTTGGTGCCCGCCGACGGGCCGACCTGGGCGATCGCCTCGACGACGATCGCGATGATCGTGGTGACCACGACGCCGAGCAGGATCCCGGCCCGGACCCCGCGGGCCACCAGCAGGCCGGTGATCAGCAGCCCCACGACGAACACGAACGTGGGCCAGGACGCGATCGAGTTGCCGATGCCCAGGCCCACCGGCACCGTGGTGCCGGCCTCGTCGGCGATCCGGCGCACGAACCCGGCATCGACCAGACCGATGAACGCGATGAACAGCCCGATGCCGACGGCGATCGCCGCCTTCAGGTCCGCCGGGACGGCATTGAACACCGCGGTGCGGAAACCCGTCACGGCCAGCAGCACGATGATCAGGCCGTCGATCACGACGAGGCCCATCGCCTCGGGCCAGGTCATCAGCGGCGCGAGCGTGACCGCCACGAGCGTGTTGATCCCGAGGCCCGTCGCGATCGCGAACGGGTAGTTGGCGACGAGCCCGAACAGCAGCGTCATCACGCCGGCGACCAGCGCGGTGACGGCCGCGACCTGCGGGACGGTCAGGATGTTGCCCACGACGTCGGTCTTCGCACCCGGTCCCTCGGGGACGAAGCTGCCGAGGATCAGCGGGTTGAGCACGATGATGTACGACATCGTCACGAACGTGACGAGCCCGCCGCGCATCTCGCGGCCGACCGTGGAGCCGCGCTCGGACACGCGGAAGAGACGCTCGATCATGACACCTCCTCGCTGGCGCTCGTCGGCACCACGATCGTCGATGCTGTGCTTGTCGGTGATCTCGCAAGCTCGATCACGCCGCAGACACTAAGCCGTGTCCAGTTGATCAGCGCCGATGGGATTCGCGATGCGGAAGGGGTAGGACCCGTCGTACCTGGCACAACACAGCCAGTGGCCATCCGGGCACATGGACCGCGTTCGTGACCCACCGGCCGCGGCCCCGTTGCGGCGTTCCGCCGTACGCTGGGCGCGTGGCCGATCCCCCACCGCTCCCCCGCGGGTTGAGCGACGTGCGCGCCGTCGTCGCCGTCGGCACGGCGCTGTGGCTGCTGGGCGCGGCAGCGCTGCTGGTGGCCTGGCTGGCCGGCCGGCAGCCGCTGGGCATCGGGTTCACCACGTGCGTGGCCGGGGCCGTGCTGGGCGCCATGGGCTGGGGCATCTTCTCCTGGCAGCGCACGGCCGCGCGGCGCGGCTCCCGGGCCGCGCAGCAGGGCCTGGAGTGATCCGTACCCGCACTGAATAGGCTCGGACGCATGACCGATCGACCCACCGCCGTCGTCACCGGGGCCAGCTCGGGCATCGGGGCGGCCACCGCCCGCGCGCTCGGCAAGGCCGGATTCCACGTGGTACTGGGTGCCCGTCGTGTCGACCGGTGCGCGGAGATCGCAGCCGAGATCGACGGCACCGCGCTGCGTCTGGACGTCACCGACACCGAGTCCGTGGCCGCGTTCGCCGCGGCCGTGCCCGACTGCCGCCTGCTGGTGAACAACGCGGGCGGCGCGAAGGGGCTCGAGCCCGTGGCCAAGGCGGACGAGGACGCCTGGCGCTGGATGTACGAGACCAACGTGATCGGCACGCTGCGGGTGACGAAGGCGCTGCTCCCGGCACTGCTCGCCTCCGGTGACGGGCACATCGTCACCGTCACCTCGATCGCCGCGCTGGAGGCCTACGACAACGGCGCCGGCTACACAGGCACCAAGCACGCGCAGGCGATGCTGCACCGCACGCTGCGCGGCGAGCTGCTGGGGCAGCCGGTCCGGCTCACCGAGATCCTGCCCGGAATGGTGGAGACCGAGTTCTCGCTCGTCCGGTTCGCGGGCGACGCCGACCGGGCGGCCGGCGTCTACCACGGAATCACCCCGCTCATGGCCGACGACGTGGCCGACGTGATCGCGTTCGCCGCCACCCGTCCCTCGCACGTGAACCTGGACCAGATCGTGCTGAAGCCGCGCGCCCAGGCCAACGCGATGCGGGCGCACCGGGAGCGCTGAGCCCGAGCCACTGCCGACGGCGGCGCACGGATCGCCCGACTCGCACACCCGTACAGCCCGACTCGCACACCCGTACAGCCCGACTCGCGGGCGGTGACGGGTCGCAGCGCGCGAGTCGGGGCCTGCGGGTGCGCGAGTCGCGGGCCCGGGCCCGATCCCGCATGTCGGACATGTCGTTGACGTCGGACGTCTTCACGATCAAGATGGGGCGGCAAGCGCATTCCGCTCGTCCTGGTCCGGTTCGCCGATGAGTGAGGTCCGACGTGCCCGACGTGTCCAGCCCGGCGCGGAAGGCGTGGGTTCCGCGCGCCCATCCTCTGTCGTGGGCGACGCTGGCCGTCACCACGGGCGCGATACTGATGACCGCGGTGGACGGCGGGATCCTGCCCGCCGTCCTGCCGGCCATCCAGGAGGAGTTCCAGCTGAGCTCCGCGCAGGCGGGACTGGTCAACTCCGTGTTCTTCGGCGGCCTCATCGTCGGTGCGCTGCTGTTCGGGTGGATCTCCGATCGGATCGGCACCGGCTACCGGCGCACGTGGACGTGGAACGTCGCGATGGCGCTCGGCATCCTCGGCGGCGCGCTGACGTTCGGGCTGGCGGGCAGCTTCGCCCGTCGGCGTCCACCACACCGGCTTCCCGCTGGGACAGTTCCTCACCGGGGCGCTCATCGCGGCGGTGCTCGGCGTGGCGGGCTGGCGCGAGGCGTTCCTCATCATCCCGCTGCTCGGCATCCCGATCATCGTCGCGCAGACCTTCCTGGGCACGCGGCGCAACCAGGCGAAGGTCTACGACTGGATCGACGCCCGCGGCCTCACCCGTCCGCTGCCGGAGTTGTCCACCCGCGTGTCGGGGAGCGCACTCGAGTCCGTCAAGGAGGCACTGAGCAGCGCGAACGTGCGCTGGTCCGTGGTCCTGATCTTCCTGTTCCTGTGGGCGGAAGCGGGCGCTGTCACCTTCCTGACCAAGCAGATGGTCGACCAGGGGATGAGCCTCGCGGAAGCGGCGCTGCTGTCCGGCGTCTCAGGGCTCACCGGCTGGATCGGGCAAGTCGTCTGGGGCGCCTGGTCCGACCACGCCGGCCGCAAGTTCGCGATCCGCTTCCTGGTGATCGGCTGGTCCGTCGCTCTGCTCGGGATGATCTTCATCGTGAGCCCGGCGAGCGCGTGGATCGTCCTGCTGGTGTGGGGGCTGTTCCGCAACGCCCCGTTCCCGGTGGTCTACGCGCTGCTCATCGACTCGGTGCCGAGATCGGCGGGCACGGCGATGGGCATCATGATCGGCCTGGCCCTCGGCGTGTCGGGGGTGCTCGCTGCCGCGGTGTCCGGCTGGATCATCGATGAGGCCGGGTTCACCGTGCACTACGTCGTGCTCGCCGCGATCTGTCTGCTCGGCCTGGTCCCGCTCGCCAGGATGACCGAGACCGTGCCCGTCGGTGGGCGGAAGCAGGAGGACGCATGACCGATCTGATCGCACCCGGCGCCACCCTGGAGAATGTGGCCTCCGGGGCCGTCTGGGCCGAGGGGCCGGTGTGGCTGCCGGCGCGCAGGGCGGTCCGGTTCAGCGACATCCCCAACAACCGCATCCTGGAGTACTCCGAGGACTCCGGCGAACTCGCCGTCTACCGTGACGACGCGGAGTTCACCAACGGGCGCACGCTCGACCTGGACGGCTCCGTGATCCAGTGCTCGCACGGCAGGCGCGCGGTGGAACGCGACCGCGACGGCGTCATCGAGGTCCTCGTGGACTCGTGGGCAGGGAAGCGGCTCAACTCGCCCAACGACGTCGTCGTCAAGAGCGACGGCACCATCTGGTTCACCGACCCGTCGTACGGCATCAAGAAGCCGGGCGAGGGTCACCCCGGTGAGCTGGAGTACGGCGACCACTACGTGTTCCGCCTCGACCCCCGTGACGGCTCCCTGACCCCGGTCGTCATCGATGTGGAGACGCCCAACGGTCTGGCGTTCTCCCCGGACGAGTCGCTGCTCTACGTCGCGGACTCGGCGATCTCACCACCGGACGGCCGGCGCGACCCCGCCCGGCCCGGCGGGCACTCGATCCACTGCTACGACGTCTTCGACGGGCGTCTCTGCAAGAACGGCCGTGAGTTCGCCGAGGTGGGCCCCGGCCTGCCGGACGGGTTCCGGGTGGACGAGGCCGGTCGCATCTGGACGTCGAGCCTGGACGCGGTGCAGGTGTTCGCGCCCACGGGCGAACTCGTGGAGCGGATCCCGGTGCCGGAGAAGATCGCGAACGTATGTTTCGGCGGCGACGACGGCCGCACGCTCTACATCACGGCCACCTCCAGCCTCTACCGCATCCGCACCACGGTGCGGGACGCGGTGGCAGCCCGGACCTGACGCTACGGGCCCGCCGTGTCCTCCGACCGGCGGTGCTCGTCGGCGCCGTCGGCGGGCCGGTTGCCCTCGGCGGCGCCGGCCACCCGGTCCTCGGAGTCGCGCAGGATCTCCGTGGCCTCGGTCCGCCGGTCCTCCCCGCCGTGCTCGGCCCGCCGTTCCTCGGGCAGCGGCTCGGCTCGGGTGGCGGTCTGCTCGCTGAGCTCGTCGGGACGCATGCCGCCGCGTACCCCGATGGGGCGACCGCTATCCGTCGAGCTCCACGAGTGCACCGGACACCCGCCGCAGGACGGCGGTGATCCGGGGGTCGCCCGCCGAGACGGACTCGGCGAGGCCCATCCAACGCAGGGTGCCGCTCAAGGCGTCGGGGACCGGGTCGGACAGCGCCAACGACCGGAGCTCGGCCGCGGCGGGCAGCTCGGCGGCCGGGTGCGGCGTGGCGCCCCAGTCGATGAGGAAGGGCATGGGCCCGACCCGCGGCTCGGTCAGGCGCCAGTGCAGCTCTCGGCCGTCGGTGCGGCGCCGAGACATCGCGCGGACCGGGCCCACCGCGGCGCCCGCCCCGGCGACCAGCGCCTCGAACGTCTCCCCGACGCCCGGCCGGACGGCCCAGGCCACCAGCGTGGGCCCGGGCACGGCGTCCACGCCGAACGCGCGGCGCTCCACGTCCTGCGCGGGATCCGGCCCGATGATCTCGAGGTACGCCCCGGGCCCGAGGCCGACGAGCGCGTTGCGCGTGCCCCAGCCCGGATGCGCTCCACCGGGCACGGCCGGTGCGCCGAGCCGCGCCGCGAGCCCCGGCAGCGCGGCGTCGAGGTCGGGCACGGCGAGCACGAGGTGGTCCAGTTCGGCCATGCGTGGTCCTACAGCGCCGACAGGGTCTGCCACTGCTCCCAGGACAGCGTCCAGTCCCAGATGTCGCCGTCCTGCGCGGACAGCGCGATCGGGGTGCCGGTGACCTCCACCGGGTCGCCGTAGAGCGCCGTGTCGTAGTAGGCCTTGGCGTTCTCGGTGGAGAGGTTGATGCAGCCGTGGGTGACGTTGGAGTTGCCCTGCGCGTCGACCGACGCCGGGTTGGCGTGGATGAACTCGCCGTTGTTGCTGATCCGGACCGACCACTTCGACACCACGTCGTAGTCGTACCGCTCGCTCACCATCCGCTTGTCGGTGAACTTCTCGGTGACGACGTGGATGCCGGAGCGCGTGTTGCGGTTCGGGTCGGTCGCGAGGCCGTAGCTGGCCGGGTAGTCGGCCACCTGCTGCCCGTCGCGCATCACGATCATGCGGTGCGTGGTGACGTCGGCCTTCACGATCTGTGCGCGGCCGATCTCGAACGTGGTGGACAGGTCCGCGACCCCGTAGGCACCGCCGCCGTAGGGCACCCCGTAGAGGTTCGCCTGCACCGTCACCGTGGTGTAGGCGGGCCAGTACTCCTTCGGCCGCCAGTGCACGCGCGACCCGCCGTTCTCGTCGGGCAGCCAGCCCCAGGCGCCCTCGACCGGCACCGACGTGGTGACCGAGAGGTTCCGCTCCACGGCGGCGCGGTCCTCGACGTGTGCGTCGAACTGGATCTCGATGGGCGCCGCGATGCCCACGGTGCGGCCGTCGATGTTGAGGATGCCGCGCACCGTGTCGGTGGGCGCCACCGTGGTGAACGAGCCCTCCAGTGGCACGGCGGCGCCGTCGCCGCCGGTGGCGGTGCCGCTCCAGGTGTAGGAGCTGCCGTACCCGAGCGGCTCGCTGGTGCTCCAGCTCGTACGGTCGGCGTTCAGGGCACCGGCCACGGGCTCGCCGTCGGCGTTGGTGAGCGTGACGGTGTCGAACGTGCCGTCCTGCACCGTGACGGTGACGGGCGACCGCGGGTCGACCTCCGTGGCGCCGGCGGCCGGTGCGTACGCGACCGTGGCCGACGGGGCCAGTATCGATGGTGTCGTGCGCGGCGCCGCCTCGTTCGACGCGGTGGCGGCCGTGACCACCCCCAGCGAGCCGACCACCATCACGGCCAGGATCAGCAGGATCCTTCGCATCGTCGTCCCCCCAAAGCACTTTCCCCACGATGAGAGACGTCCGAACGCCGTTCCAGGTTGCCTCACCGCGGTCCCCCGAACGAGGCTACGCGTCGCTCACAGAGTGCAACCGACGAGCACCGGCTCGGGGACCAGCTCGATCCCGTAACGGTTGCGCACCCCGTCGCGCACCTCGCGCGCGAGCGCGACCAGGTCGGCCGCGGTGCCGTCGCCGCGGTTGGTGAGCGCCAGCACGTGCTTGTCCGAGAGGGCCACCCGCCCGCCGGGGCCGGGGTGACCACGGCGGAAGCCCGCGTGCTCGATCAGCCAGGCCGCCGGGACCTTCACCATGCCGTCGCCCGCCGGGAAGCGTGGTGCGCCGGCCGGGGCGCGGTCGGCGGCGAGCACGGGATTGGTGAAGAACGACCCGGCGCTCCAGGTGTCGAGGTCGGCGGCGTCGAGCACCATGCCCTTGCCGCGCCGCAGCCCGAGCACGGCCTCCCTTGCGGCCGCGGTGGGCACGCGGGCCCCTGGCTCGACGCCGAGCGCCCTGGCGAGCTCCGGGTAGCGGACGGGGGCGCTCGCGCCGTCACCGGGCAGGGCGAACCGGACGCGCAGCACCGCCGCGTCGTCACGGCCCTTGAGGACGCTGGTGCGGTAGGCCAGCCCGAGCTCCGCAGCGGGGACGTGCTCGCGGACCACGCCGGCGCGCCGGTCGTACAGGTCGACGTCGACGAGCAGCTCGGCGACCTCGACGGCGTACGCCCCGACGTTCTGCACCGGCGTGGCGCCGGTGCGGCCGGGGATGCCGGAAAGGCACTCCAGCCCGCCCAGCCCGTCGGCGACGCAGGCGGCGACGACGTCATCCCAGTCCTCGCCGGCCCCCACGGTGAGCAGCACCGACCCGTCGGCGCGGCGCTGCACCGTGCGCCCGGTGTTCGCGACGTGCACGACGGTGCCGGGCCAGCCCTCGTCGGCGACCACGACGTTCGAGCCGCCGCCGAGCAGCAGCAGCGGCTCGCCTGCGGCGTCGGCCGCCCGGACGGCGTCGACGACCGCGTCGGCGGAGGTCGCCTCGACCAGCGTGGCCGCGCGTCCACCGATCCGCAGGGTGGTCAGCGGGGCGAGCCGCGCGGCTGTGTCAGATACCGGCACGGGGGCCAACGGTAGCCTCCGACCATGCCGCGCCCGATCGACTACCGGTCCACCTCGCAGTACCGCGCCGACGACGTCTACGCGACGATGGTGGACCCCGAGTACCTGCGCGCCCGGCTCGCCCGGCTCGGCGGACCCCGCGCCGAGCTGCTCGAGCACAGCGCGTACGCCGACGGCGCCCGCTACCGGCTGCAGCACGGCCTGGACGCGAAGGACATGCCGTCGACGGTCCGCAGCATGCTGCCGGGCGACCTCACGATCGAGCGCGCCGAGAGCTGGGTGCGGGAGGAGTCCGGCCGCTACGCGGGCGAGGTGCAGGTGACGATCCACGGCACCCCCGCGTCGGCGGTGGGCGGGATGCGGCTGCACGACGCCGACGGCGGGGACAGCGAGCTGCTCGTGCACGCCGAGGTCACGGTGAAGGTGCCGCTGATCGGTGGGAAGATCGAGGGGATCGTGGCGGAGCAGGTGGAGAGCCTGCTCGCCGCCGAGACAGGGTTCACGCTGGAGTGGCTCGCCGAGCGCAGCTGAGCCCCTGAGAGCATTCAGCGCGTGGACCGCCCCGCCGAGCAGCGCTACGTCATCACCCTGAGCTGCCCCGACACCATCGGCATCGTCGCCCGCATCGCCGGCTTCCTCGCCGACGCGGGCGGCTGGATCGTCGAGGCCGGCTACCACTCCGACCCCGACACGGGCTGGTTCTTCACCCGCCAGGTGGTGCGCGCCGACTCGCTGCCGTTCGACGCCGACGAGCTGCGCGCCCGCTTCGCCGAGGTGGCGGCCGAGCTGGGCGGCGAGGCCGACTGGACCGTCACCGACACAGCGGTGCCCAAGCGGGCGGTGGTGCTGGTGACCAAGGAGCCGCACTGCCTGCACGACCTGCTCGGACGGGTCGCCGCGGGCGAGCTCCCCGTGCAGCTCGACGCCGTGATCGGCAACCGCGCCGAGCTCGGCGACCTCGTGCGGGCCCACGGGGTGCCGTTCCACCACGTCGCGTTCCCGCCGCCGGGCAGCGACGCACCCAAGGCCGCGGCGTTCGAGGAACTGCGCGCCCTGGTCGACCAGCACGACCCGGACGCGATCGTGCTCGCCCGGTTCATGCAGATCCTCCCGCCCGAGCTGTGCCGGGCGTGGGCGGGCCGGGCGCTGAACATCCACCACAGCTTCCTGCCCTCGTTCGTGGGCGCCCGGCCCTATCACCAGGCGCACGCCCGGGGCGTCAAGCTGGTCGGGGCGACCTGCCACTACGTGACGCCCGACCTCGACGCCGGGCCGATCGTCGAGCAGGACGTGATCCGGGTGGACCACGGCGACACCACCGCCGACATGGTCCGCCGCGGCCGCGACATCGAACGCCTCGTGCTCGCCCGCGGCCTGCGCTGGCACCTGGAGGACCGGGTGCTCGTACACGGCAACAAGACGGTCGTCTTCCGCTGACCCTGCACCGAAGTGTCAGGAAAGCCACGTTCCTGCCATTCAACGCCAGGAACGTGTCTTTCCTGCCATCACGGGACCGGCGCGGCCGCTGCTCAATGCCCGCGCACCCGGCGTGGACGGAACCGCAGCGCCACGGCGTAGGTCTCCGCGAACTTCTCCGCGGTTCCCCACCCGTCCTCGATCCGGTCGCCGTACTTGTCCAGGTAGGCCGGGTTCTCGTGCACGGGTGGCTCGTCCGGGTGCTCCTCGACCTCTCCGGTGAGCACCACGATGTCGCCGTCGAGGTGCAGGGCCACGCGCGGGTTCGCGCGCAGGTGGGCGAGCCGCTTCGCCTTGTGGTCGCTGTAGACCAGCGCCGACTCCCCGTCCCACAGGAACCAGATCGGGGCGGGCTGGGGCGTGCCGGTGCCGTCGACCAACGTCAACCAGGCGACGAGCTCCTCCCGCAGTCGCCGGGCCACGCGGGCCCCGAACTCGGTGGTGGGATCGGGCAGGACGGACATGACGGTCTCCTCGTCGATCGGATGCACCCCACAAGCACGGCGGGCGCGGGGATCTTCCCTCCACGTGGTTCTTGGGCATCTTCTTGACCGGCGTCGCTCGGAATGCCTAACGTCAGCTCGTGCTGAACGTCACACGCGCGCTCGCGGGCGCCGTCCTCGCCACCGTCGTGCTCGCGGGCACGGCCACGGCGTCGCCGACCGACACCCCGTACCGGCGGCTGAGCGGCTCGCTCGACTCCGGGGCGAGCTGGATCGCCGACGTCCCGGCGGACTGGAACGGGGTGCTCCTGCTGTTCGGCCACGGCTACCGGCCGCCCGGCGGCGACAACCCGGCGCAGAACGCGCCCGACCCGGACACTGCCGCCGCCTTGCTCGACCGCGGCTACGCGCTGGCCGGGTCGTCCTACGCCACCGCGGGCTGGACCCTGGACACCGCGGCCGACGACCAGCTCGCCACGCTCGCCGCCGTCACCGCTGAGCTGGGCGAACCCCGCCGGACCATCGCCGTCGGCCAGTCCATGGGCGGGCTCGTGACCGCGCAGATCGCCGAGCGCGACGATTCGGGCGTGGACGCGGCGCTGGCCCTCTGCGGGCTGGTTGCGGGCGGCGTCGGGCTCCTGGACTTCCAGCTCGACGGTGCGCACGCGCTGGCGCAGCTGCTCCTGCCGGGCGAGGAGGTGCCACTGGCGGGCTTCGCCGACGCGGCGCAGGTCCACCAGGTGACCGCGCGGCTGCTGGAGGCGATCGAGTCGGCACGGCACACGCCGCAGGGGCGGGCGCGGGTCGCGCTCGCCGCCGCGCTGTTCCACCTGCCCACCTGGCACGGCGACGGGGCGCCACCCGAGGACCCGGCGGGCCGCGCGGAGGCGCAGGTGCTGGGGATGATCGAGACGCTGCCGTTCATCCTCCCGGCCCGCCTCGACATCGAGTCGCGGGCGGGCGGCAACGCCTCCACCAACGTGGGCGTCGACTACCGCGCGCTGCTGCAGCCCTCGGCGACGAAGGACCTGGTGGGCACGCTGTACCGGGAGGCGGGCCTCGACCTGCACACCGATCTCGACCGACTCACCGCGACGGCGGCGACCTCGGCCGACCCCGCGGCCCGGGAGTGGCTCACCCGCACCTCGACGATCACCGGCGAGCTCGACGTGCCGGTCCTGACGGTCCACACCGTCGCCGATGCGCTCGTGCCGGTGCAGTTCGAGGACGACTACGCCGACCGCGTGCGCACGGCGGGCGAGAAGGCCGACCTGCGCACCGCGTTCGTCGACCGCACCGGGCACTGCACGTTCACGCCGGCGGAGGTCGTCGCGGCCGTCGAGGCAGTCGTGGCCCGGGTGGAGACCGGCCGTTGGGGCGGGTCGGCCACCACCGTGCGCTGCGCCGGGCGGGCGCCGAGAGCGGCCTCGGCGCGGCCGAGTTCGTCCACCACCGGCCGGGCGAGTTCCTCGGCGAGGAGGGCCGCTGACGAGAGCGCGAACGGCACTTTCGCTCAAACCTGTTGAACGAAAGTGCCGTTCGCGCAATGGGTCAGGCCGCGGCCGTCAGCGGTGCCGGCTCCAGGGCCAGCTCCAGCACCTCCGCCACGTCGGCCACCGGGTGCACCCGGAGCTCCCCGCGCACCGACTCCGGCAGGTCGTCGAGATCGGGTTCGTTGCGCTTCGGGATGATCACGTCGGTGAGCCCGGCCCGGTGGGCGGCCAGCAGCTTCTGCTTGACGCCCCCGATCGGCAGCACCTTGCCCTGCAGCGTGACCTCACCGGTCATTCCGACCGACGACCTCACCGGCCGCCCGCTCGCGAGCGACGCCAGCGCCGTGGTCATCGTGATCCCGGCGCTGGGACCGTCCTTCGGCACGGCGCCCGCCGGCACGTGGACGTGCAGCTTGCGCTGGGCGAGGTCACCGGCGAGGCCCTTCGACCGCAGGTAGCTCAGGGCGATCGACACCGATTCCTTCATCACGTCGCCGAGTTGTCCGGTCAGCGTCAAGCCCGGGTCGCCCTCCATCGCGGTGGCCTCGATGAACAGCACGTCCCCGCCGGTCCCGGTGACGGCCAGCCCGGTTGCGACCCCCGGCACGGAGGTGCGCTCCGCCGACTCCGGGGTGAACTTCGGCCGCCCGAGGTAGCCCACCAGGGCGTCGGCGTCGACGTGCACGGGGGCTTCGGCGTCACCGCGCGGAGCGTCAGCGGAGCGCGCATCGGCGCTGTCCAGCTTCACGGCCACCTTGCGCAGAACCTTGGCCAGGCCCCGCTCCAGCTGCCGCACGCCGGCCTCGCGGGTGTACTCGGCGGCGATCATCGACAGGGCCACGTCGGAGAACTCGACGTCGGACGGCTCCAGCCCGGCCTTCTCGATCTGCCGCGGCAGCAGGTGGTCGCGGGCGATCGCGACCTTCTCCGCCTCGGTGTAGCCGTCGAGCGTCACGATCTCCATGCGGTCCGCGAGCGGGCCGGGGATCGCCTCGAAGACGTTGGCCGTGGCGAGGAACAGCACGTCGGACAGGTCGAGGTCGACCTCGAGGTAGTGGTCGCGGAACGTGTGGTTCTGCGCCGGGTCGAGCACCTCGAGCAGCGCCGCCGTCGGGTCGCCGCGGAAGTCGCTGCCGACCTTGTCGATCTCGTCGAGCAGCACGACGGGGTTCATCGAGCCGGCCTCGCGGATCGCGCGGACGATCCGGCCGGGCAGCGCGCCCACGTAGGTGCGCCGGTGGCCGCGGATCTCGGCCTCGTCCCGCACGCCGCCCAGGGCGACGCGCACGAACTTGCGCCCCAACGCCCGCGCGACCGACTCCCCCAGCGACGTCTTGCCGACGCCGGGCGGACCGACCAGCGACAGCACGGCACCCGAGCCGCGGCCGCCGACCTTCTCCATGCCCTTGCGGTCCCGGCGGGCGCGGACGGCGAGGAACTCGACCAGCCGCTCCTTGACGTCGTCGAGGCCCGCGTGGTCGGCGTCGAGGACGGCGCGGGCGGCGAGCAGGTCGTCGGTGTCCTCGGTGCGCGTGGTCCAGGGGATGTCGAGGACGGTGTCGAGCCAGGTGCGGATCCAGCCCGACTCCGGGCTCTGGTCCGACGCCCGCTCCAGCTTTCCGACCTCGGTGAGCGCGGCCTTGCGGACGTGCTCGGGCAGGTCGGCGTTCTCGACGCGCGTGCGGTAGTCGTCGGCCCCGTCCGGCTCGTCCTCTCCGAGCTCCTTGCGGATCGCGGCCAGCTGCTGGCGCAGCAGGAACTCGCGCTGGGTCTTCTCCATGCCCTCGCGGACGTCGCTGGCGATCTTCTCGGAGACCTCCTGCTCGGCGACGTGTTCCTTCGTCCACTCGATCAGCAGTTCCAGCCGCTTGACGACGTCGGTCTCCGCGAGCAGCTGCGCCTTGTGCTCCAGGTCGAGGTAGGACGCCCATCCCGCGGTGTCGGCGAGTTGGCCGGGGTCGGTGATCTGCTGCACCGAGTCGACGACCTGCCAGGCCCCGCGCTGCTGCAGGATCCCGATGACAAGTGCCTTGTACTCCTTGGCGAGCTCCGTCATCCGGCCGGTGACGGGCTGCTCGGGCACCGGGGTGGCCTCCACCCACAGCGCCGCGCCCGGCCCGGTGACGCCGGAGCCGATCTGCGCGCGGCCCTCACCGCGCACCACGGCCGCCTTCTCCCCGCTGGGGAGCCTGCCGACCTGCTCGAGGACGGCGATCGTGCCCACGGCGGCGTAGCGGCCGTCGAGGCGGGGCACGATGAGGACCTTGCGATCGACGCTGTTCGCCGCGTCGACCGCTGCCTGGATGTCCGGCTGGTCCAGCCGGACGGGAACCACCATGCCGGGCAGCACCACCGAGTCGGCGAGCGGAAGCACCGGCAGCTTCAGCGTCTCTGTCATGCCCTGCCCAACGCTTACAGCGTTGAAGGCATTCCAGCGTTCAAGTAAGTCCGCCAGGAGCGAACGCAGGAACATTGCGCCGGATCGACTCATCTCGACGGCACACAGCGAGTCGGGACGGCACATGCCGCCGGCGGCGTGTGCCGTCCCCAGTGGGTGTGTGCGGTGCGGCTCGACCCGGGCGACGCCGGGAGGACCGTCAGCGGGCGAGGCCCTCGATCACCTCGGCGCGGGGCAGGCGCGCGGCCAGCTCACCGGGCAGGGCCAGCTTCGACCCGCGGATCCCGCTGCCGATCACGACGGCGGGCGCGGCCGCCACGGCGGCGTCGACGAGCACCGGCCAGTCCTCGGGCAGCCCGACCGGCGTGACCCCGCCGTACTCCATGCCGCTGCGCGCGACGGCGTCGTCCATCGGCGCGAACGACGCCTTGCGGGCGTTCAGCCGCTTGCGGACGAGGCCGTTGACGTCGGCGCGGGTGGTGGCGAGCACCAGGCTGGCGGCATAGCGGGTGTCCTCGCCGCGGCGGCCTGCGACGACGACGCAGTTCGCGGAGCCGTCGAGCGGGGAGGAGTACGCGGCGCAGAACTCCGCGGTGTCGGCCAGGGCGGGATCGATCTCGGCGACGCCGACGAGCGCCGCGTCGGCGGGATCGAGCGCCTTGAGGGCCTGGGCGACGGGCTCGCCGAGCAGGTCGGGGCGGTCGAGCGCGGGGACGGCCCGCAGCGTGCCGAGGACGGACCAGTCGGTCACCAGCGCTGGCCACCGCCCTGCACGCGGACCACGGCCGGCTTGACGTCGACGATGTAGACGAGCACGGCGACGAGCGCGGCCAGCCAGAACAGTGCTCCGCTGCTCCCGGGGCCGCCCTGGAAGACGACGAGCACCAGCACGCTCGCCCCGGTGATGCCGAGCCAGGCGGGCTTGGTGAGCTTGTCGACCGCGGTGAACGCGTCGGCGCGCTGCAGGAGTGCATGGACGAAGGCATAGCCACCGACGGGGATGGCCAGCAGCCACACCGCCCACAGGACCCAGGCGTCGAGGTCGTACAGCAGGCTCACATCACGCAGACTACGCGGGGGCGCCCCCTGCGCGCACATGCCCAGTGGCGAACTCGACCGGCTGGGAGCACGACAGTGCCCCCGAGGCGCGGGAGACCTCGGGGGCACTGAGCGGAGCTTGGAGCGAACGGACGGCACCGCAAGGTGCAGCGAACGCGGCGGCGGCGCCGCGGCGCGCTCAGCTGCCGGACTTGGCGTCGCTCGCCGCGCCGGTGCGGCGGGTGGCCGGCTTGCGCGCGGCCGTCTTCGGCGTGGCCTTCGGCGCGGGCTTCGCCGCGGACTTGGGCTCGCTCTTGGGCTCGGGCTTCGGCGCCGTGCGGTTGGCGGCCTTCCGCGTGGCGCTGCGGGTGTCGCGGGCGACCTCGGTGCCGGCCTCGTCGATCGTCGCCGCGGTGTCGGCACCGGCCTTGGCGACGGTCTTCGAGGCGTCCTTGCTCACCTCGGTGACGGTCTCGGCGGCCTGCCCGGTGAAGCGCTGCGTGGCGCGCGCGAACCGCTCGCCGGTGGATCGGGTCTGCCGGCTCACCGTGCCGAGCGCCTTCTCCGCGGCGTCGTGGGCGTCGTCCACCAGGTCGTCGACGCGGGCGTCGAGCTTGTCGGTGTAGGACTCGATCGTGCGCAGGGTCTGCTTGAACTGCGGCTGCTTACGGATCCGGCCCCAGGTCTTCGCGCCGTGGTCGGCGAAACCCGTGTAGGCCTGCTCGGCCTGGTCCCGCAGGTCGGCGACGGCCTTGCGGAGCTCGTCAGCGTTGAGCCGCTGCGGCAGCGTGGCGACGCGGTCCTGCACGTCCTCGGCCTGGGCGTTGACGCGCGCCCGGGTGGCGGTGACGGCGTTCGCGACGGCGGCGACGGCGAGGTCGCCGGCACCCAGCACGGCCAGCAGCGGGGTGCGCGCGGCCTCGGCCCGCTCGGCGGCGTTCTTGGCGGCCTGCTCGCGGAGCTTGCGGACGTCCGCGGCGGTGGGCAGCGACACAGCCATGGTGATCACTCCTGTTCTGGGGTGGGGCGGGGGGCGACGGCGTCGCTCTCCCGGCGGAAGGATTCGTAGATGTCGAGGAGCACCTGCTTCTGGCGCTCGGTCAGGGCCGGGTCGGCGAGCACGGCGTCGGTGACGGCACCCGCCGGCTTCTCGTCGAGGATCCCGGCCTTCACGTACAGGGCCTCGGCAGAGATCCGCAGCCCCTTGGCGATCTGCTGGAGGATCTCGGCCGACGGCTTGCGCAGGCCCCGCTCGATCTGGCTGAGGTAGGGGTTGCTGACGCCGGCCGAGCGGGCCAGCTGGCGCAGCGAGACCTGCGCGCTCTCCCGCTGGCTGCGGATGTAGCCGCCGATGTCGTCGACGGCCTGGCCGACGGCGTGCCCGGCGTGCTCGACCACCTGGCCGACCTGTTCGACCGCGTGTCCGACCCGCTCTCCGGGGCCATCGCTCTTCGGCGGCTTCACCCCGTCCGGCTTCGACATCCACTCACCTCCGCCCTGTCGACTTCGACGGTACGCGCGGGTGCTAGCTGTTGCAAGCACCATGCTTGCGCAGGTGGCGTGGCTCCGCCCACACCCGACCGGCGCATCGCGTCAGCGCGGAGCGGTCAGCGCCGGCGGCTCCACACCGGCCTGCCCGGGAGCGGCCGCGCCGGGCCCGGGGGCCGGGACGGTGGCCGGGAGGTGACGGCGCCGACCACCGCCGGCACCACGAAGCGGAACACGCGGCCGAGCGTAGGGGCGCCCACCGACGTTCTCGTGGGGTTTCAGTGGCGCGCCCTCCGGCCCGGCAGCGCCACCGCCCGGCGGCCCAGCCACAGCGCGTGCCGGGCGCCGGCCGCGAGCCGGGCGGGCAGCGAGTCGACGGGCGGCGCGACGGCGGCGGGCCCTGCAGGCACGAGCCCGTGCGCGCGCAGGACGTCGAGCGCGGAGGCGGCGATGAAGCGGTGACCGCGGGCGTTCGGGTGCAGCCGGTCGATGCTGAGCATCCCGGCGGCACGTAGGGCCGGCGCGGCCGTGCCGTCCAGCACCCAGGCCCCGTGCCGCCGTGCCACCCGCTCGATGACGGCGTTCGCCCGCCCCGTTCGGCTGCGGACCGCTGCGCGGGCCGGACGCGGGAGCGGGAGACCCGCGGTGATGTCGTGCAGCGTCATCGTCAGCACTCCGCGGCTCGCGGCGGCGGAGAGCGTGCCGACCACGTGGTCGTAGTGCACCTCGAAGGCCGCCGCGTCGAACCGGCCGCACAGGACGTCGTTGACCCCGACCACGCACGTGACGACGTCGGGGGCGAGCGCCACGGCGGCCTCGAGCTGGTCGCGGCGCACCGCGGCGACGGTGGCGCCGGTGCGGGCGAGGTTCGCGACCAGCACGAATCCTGCGTCCGCGGCCAGGTACGGGACCCACCCATGCAGCCGGCCACCCCGCGGATCCCCGACGCCCTCGCTGACGCTGTCCCCGACCGCGACCAACCGGGCACTAGTCAGATTCATGACTAGTAACGTATCGGACTACTCCTGCTGATGGCTATGGTCGCCGCATGTCGTTGCGGTACGCGGTACTGGCCGCGCTCGTGCACGGAGAGGCCACCGGCTACGAGCTGGCCAAGCGGTTCGACGCCGGCGTGGCGAACTTCTGGCACGCGCGTCCTCAGCAGATCTACGCCGAGCTGACGCGGCTGCACGAGTCGGAGCTCGTGCGGGCCACCGAGGTGCCGCAGCGCAACCGCCCCACGAAACGGGTGTTCGCGCTCACCGACGCCGGGGTCGCCGAGCTGGTCGCGTTCGCCGCGGCGCCGAAGCAGCCCACCGCGCTGCGGGACGAGCTGATGGTCGCGGTCCAGGCCGCCGACGTGGTGGACCCGGACGTCCTGGTCGAGGCCCTGGACCGGCAGGCCGAGCGCGCCCGGCGGAAGCTCGCACACTTCCGCGACGTGGAACGCTCGATCCTGAGCGGGCGCACCGAGGAGGAGTTCGTGCGCACCACCCGTCACCTCGGCCCGTACCTCACCTGTCGCGCCGGGATCCGGCTCGAGACCGAGACCGCGCAGTGGTGCGCGTGGGCGATCGAGCTGCTGCGGGCGAGGCAGGGCCGGGATCAGGCGCCGAAGGCGAACTGCCCCACCGCGTAGATGACGAACCCGGCCAGCGCACCGACCACCGTGCCGTTGATCCGGATGAACTGCAGGTCGCGCCCCACCTGCAACTCGATCTTCCGCGACGTCTCCTCCGCGTCCCACCGCTCCACGGTGTCGGTGATCAGCGTCGTGATCTCGTGGCGGTAGTGCCGCACGACGTAGCCTGCGGCGTCGGCGAGCCAGCCCTCGATCTTGCCGCGCAGCTCGGCGTCGGTGTTCAGCCGGTTCCCGAACGCCACCAGCCCGTCGCGGACCCGGGTGCGCAGCGCGCTCGACGGGTCGGCGGCGGCGTCGAGGATCAGACCCTTGACCGTGCCCCAGGCCTGGCCGATGAACCGCTGCACGTCGGGGTGCGCCACGATCTGGTGCTTGATCCGCTCGGCGCGCTCGATGGTGTCCGGGTCGTTCTGCAGGTCCGCGGCGAACTCGACGAGGAACGTGTCGACGGCCTTGCGCAGCGGGTGCTCGGGGTCGGTCTTGACCGCCCACGCGAAGTTCTGCACCTCGAGGAACACCCGGTCGGCGATGAGGTCGTCGACGAACCGCGGCGACCAGGTGGGCGCCCGGTCGTGCACGATCCGCAGCACCGTGTCGTGGTTGGCGGTGACCCAGTCGTAGGCGCGGTCGCAGACGAGGTCGACGAGCCGGTGGTGCGACCCGTCGGCCAGCACGCCCTGCAGGACCGTGCCCAGGGGCGGGCCGATCGGCCGCTCCATCAGCTTGCGGACGAGGACCTGCTCGATCACCTCCTGCACGTCGTCGTCGCGCAGGACGGTGACGATGCCGCGGGCGGCCGTGGCGAGCTCGGCGGTGACGCGGTCGGCGTTGGCCTCCTGCCCGATCCAGGCACCGACGCGGGACGACACCTCGACGCGCGCGAGCTTGTCGCGCACCACGTCCTCGGCCAGGAAGTTCTCGCCGACGAAGTCGCCGAGGCTGTCGCCCAGCACGTCCTTCTTCGTCGGGATGATCGCGGTGTGCGGGATGGGCAGCCCGAGCGGCCGCCGGAACAGCGCCGTGACGGCGAACCAGTCGGCGAGGGCGCCGACCATCCCCGCCTCGGCCATCGCGCGCACGTAGCCGACCCACGTCGGCCCGTCGTTGACCTCCCACCAGCGCGCCAGCAGGAACACGACGGTGGCGGCCACCAGCAGACCCGTGGCCAGCGTCTTCATCCGACGCAGATCGCGCTGCCGCGTGGCGGCGTCGATCCGGCCGAACCCGAGGCCGACCTCCACCACCGGCCGGGTACGCGTCCGTCCGGTACCGGTGGTCGTTCCACCACCCGGGGCGGACGCGTCCGTTCGGGGGGATTGCGAGATCTGCACGAACCCATAGTGCCCGCTGATGCGTATCCCCGGTGTCCGGATCGTCCGTCCGCCGCGTCCGCCGTCGCCCCACGGCGGGTTCGGCGCGAACGGGTCCGGACCCCGGCGCCCGATTGCCGGTGGCCCGAGGGCCGC
Organism: Pseudonocardia nigra; assembly: GCF_019396355.1. Lineage (GTDB taxonomy): Bacteria > Actinomycetota > Actinomycetes > Mycobacteriales > Pseudonocardiaceae > Pseudonocardia > Pseudonocardia nigra. The sequence continues at coordinate 29,527 of NZ_JAHKRK010000011.1, forward strand.
TCCGGTCGGGAGCAGTGCTTCCGGGGTGTGCTGCCCCCACGCCACGGAGGCACTCGGCCCCCGCGGCGCCGGGCATGGGACTGGCCGGGGCCGATGGTTTTCCACCGACCCCGGCCACGTTCGTGGTGCGGCCGCGCAGCGAGGGAGGAACCTCCCCCGGGCGCCGCACCACCGGCGCTCCCCCGGGACCCCGGCGCGGCGCGACGAGCCGCGGCAACGGGGCGAGCCGAGGGGGCCGGCTCGCGGTCCGGCTAGAACCGCATGCCGACGGCGACGGCACCGGCGGGCCGCTGGGCGCCCGGGTGCAGCTCGCGGTCGGCCTGCCACCGAACGGCGTCGGCGGCGGTGTGGACGATCAGGTCCGCCTCGGGCACCCGGTAGCCGACGAGCGCCGGGTTGACCCGCCAGTGCACCCACCCGTCCGGCAGCTCCGACGGCGGCGCGAGCACCGCGGCGCCGTCGGTGTGCAGCACCACACCGTCGGTCTCCCGCAGCTCGGCGGGCAGCTGCGCACCGGGCGTGATCGGGAACCACCACTCGCCCGTGGGAGTGGCGGCCACCGGGACGACGGACCCCGCGTCCCGCAGCTGCGCGCACACCTGCCTGCCGCACGCCGCCGGCACCTCGAGTACGTCGAGCGCGGTGCCGGTGACCAGCAGAAGTGATGTGGTGGACGACGCGACCACGGGCCACCCGTGATCGTCGAACTCCCGCGCCGCTGCGCGCAGCTCCGCGCCGTACACCGCGCGGTAGCTGTTCCAGCCCGGCATCTCCGACCTCCGATAACTGCTCTCCAGCCGCCGCTGCTCGGCGTGTCTGTGTGAGGCTCAACACTGAGCATGACGGGTCGGGAACGGGTCGGGGAGCCTCCAGCGACGACCGAGCGGGACGCCGAGACAAGCGGGCCGTGCGCCGGTGGGCGGTCCGGTCGTCGCCGGTGAACGGCGGGTGACCGGCTCGTGACCGGGGACCGGCGGCTCCTCGCGCCCGATCCCCCGTGCGCCACCGCCCGGCCGTCGTCGACCAACGGCTGAAACGATGGGCGAGGCTGCTGGTCACCAAGGCCAGGGGCCACCGGGGAAGCCCACTCGTCGCTCGGGCCGATCCGCCGCCGCCATGGTCGCCGCACGACCGGCGTGAGATGCGCATCCGCGCGCTGGACGGTGCAAGAACGACATCTCGCCCGGGCACGGCCGCCATGATCGCCGCGAGATTGCATCACCCGGGCCTGGAACGTCCGGGGGGCGCCGCCCGCGCCCACCTCAACGCTGAAAAACGCCGGTGCCGGCGCCCCCGAGAGGGGACGCCGGCACCGGGACGTGCTGTGTGCGGGGCTCGATCAGAGCGGGCGCACCGTGTCGGCCTGCGGACCCTTGGCGCCCTGGCTCGCCTCGAAGGTGACGCGCTGGTTCTCCTCGAGGGTGCGGAAGCCGTCCGACTGGATGGCCGAGTAGTGGACGAAGACGTCCGGACCGTTGTCGTCGGTGGCGATGAAGCCGAAGCCCTTCTCGGCGTTGAACCACTTGACGGTGCCCTGCGGCATACCTGTTCTCCATACGTGAAGCGGACCCTGACGGCACTGTGCCGACCGGGGGCTGCACGGGAACACCGACGAACGCGGACGATCTCCTCGCACGCCTGTGAAGCCCACCGTCACTCTCCACGGACGCTTCACAACGATCGAGGAAGACACGACTGCAACCGGTGCAGAACCTACCACGCGCGACCGCTCCACAACGGCCCGACGCGGCCCCGGATCCGAGCCCGGTGACCACAGTGGCGTTGCCGTATCGTGACCTTCAGCTGCGAGCCGGGGCAGTTCGCCCGCCCGCCTCGGGCGTGTCCGCGGCCGCCCCTGTAGTCGAAGAAGGTGTCCATGGCCGCTGTCGTGCAGGATCGCCCACCCGTCGCCGCGCTCACCGACGGCCGCAAGTCGGCTGTCGAGCAGGCCCTGGTCGTCACGTTCATGATCGTCCCGCTGCTCGCGCTCGCCGCCGCGGTACCCCTCGCGTGGGGGTGGGGCCTGTCCTCGCTCGACGTGGGCCTCGCCGCGGCCATCTACGTCGTGAGCGGGCTCGGCGTCACGGTCGGCCTCCACCGGCACTTCACGCACGGCTCGTTCAAGGCCAACCGGCCGCTGCGGATCGCACTCGCCGTGGCGGGCAGCCTCGCCCTCCAGGGGAGCGTGGTCAGCTGGGTGGCCGACCACCGGCGCCACCACGCGTTCTCCGACAAGGAGGGCGACCCGCACTCACCGTGGCTCTTCGGTACCGGGCCGGTAACGATCGCCCGCGGCTTCTGGCACTCCCACATTGGGTGGCTGCTGGAGCGGGACCGCACCAACGCCCGGCGTTTCGCCCCGGACCTGCTCGCCGACCGCGACGTGGCGACCGTCGACCGCCTGTTCCTCGTGCTCACGGTCGCGAGCCTCGGGCTGCCCGCGCTGATCGGCGGTCTCGTCTCCTGGTCGCTGTGGGGCGCGCTGACCGCGCTCCTCTGGGCGGGCCTGGTGCGCGTAGCCCTGTTGCACCACGTGACGTGGTCGATCAACTCGATCTGCCACATGGTCGGCGACCGTCCCTTCGCCGCCCGCGACCGCTCGGCCAACGTCTGGTGGCTGGCGGTGCTGTCGTTCGGCGAGTCGTGGCACAACCTGCACCACGCCGACCCGACGTGCGCGCGACATGGGGTCAAGCGCGGGCAGGTGGACATCTCCGCGGCAGTCATCCGCCTGTTCGAGAAGCTGGGGTGGGCCCACGCGGTGCGCTGGCCCGCGCCGCGCCGCCTGGAGCGGCTGAGCAGCCGTGCCGACACCCGCCGTGACCGTTAGGGCAGATCCGGCACACGCTCGGTGACCTGCACGAGCGGGAACGCCACGATGGTGAACTCCTACGCCCCTGGGTGACCGTACCGTCGAAAGTTTGATGACCCGTCGGCGTGGTCCACGGCGCGCCCGGGTGAGGCCCGGTCGCAGCACGCCGGTCGGGCGTCGCCCGCTCCGGTGGCGCATCCACGGAATCGTCACGCTCGGTCGTTTCCGCAGCGGTCGACGCGCATTCCCCGGATATCGGCGACGTGGCGGGCTGATCAGACGGCACGCATCATTTCCGCGACCCTGCCCATCCATTTCCGGGAGGCTCGGATGCGGAGTCGGAAAGTCGCTCTTTCAATCGGCGCGGTGACCACCGGGGTGTTGCTGACCGGTCTCGGCACCACTGCCGCGCACGCGGCGCAACCGCCTCCGGAGACCGGCGTGGGCGCCGCGCAGGCCCCCGCCCTGCCCCAGAGCCCGTTGGACCAGCTGCTGCGCGACCTGATCATCAGCCTGCACACGCTGCTGCCCTCACTGCTCGGCGACCTCGTGGAACCCGCGGCCCCGGCGGCGCCGGGCGCGGCCACGCTGCCCGCCACCGGCGACGGGGTGGGGCAGCTCCCGGCGCCCGAGCCGCTCCCCGCGCCCGCCCCACCGGACCCCGGGGTGACGGTTCCCGCCCCCGGCGCGGTGCCGCCCGCACCGGGCGTGGGCGTGCCCGAGCCCGCGCTGCCCGCACCCGAGCCCGCGCTGCCCGCGCCGGATCCCGGCGTCGCCGCGCCCGACCCCGGCGCCGCCGTGCCGCAGCCGCCCCCCGTTGCACCCGGTGCCGCGGTTCCGGAGCCGGTGGCCACCGTGCCCGGCCCGGCCGCGCCCGCGGCAACCGTTCCCGGCCCGGCGGCCACCGTTCCCGAGCCCGCAGCGACCGTGCCCGACCCGGCAGCGACGGCTCCCGACCCGGCAGGTGCCGCCGCGGGTCCTGCCGACGCCGATGCCGCGCCCGTGGTCGTGGCGCCGGAACCGGCCGCATGCACGGACGCGGGCGCTCCACTCGAGGATCCGGATGTCGTCGCGGCGGGTCGGGTCGCCGCACCCACCGCTCACACGGCGGAACCGGGGGCGCTCGCCGATCCGTGCCTTTCCACGGCGACCGGTTCGGGGAATTGACGGGTAGTCGGAATTGCGCGGCGGAACGGACGGATCGGCCGGAGACCGGCCGGTCCGCTTCGCCCGTACGGACGCCGGGATGACGGCGCGTCACCGTCGAGCCGGCGCGCTCAGCTAGCCGGCCGGTAGCGGCGGCCACCGACAGACGAGTGGGTCGATCAGGCGCGGCGGTACGGGCGGTGCGGCCTGCGGCCGCCTGCCGGCACCGGGTGCAGGCCCATCCGCACCGTGTTGCGCCCGGCGCGCTTGGCGGCGTACATCGCGGTGTCGGCGACCTCGAGGAGCTGGATGAGGTCGCTCCCGTCGGCGGGATGCGTCGCCCCGCCGATCGAGGCGGTGAGGTGGTGGATCACCTCGGGTCCGTCGGGTCCGACGATGTCCACGCGCAGCGCGGCGATGCGACGGCGGATCCGCTCGGCGACCGCGGCGGCCGCCGTCCTGCCGTCCTCGCCCTCGAGCCCGGAGAGCAGGACGACGAACTCCTCGCCACCGAAGCGGCCGACCACATCGTCGTCACGCACCTCCGCGCGGACCGCGGACGCCACCGCCGCGAGCACGTGGTCGCCCACGAGGTGCCCGTACCGGTCGTTGATGGCCTTGAAGTGATCGAGGTCCAGCACGAGCACGGTTGCGTGCCCTTCGACGCGTTCGGAGCGCCGCAGGGCACGGCCGGCGCGCAGGTGCCACGCCGCCGCGTTGAGCAGTCCTGTCTTGCTGTCGGTACTGGCCGCCTCCTCCAGCTGCCGCACGAGGACGGTGCGGTGCAGGACGATCAGCGGCGGGAGCACGAGCACCGCGTACGCGGAGCCGAACGACGCGACGGCCCCGGCGGCGAGTGCGCCCATCGAGAGCGTGGCGAACTCCAGGGCGGCCTCGTCGCCGCGGCGGAGCACCTGCACGAAGGTGGCGAGGTCGGGGTTCGGTCCGCTGAGCACGATGACGGTGACGACCAGCACCATGTTGATCGCGGCGTAGGTGAGCACCCCGAGCAGCACGACGCCGAGCCCGGGGATGGTGGAGAACAGCTCGCCCTGGTCGACCAGCCCGGTGACTCCGGCGACGGCCTGCACGGCGAGCACGACGGTGGCCGTGGTGAACGCGGCGCGGTGCACCGGCACCCCGGAGCGCCGCCCGATCCGGGCCTGGAGATGCGCGTAGATGGCCACGACCACGGCGGTGGCCACCGGGCCGGGGAGCAGCGCCGCGGCCGCGAAGGTCCACACCGAGCTCAGGTCGATGTGCGGGTTGCCCTCGGACCGGTGCCGTATCCGTTCCACACCCAACGACGCCTCGGTGCTCAGGACGCCGGCGCCCGCCAGCACGGCCGCGATCGTCAGCCACTCCTGCGGCAGCACACCGATGCCGTTGCGCACGTCGAGCACGAGCGCGACCATCGCCGCCAGTTCGACCGCGAGGATGACCACCAGGACGGGCCGGGGAAGCGCCCAGATGGCCCAACGGCTGGTCCCGGTCGGACTATGCCGCGGCAGTTGCATCCCCCTGGAACCTTTCAGCCGGGTCACTGTGACCGTCGCGTGTGTCCCCCATCCGGGCGGATCGTAGCCGGGCGGCGACCGAACGTCAGCGGCGAACGGTCACCGGAACCCCGCCGGGAGGCGGGCAACCGGACAGGACAGCGGGCTGGGGCACCACTCCGAGTCGGCGCAGGACGACAAACGTTGTCGATCAGGAGCCTATGCCCGCGGGCATTGGCCTCCAGCCCTGTGTGATGCCAGTCATAGCGCATCTGGTCCGTCCGCCGTCGCGGATCACGGGCGGGAGGTCTCTTCCGAAGGATCCGTCGCAACCCCCGAGCCCGTGATCAGCGCCGGGAGGGACGGACCGCGAGAAGCGCCCGGTCGAGGGATCGCGACGACCGGCGTCACGTTATCCTGATCACCAGGAGAAGGAAGAGCGTCGGCCCGCTCCGCAGAACGTGCGGGCCGACCAGGAGGAAGGATGGTGGCCAGGGGCGGGGTCGAACCGCCGACCTACCGCTTTTCAGGCGGTCGCTCGTACCAACTGAGCTACCTGGCCCAACCGGCGCAATGCCGGGTGGTGAAGCGACCCAGACGGGACTCGAACCCGCGACCTTCGCCGTGACAGGGCGACGCGCTAACCAACTGCGCCACTGGGCCTTGCTGTTGTACTGCGGTCGTGCTGGTGGAGCGTACCCCCAACGGGATTCGAACCCGCGCTGCCGCCTTGAAAGGGCGGTGTCCTAGGCCGCTAGACGATGGGGGCTTGGACCACCTCGGCGATCCCCGCCCGCAACGGCTTTCCGTTGGGAGCGAGAGAAGCATATGACATCGCTCCGACGCCCCACGCACGGGGGTCCCTTCGCCGTACGCCCGCCCCAGCCGCAGGTCACGGCCGGGGCGGAGGACCCGCAGACTCCGCTAGCGGGTGACCGGGGGGGGCTGGTCCGGGTTGGCCGAGATCAGCCCGAGCATGTCGAGGAGCTGCCGGAGGTCCTCCGAGTCGGCCGAGTTGCGGGCGACGACGAGTCGCGCCCGGTGCAACTGGTCGTCCGACACGCGATACGCGTCGGCCGCCGTGCGCTGGTTGGGGATCGCGCCGCTCGACGCCATCCGTTCCTCGCCGAGCTCCCGCCGCGCGCTACCGATTCCACTCACCGACGCCTCCCCGTTCGGCCGCCACCACGTCCCGACCGAGCGGGGGCGCCGCCCGCGGGCGGCGTCGCCCCGCGAGAACCGGCGGCGTTCACCCGAGTCGGCTACCCCACCCCGAACCGGAACGCCCCGCAGCCACCCCCGTGGCCGTGACCGTGACGTTACCTAGCGAAGCCCTCCGACCGCACCCCTCTTAGCGGGTGAGGGTCCTGCCTTTCGGTGACGGAGCGAACACGGAGCGGTGCGACCCCGCGCGTGACGAGGCGGTTGCTGCCCGTACGGTGCCGCTGCCGGCACCGGCTCCAGGACTGGGAGGACACATGTCCGTCGAGGCACCGTTCCGCACCGAGGTCACCGTCAGCGGGATGAGCTGCGAGCACTGCGCGCGGTCGGTGACCGAGGAGATCCGGGAGATCTCCGGGGTCAGCGCGGTCGAGATCGAGCTCGCCACCGGTGCCGTCGCGGTGCTCGCCGACCGGGCCGTGCAGCCCGCCGAGATCGCCGCCGCCATCGGCCCGGCCGGCTACGACCTCGCCGGCTGAGGAGGGTGGGGCCCGCTCGGGCCCCGCTCCGTAGGCTGACGCCATGGCCCCGTCCCGTGACCGCAGCCGCTCGCGCCACCGCGCGCCCGCCTCGGCGCAGGGCGCGCCGGACGATCCCGCCGACGTCGACCGCGACCTCGACTCCTACCTGGCCGCGCTGTCGCGCGACGACGGGGCCGCCACCGAGCTGACGGGCCGGTTCGGGTCCGCCCAGGTGTTCCAGCTGCGGCTGCCCGCGCTCCGGATCGAGCAGCTGCGCCGGATCGCCGCCGAGCGCGGCGTCTCGCCGGGCGCCCTGGCGGTGGACTGGGTCGTCGAACGGCTGGACCGCGAGGACGCCCCCACCGGGCCCCTGCCCGTGGTCGAGGACGACGAGAACCCCATCCGTCGTGGGCTGCGCAAGCTCGGTCGCCGGTAGCGGGGGCCTCAGCCCGCGCTGATGTCGCGCCTGGCCGGCCCGGCGAGCCCCACCGCCCCGAGCGCGACGGCGACGGCGACGGCCTGCTCATCGTCCATCTCCTCGCCGGGCCGCGCCCCCGGCGGACAGGCCCTCACGAGCAGGTACGGGACGGCCGCGAACCCATCGGTCCCGGGCCGACCTCCGCTAGCGGTTCGCCACCACGATCCGCGCCGGCGAGGTGTCGGCGAGGCACGGGCTCCCCGTGAGCAGCGCCGGGTCGACCGCGTCCGCCAGCGCCCGGTACCCTGCCGCGGACAGGTGCAGCCCGTCGCCCGAGTCGTAGGCCGGCGCGAGGCGGCCGGGATCGGCCGGGTCGGCCACGGCGGCGGCGAAGTCGAACACCCCGTCGGCGTGCTCGTGCCCGTGCGCACGCACCCAGGCGTTCACCGCCTCGCGCGCGGCCACCGCGGCGGGTGTGCCGTGCGCGCCGGTCGTCGACGGCGTGATCGTCGTGAGGAACACCCGCGCGCCCGCCCCGCGCGCGTGCTCGGCGAACCGCCGCAGCCCCGCGACGATCTCCTCGGCGCCCCGGCCCCTCGCGATGTCGTTCGTGCCGATGTGCAGCACGACGTCCGTGGCGCCGTGCGCGTCCAGGACGTCCCGGTCGAACCTGCGCAGCGGCGGCGGGCCGGTGACGGGCGGGTTCGTCCCGAGCAGCCGGTTGCCCGAGATGCCCGCGTTGAGCACGGCCATCGCGGTGGCCCCGCCCGCAGCGGTGAGCCGCTCGGCGAGCGCGTCGGACCACCGCTCGTCGGCGTCGACGCCGCCGCCCACGCCGTCGGTGATCGAGTCGCCCACCGCGACGACGGCGTTCACCGGGCGCGGCGCCATCACGTCGACGCCGGTGAGCACGAGCCAGGAGTGCAGGGTCGTCTCGAAGGCCCGACCGGGGTCGGTGAGCGTGAAATCGCCCGGCCGGGACAGGTAGGAGGTCTGCAGGGCGACCGGGTGCTGCGTGACGACCTCCGGTGCGACCGGGAGGAAGATGCTCACGGCGAGTGGCCGGCCGGCCTCCGCCACCAGGGGGACCGGGTCGCTCACCGCATCGGCACCGGCCGGGACGACCACGGCCGCCCGGCCGCCGAACGTCACCGGCCGCGCCGTCCCGCGCAGCAGCCCGGAGCCGCCGTCCGAACGGGCCGCCGAGACCGCGCCGACGGCCAGCGGCCCCGAGCCGTAGGCGTTGGAGAGCCGCACCCGGACCTGCGAGCCGGTGGCCTGCGGCCGCACGACCATGCGCAGCGTGGCGCCATCCAGCGCTGGGTCGGCGGGAGCGGGCTGCGCGGCCGCCTGCCAGGCCGTGACCCAGGCGGGGCCGCACGGGTCCGGGGCGGGGACGTCGGCCCGGGCGCCGGCTCCCCCGGCGCCGGCCGTCCCGACGGCGAGGCCGAGGGCGCACAACACCGCGGTGACCACCGTGAGCGCGGCTGCCCGGCCCGGAAGGGGCCAGGGTCCACCCGATCCGCCCACCCGCGCCCCCTCGCGAATCGGCGCGATCTTCGGCGCCCCGGCCCGGTCACCGCGCACAACACGCCTCGCATGAACCGGTAGTAGGCGAACGGTCACGGAAAGTGGAACGAGGCGCGAGCCGTCCAGGACGTCCGGCCGAACGGGTGATTACGCTACGTTGCGTAGATTTTCACGCTGTGCGATCACTCGCTCAGGGGTCACCGGGCCGAGGGAGATCGATCACTCGCGTCGGCGGGCTGCCCTCCCTCCCAGCCACGGCCTACTGTCACCACGGGACGTCCCGGCCCCGGCCGGGCAGGAACGAGGGCGAGGAGGCCATCGGTGGGTGCGTACGAGGACGTCTTCCGGGCCAGCACCGAGGACCCGGAGGCGTTCTGGCTCGATGCGGCGCAGGCGATCGACTGGCACGTGGCCCCGACGCGCGCGCTCGACGTCTCCCGGCCGCCGTTCTACCGCTGGTTCCCCGACGGGGAGCTGAACGTCTGCCACAACGCGCTGGACCGGCACGTCGACGCCGGCCGCGGCGAGCAGGCCGCCCTGATCTACGACTCCCCCGTCACGGATACGCAGCGGACCTACACCTACGCACACCTGCGGGACGAGGTGGCGCGGTTCGCCGGTGTCCTCGCCGGCCTCGGCGTGGGCCGGGGCGACCGGGTCGTGATCTACATGCCGATGGTGCCGGAGGCCGCGATCGCCATGCTGGCGTGCGCGCGGATCGGGGCCGTGCACTCGGTGGTCTTCGGCGGGTTCGCGCCGAAGGAGCTCGCCGTGCGGATCGACGACGCCGCGCCGCGCGTGGTCGTCTCCGCGTCGTGCGGCATCGAGGGCAAGCGCGTCATCGAGTACAAGCCCCTGCTCGATCAGGCGATCGAGCTCGCGGCGCACGCGCCCGCCAAGCGCGTGATCCTGCAGCGGCCGCAGGCCGAGGCGACGCTGGGCCCCGACGACGTCGACTGGGCGGAGGCGACGGCGGCGGCCGAGCCCGCCGAGTGCGTGCCGGTCAAGGCCACCGACCCGCTGTACATCCTCTACACCTCCGGGACCACGGGGAAGCCGAAGGGCGTGGTGCGCGACGGCGGCGGGCACGCCGTGGCGCTGCGCTGGTCCATGCCGAACGTCTACGACGTCGGCCCCGGGGAGACGATCTTCACCGCGTCCGACGTCGGCTGGGTCGTCGGGCACTCCTACATCGTCTACGCGCCGCTGCTCACCGGCGCCACGACCGTGCTCTACGAGGGCAAGCCGGTCGGCACGCCGGACGCCGGGCAGTTCTGGCGGGTGGTCGCCGAACACGGCGTCAAGAGCCTGTTCACCGCGCCCACCGCGTTCCGGGCGATCAAGAAGGAGGACCCGGACGGCGAGTTCACGCGCAAGTACGACATCTCCGGGCTGCACTACCTGTTCCTCGCCGGGGAGCGGCTCGACCCGGAGACCTACCGCTGGGCCGCCGACCTGCTCGGCATCCCGGTGATCGACCACTGGTGGCAGACCGAGACGGGCTGGCCGATCGTCGCCAACCCCGCAGGCATCGAGCTGCTTCCGATCAAGCCCGGTTCACCGACCCGGCCGCTGCCGGGGTGGGACGTGCAGGTGCTCGACACGTCGGGGACGCCGGTCGAGCCGGGCACCGACGGCGCGATCGTCGTGAAGCTGCCGATGCCACCGGGGTCGCTGCCGACGCTGTGGAACGACGACGAGCGGTTCGTGCAGTCGTACATGTCCGCGTTCGAGGGCTACTACCTCACCGGCGACGGCGGCCGGCTCGACGAGGACGGCTACGTGTTCGTCATGGGCCGCACCGACGACGTGATCAATGTGGCCGGGCACCGGCTCTCCACCGGCGGCATGGAGGAGGTGCTCGCTTCCCACGCGGACGTCGCCGAATGCGCGGTGATCGGGGTGGCCGACGTGCTGAAGGGGCAGGTCCCGCGCGGGTTCGTCGTGCTCAAGGCCGGGGTGCAGCGCGACGAGGACGAGCTGCGGGCCGAGCTCGTGCAGTTGGTGCGCGACCAGGTCGGGGCCGTCGCGAGCCTCAAGGACGTGGCGGTCGTCGCGGGGCTGCCGAAGACCCGCTCCGGGAAGATCCTGCGCAAGACGATGCGTGGGATCGCCGACGGGGCGGACGAGCCGGTGCCCTCCACGATCGACGATCCGGCGGTGCTCGACGCGCTGCGCCCGGTGCTGCGCCGGAGCTGACCGAACCCGTACGAACGGCGCGGCCGTCGGATCCCTCCCGACGGACGCGCCGTTCGTCGGTCCGGGATGCGGCCGGACGGAGCAACTTGTGCTCGGGCGGTAACGCACCGTGCGACCGGGGAGAAAGGACGGGGTGCAGGCCGGCGCTCCCCACGACGGCCCGCTCCCCGGAACCACCCCGGAAGGACGCTCCCCCATGCTCGTCTCCCGTCGCGCCCGCGTGGCGGCGCTCGTCGCCGCGCTGACCACCGCACTGTGCGCGGGGCTCACCGCCACCGCCGCCGCGCAGGACGTCAACTGCAGTGCTTTCGAGTTCCAGGAGGACGCCCAGGCCTTCTTCGACAACCTGCCGGGTGACCCGCACGAGCTCGACGACAACGACGACGGCGTCCCCTGCGAGTCCCTGCCCCGCCGCGGCACGCCGGCCACCACGGTGACACCCACCGCCGAACCCGAGTCGGAGAGCACCCCCGAGACGCCGACGACGACCCCGCCCGCGGCACCCACGACGACAGCCACCCCCACCACCGCGGCGGCCCCTGCCGACGACGACGTCGACCGGGACTGCGCCGACTTCGCCACCCAGGCCGACGCGCAGGCCGCCCTCACGAGCCGGATCGGCGACCCCGAGCGGCTGGACGCCGACGACGACGGCGTCGCCTGCGAGCAGCACTTCGGCACCGAGGACCGCCAGGTCGCGGTGTTCCCGCTGGGCGGTGTGGCGACCGGAGGGACGCCCGTCCGGTGACGCACGCCCGCATCCGGCAGGGTCTCCTGCTGGCGGCGGTGACGGCGGTGCTCGCGGGCTGCGGTTCCCCGCAGCAGGCACCCGCAGTCGCCCCGGCCGCGGCTCCCGCCGCCCCCGTCGCCCACACGCCCGCGCCCTCGGAGCAGGCCGCCGCCCCGGTGGCGGCGCTCGCCCCGGCGGAGCCCGTGAACCTCGCCGTGTCCGCCATCGGGGTGGACACCGGCCCGCTGCTCGCCCTCGGCATCGACCCGGAGGGCGCCCTCGAGGTGCCGCCGGACGCACTGACGGCCGGCTGGTTCACGCTCGGCCCGACCCCCGGGGCGACGGGCCCGGCCGTGATCGCGGCACACGTCGACTACGCGGGCGTGCCGGGCGTGTTCTCCCGGCTCCACGAGCTCGCCCCCGGCGACGAGGTGCGGGTGCGCCGCGCCGACGGCACCGAGGCGGTCTTCGCCACCTACCGGGTGGACCGCTACGCCAAGGCCGACTTCCCGACCGAGCGGGTGTACGGCGACACCGACGGCCCCGAACTGCGGCTGATCACCTGCGGCGGCGCGTTCGACCGCGGCACGGGGCAGTACGCGGACAACGTCGTGGCCTACGCACGCCTGGTCGCCGCCTGAGCACCTCGGGAGTAAGGGCGTCCTGACTGCCGCCGGCGCGCGTCGGGGTGCACGATGGGGGCATGAAGGTCGTGGTCGACTTCGATTTGTGTGAGTCCAACGCCGTTTGCATGGGCATCGCGCCGGAGGTCTTCGAGGTGCGGGAGGACGACTTCCTCTACATCCTCGACGAGAACCCGCCGGAGTCGATGCGCCCGAAGCTGGAGGAGGCCGTGCGGGGCTGCCCCCGTGCGGCGATCCGGCTGGAGGACTGACCCGACGCGCCATCGCGGCGAGCCGGCACGTGGCGCTGGACCAGCGCGCGCACGCACCCACCCGCGTCGACGCGCCCCTACTCCGCCCATGCCCCCCGTCGACGAGGGGCACCGGCCGACACGGGGCGCACGGACCGGAGAACATCAGCGGCGTCGATCACCTCGGCGAACGGGGAGGACATGATCGCAGTGTCGCCATCGCCACTGTGCGCGTCGCCCGATATCCGCCTCCCCGTCGTCGGAGGCGCTTAGCATTGCTCAAATGGCAGGTGCGGTGCGGGCGGCGGTCGGGGCGGTCACGACCACCACGGCCGCGGTGCTCCCGGTCTTCCTCACCGGCGCGCTGACGGTGCAGATCTCCGCCGAGCTGGGCTTCGACACGGCCGGCATCGGGCTCGTGGTCGCGCTCTACTTCGGGATCAGCGCGCTCGCGTCGTTGCCGTGCGGCCGGCTCGTCGAGCGGTTCGGCTCGGGTCCCACCAGCCGGGCCGCGATCGTCGGGGTGGCCGCCACGATGGCCGCGATCGCGCTGTTCGCCGACTCCGCCGCCGTCCTCGTGGCGATCCTGCTGTGCAGCGCGTGGTGCAACGTCCTCGGGCAGCTGTCGTCGAACCTGACGCTCGCGCGGTACGTCCCGGCGGAGCGCCTCGGCCTGTCGTTCGGCATCAAGCAGGCCGCGATCCCGCTGGCCACACTGCTGGCCGGGATCGCGGTGCCCGCCGTCGCCCTGACCGTCGGGTGGCGCTGGGCATACGGCATCGGTGCAGTACTCGCGCTGTGCGCGCTGCTCGTCGCCCCGCCGAACGCACCGGGCAGGCGCCGGGCCGCGGCGGCGCCCGGGGAACGCGCCACCGCGGCGCTGGCCGTGATCGCGGTCGCCGCCGGGCTCGGCGCGGCCGCGGCGAACGCGCTGGGCATCTTCCTCGTCGTCTCGGCCGTGGAACGGGGCATCGCCCCGGGGCTCGCCGGCCTGGTCCTGACGATGGGCAGCGTGGTCGGGCTGACGGTGCGGCTGGTCAGCGGCTGGCTCGCGGACCGGCGCAGCGGCCGGCACGTGGCGGTCGTGGCCGGCAGCCTGCTGCTCGGAGCGGGCGGGCTGGCCCTGCTCGCCGTGCCCGGCACGCCGGCGCTGGTGATCGGCACGATCCTGGGCTTCGGGCTCGGGTGGTCGTGGCCGGGGCTGCTGCAGTTCGCGGTGGTCCGGCTGAACCCGTCGGCGCCCGCTGCGGCGTCGTCGATCGCGCAGATGGGCGTGTACGCGGGCGGTTTCGTCGGGCCGGTCGGGTTCGGGTTCGTCGCCACCCACGGCTCGTTCGCGACGGCATGGCTGGTCGGCGCCGTCACGATGCTCGCGGCGGCGGCGCTGATGGTGGTGGGCAGGCGGATGCTCGTGGCGCACCGGACGGCCAGGACGGCCTCGGCGCCCGCCTGAGCCGCGCCCCGAGTGACCGAAAGGGTGCTCCGGACACACCCCTGGGTCGGCCGGTGGTCCCCGGGGCCCGCTCAGTCGCCGCGCTCCCCGCGCAGCTCCGTCACCAGCATCTCCAGCGCAGCCTCCGCCGCCGCCTCGCAGATCGCGGCCGGGTCGTCGCCGTCGAGCTGCAGGTGCCGCACGCGCTGCTCCGCGCCGTCGTCGACGGCGATGAAGACGGTTCCGGGTTCCTGCCCGTCCTGGGACGACGGCCCGCCGGCGCCGGTCGCGGCGACGGCGACGTCCGCGCCCAGCAGCTTGCGCGCGCCCGCGGCCATCGCCCGCGCCGCATCGGCGCTGACCACCGGGCCCTCGGGCACCCCGAGCACCGCGTGCTTGACCTCGCTGGCGTAGGCCACGAGCGAGCCGCGGAACCACTCGCTCGACGCCTCGGCGGCCGCCAGCGGACTCGCGACCATCCCGCCGGTGAGCGACTCCGCCGCCCCGATCGTGATGCCCCGGTCCCTGGCCAACTCGGCCACCTGCGCCGCGAGGCGGTCGCGCGGGGCCGTCTGCTCGTCCTGGTCCACGCTGGGCTGTACCCCCGACCGGGCGGCGATCAACCGTGCAGCCGCCGCGCGAGGCCGATCGCGTCGAACGGGGCGTGCACCTTGGCGTCATTGTCGAAGTAGACGTACACGTCGCGCCCCTCCGGCCGCGGCGGCGCGGCGGCGGCGACGGTGTGCTCGCCGGTGGGCGCCTCCTCGGCCCGCCATGCCCGCACCTTCGCCGCCCACGCGTCGAGCCCCTCGGGCGTGTAGCCGCTGGTGTAGAGCTCGGCGTCGCCGTGCAGGCGGACGTAGACGAAGTCGCTGGTCACGTCCTCCAGGTGCGGCCAGGTGCCGGCGGTGTCCGCGACGACCAGCGCCACGTCGTGCTCCCGCAACAGCTCGACGAACGCCGCGGTGCAGAAGCTGGGGTGGCGCACCTCGAGGGCGTGCCGCAGCGGGCGGTCCGCGTCGGTGGCGGTGTACGCCCGACCGTCGAGACGTTCGTCGTGGCCGGTCGCGAGCTCGGCGGCAGCGCCGGTGCTGCGCGGCAGCATCGCGAGGAACCCCCCGATCCGCGCCGGGTCGAACCGCAGGCGCGGCGGGAGCTGCCACAGCAGCGGACCGAGCTTCGGCCCGAGCGCGAGGACCCCGGAGGCGAGGAAGTTGGCCAGCGGTGTCCCCACGTCGCGCAGCTGCTTGAGATGGGTGATGAAGCGGCCGCCCTTGACGGCGAACAGGAAGTCGTCGGGCGTCTCCGCGGCCCACGCCCGGTAGCTCTCCGGCCGCTGGAGCGAGTAGAAGGAACCGTTGATCTCGATGCTGGTGACCTGCCGCGACAGGTGTTCCAGCTCCCGCCGCTGCGCCAGCCCGGGCGGGTAGAACGTGCCGCGCCACGGCGGGTAGCGCCAGCCCGATGTCCCGACCCACGCCCGTGCCACTGCGCGAGCATCGCACCGGAGAGGCAGGATGGCCGGGTGGACGCAGTGATCGTGACGGGCGCGGCCGGCGCCCTCGGCCACGCCGTGGTGGCGGACTTCCGGGAGGCGGGCCGGCCCGTGGTGGCGTTGGACCTGCCCGGTGACCGGCTCTCCGCGCTCGCCGACCAGGACGGGGTGCACGCCGTGCCCGTCGACCTCGCCCGCCGGGCTGCGGTGCACGCGGCGTTCGCCGAGATCGACGCCCTGCCGGTGACCCCGACCGCACTCGTCGGGCTGGCCGGCGGCTTCACGCCCGGGAAGCTCGCCGACGTCGACGAGGAGCAGCTCGACGCGCTCTGGCGCTCCAACTTCGGCTCCGCCCTGTGGACGGCGCAGGCGGCCGCCCCGCGGCTGGCCGCGGCAGGCGGCGGCGCGATCGTCACCGTCGGGTCGAAGACGGCGGTAACGGGCCCGGCCCCGGTCGCACACGCCACGAGCAAGGCCGCTGTCGTCCGGCTCACCGCGCTGCTGGCCGACGAGCTGCGCGCGGAGAGGATCCGGGTCAACGCTGTGCTGCCGTCCACGATCGACACGCCGGCGAACCGCAGCTGGATGTCACCGGAGCAGGCCGCCCGCGCCGTCGCCCCGGCGGCGATCGCCAAGGTGATCGCGTTTCTCTGCGGCCCGGACGCCGCCCCGATCAGCGGCGCGACGATCCCGGTGTACGGCGATGCTTGACCTGCGAGCCGCCGCAGGAGCGGTACTGGACTGGCCGGTCGGGCACGCCGCATCCGCCGTCGTGGCGGCCGACGGCACCGTACTCGCCACCGCGGGCGAGCCGGACCGGGTGTTCCGGCTGGCGTCGGTGACCAAGCCGCTCGCGGCCTACGCGCTGCTCGTCGCGGTGGAGGAGGGCGCCGTCGAATGGGACACCCCGGCGGGCCCGGAGGGATCCACCGTCCGCCACCTCGCGGCGCATACCTCGGGCCTGTCGTTCTCCGACGGGGTCGTGCAGGCCCAGCCCGGCGCGAAGCGGATCTACTCCAACGTCGGGTTCGAGGTGCTCGGCGAGACGGTCGCCGCCGCGGCCGGCATGCCCTTCGCGCAGTACCTCCACGAGGCCGTGCTCGTCCCGCTGGGGATGGAGGCCACCCGCCTCGAGGGCTCCCCCGCCGCCGCCGCCGTCTCCACCTGCGCCGACCTGGCCCGGTTCGCCGCCGAGCTGCAGGCGCCCACCCTCGTGCACCGGAACACCCTCGACGAGGCCACCACGGTCGCCTTCCCGGGCGTCGACGGCATCCTCCCCGGCTACGGGCGGCAGAAGCCGAACGATTGGGGCCTCGGGTTCGAGATCCGCGACGGCAAGTCCCCGCACTGGACCGGCGAGCACAGCTCACTGCGGACGTTCGGGCACTTCGGCCAGTCCGGGACGTTCCTGTGGGTCGACCCCGACGCCGGCGCGGCCTGCGTGGTGCTGACGGACCGCGATTTCGGTCCCTGGGCGATAGAGGCGTGGCCGGCGTTCACCGACGGGGTACTGGCGGCGCTGTAGCCCCGATGCGGCGCGGTCCGGAGTGGCAGCAAGGTGGCGATACTGCCACTGGGCGACAGCATCGCCACCTTGCTCGCACCGGGCCGGGGCCACAGCGGCGGCTCACCTGGCGGCGGTGTCCCCCGCGGTGAAGCGCGCCTCCAACGTGCCCAGCGCGCCGAAGTCCGCGACCACCGTGTCGCCCGGGGCGAACGGTGTCGGGCCGACGAGTGCGCCGCTCAGCACCAGGTCGCCCGCCTCGAGCCGCTCGCCCCGCCGGTGCAGGTCGGCGCACAGCAAGGCGACGGCCCGGGCCGGGTCCCCGAGCACGTTGCCCGCGTCGCCGGTGACCGTCGCGTCCCCGATCCGCGCGGTGACCCGCAGCCCGGGCAGGTCGGGGGCGGCCGGGTCGGCCTCGGCGCCGAGGATCACGCCCGCCGCGCTCACGTCGTCGGCGACCAGCGCGCCGACGCTCGCCGGCCCGCCCTCCCACCTGCTGTCGACGACCTCGAGCGCGAGGGCGAGGTGCTTCGTGGCCGCCAGCACGTCCGACGGCGTCAGGTCTGCGCCCTGCAGCGGCGCGGCCAGCACGAACGCGACCTCCACCTCCACCCGTGGCGCCACGAGCCCCGCGCAGTCGAACGGGGCACCGGCCGGCACGACCGTCGACGCCATCAGGTAGCCGGCGACCGGCTCCTCCGCCCCGATCGCCTGCTGCGCCGCCGCCGACGTCACCCCCACCTTCCGACCGGCGAGCCGGTCGCCCGCGGCGATCCGCAGCGCGCGCCCGGCGTCCTGGACGCCGTGCCCGGTCTCGATGTCGAACTCCGCGGCCTCGGTCCTGTCGAGCCGGGTGCCGTCGGTCTGGGCGGCCCGCAGCCGCTCCGCAAGGTCGTCGATCACGGCTCGACCCTAGGGCGTGTCTGGCGGACCGTGGATCGCGCTCTCGGCGCCCAGATCACCGAGCCCATCGACCCAGATCCACCAGACACGCCCTGGGCCGCGCCCGGGAATGAACCCGTCGCTTCCCCCGTTGAAGCGGCTGTCCGAGCCGGGCGACCTGTGTCCCCGGGTCTCACATGACAAGCGCCGCCGCGGACGATCGTTCGGCTGAAACCGCGGTGTGCCACTCGCCGCGAGGCGACCAGCGCCCGGTTCGGACAACTGCCTCTCGGTCCCGGGAACAATCCGCGGGGCCGGGGGGTTGGAAGGACTGTCCGAGCCGGGCGACCTGTGTCCCCGGGTCTCAATTACAAGAGCCGCCGCGGAATACCGTTCGGCTGGAGCTGCGGTGTGCCACTCGCCGCGAGGCGACCAGCGCCCGGCTCGGATACCCTCACCGACCTGCTGCGTCCGGCGCCTTCCCACCGCCGTCCGACGTGGCCGCCCGGGCGGCGCTGTTCCCGACAGCGCCGCCCCCACCACCCCCATCACTTCCACAGAGCACCCGAGGCACGAGGACGGCCACAGCCATGAAGGGCGACCGAGTCGAGATCGTCATCGACGCCGGCAGCGGCACCACCCGCACCTACGAGATCACCGCCACCCGCGCCGGGCGGCGCGTGGGCATCACGCACTCGCGCGGCGTCGTCGAGGTCAGCGAGACCACCCGTGGCGGCAGCACCGTGCGGACGGCCCGCTTCCTCGCCAACCGGGTGCTGGCCCTCGTCGAGCACCCGGCGGCCGACGACGCGGTCGCCGACGAGATCACACCCACCCTGCGGTCGGTCTGACCGCCGTTCCCAGGCAGACTGGTCGGACGATGTCCTCTCCCGCGGCCCGAGCCACTGACACGCGCCCCGCGCCGGCCGACCCGTCCACCGTCCCTGCCCGGGACGGCCGCGGCGACCCCGGCGGACAGCGAGGCTCCCGCAAGCCGCGGCGCCGCAGGCCGCGATCGCGCCAGGCGGAGGTGCCGGGCGCCCGCGAGGACGAGGCCCCGCTCCCGTCGTTCGCCGGTGCCGACGCCGACGTCGCCGAGCTGGCACAGCGCCTTCCGCACCTGCCGCTGCGCGACGAGCACCGGCTCGCCCGCCGCCTCGACACCGCCCGCCGCACCCGCGACGGCGCCGCGCGCGGCAAGGCCCTCGCGAGCATCGCCGCCGCCGCCGACACCGGCGAGCGGCGCGTCGCCGCGCGGCGCGCCGCCGTCCCCGCGATCTCCTACCCCGAGGCGCTGCCCGTCAGCGCCAGGCGCGAGGACATCGCCGCCGCGATCCGCGACCACCAGGTCGTGATCGTCGCCGGCGAGACCGGCTCCGGTAAGACCACGCAGATCCCCAAGATCTGCCTCGAGCTGGGCCGTGGCGTCCGCGGCACCATCGGGCACACCCAGCCGCGGCGGCTCGCCGCCCGCACCGTGGCGTCCCGCATCGCCGACGAGCTCGGCACGGAGCTGGGCGACGTCGTGGGCTGGAAGGTCCGATTCACCGACCAGGTCGGCGACAACACACTGGTCAAGCTGATGACCGACGGCATCCTGCTCGCCGAGCTCACCGGCGACCGGATGCTGCGCCAGTACGACACGCTGATCATCGACGAGGCCCACGAGCGCAGCCTCAACATCGACTTCATCCTTGGTTACCTCACCCGGCTGCTGCCGAAGCGCCCCGATCTCAAGGTCGTCATCACCTCGGCGACGATCGACCCCGAGCGGTTCGCCGACCACTTCGCGCACGCCCTGGGCACCCCGGTGCCGATCGTCGAGGTCTCCGGGCGCAGCTACCCGGTGGAGATCCGCTACCGGCCGATTGTCGATCTCGACGACCCGGACCACGACCCCGACCGCGACCAGCTCGACGCCATCGGCGACGCCGTGGCCGAGCTGCAGCGCGAGGGCGACGGCGACATCCTCGTGTTCCTCCCCGGCGAGCGCGAGATCCGCGACACCGCCGACGCATTGACCAAACGGAATTTCCCCCGCACGGAGGTACTGCCGCTCTACGCGCGGCTGTCCACGGCCGAGCAGCAGCGGGTGTTCGCCCCACATCCGGGTCGCCGGGTGGTGCTGGCCACCAACGTCGCCGAAACGTCGCTGACCGTGCCCGGCATCCGCTACGTCGTCGACCCGGGCACCGCGCGCATCTCCCGCTACTCGCGGCGGCTGAAGGTGCAGCGGCTGCCGATCGAGAAGGTCTCGCAGGCCAGTGCCAACCAGCGGGCGGGCCGGTGCGGCCGCGTCGCCGACGGCATCTGCATCCGCCTCTACAGCGAGGACGACTTCGACGCGCGCCCGGAGTTCACCGACCCCGAGATCCTGCGCACCAACCTGGCGTCGGTCATCCTGCAGATGATCTCCCTCGACCTCGGCGAGCTCACCGAGTTCCCGTTCGTCGAGCGGCCGGACGCCCGCGCCGTCGGCGACGGCCTCGCGCTGCTGCAGGAGCTGGGAGCGCTCGAGGGCAAGCACCGGCTCACGGCCGTCGGCCGCGCGCTCGCGTCGCTGCCCGTCGACCCGCGGCTGGGCCGCATGCTCGTGGAGGCCGACCGCACCGGCTGCCTGCGCGAGGTGCTCGTGATCACGGCCGCGCTGAGCGTCCAGGACCCGCGGGAGCGGCCCACGGAGCAACGCCAGGCCGCGGACGAGAAGCACGCGCGGTTCGCCGAGGACGGTTCCGACTTCCTCGCGTTCCTCAACCTATGGCGCTACGTCGGCGAGCAGCGCGAGGCGCTCACCGGCAACAGGTTCCGCCGGCTGCTGCGCGAGGAGTTCCTGCACTACCTGCGCATCCGCGAGTGGCAGGACCTGCACGCCCAGCTGCGCCAGGCTGCCCGCAACGCCGGAATGACGCCCAACGATTCCGATGCTCCTTCCACCCGCCCCGCCGGCTCCGCAGGCTCCGCCGGCTTCCATCCCCCGCAAGCCGACCGGGTCCACCAGGCGGTGCTGTCGGGTCTGCTGTCCCAGGTCGGGCTGCGTGAGGCCGAGACGCGCGAGTACCTCGGCGCGCGGGGCGCGAAGTTCATGATCTTCCCCGGCTCGGCGCTCGCGAAGAAGCAGCCGCGCTGGGTGATGGCCGGCGAGCTGGTGGAGACCTCGCGGCTGTTCGCCCGCACCGTCGCCCGGATCAAGCCGGAGTGGATCGAGCCACTGGCCGGGCACCTGGTCAAGCGGACGTACTCCGAGCCGCACTGGTCGCGCAAGCGCGCCGCCGCCGTCGCGGTCGAGCGCGTGACGCTGCACGGGATCCCGATCGTCGTGGGCCGCAACGTCGACTACGGGCGGATCGACCCGGAGACCTCCCGTGAGCTGTTCATCCGGCACGCGCTCGTCGAGGGCGACTGGGAGACCCGCCACCGGTTCTTCCACGCCAACCGCGAGCTGCTGGAGGACGTCGAGGAGCTGGAGCACCGCGCCCGGCGCCGCGACCTGGTGGTCGACGAGGAGACGCTGGTCGCGTTCTACGAGGAACGGATCCCGGCCGACGTCGTCTCCGGGCGGCACTTCGACTCGTGGTGGAAGAAGACCTCCCGCAAGCACCCGGACCTGCTCGACTTCACCGAGGAGATGGTCCGCACCGCGCAGGCCGCCGAGGTGAGCCGGGAGTCCTACCCCGACCACGTCGAGGCGGGCGGACTGACGCTGCCGCTGTCGTACGCGTTCGAGCCGGGCGCGCGCACCGACGGCGTCACGGTGGACGTCCCGGTCGCCGCGCTGCACCAGATCGACCCCACCCCGTTCACGTGGCAGGTGCCGGGGCTGCGCGAGGAGCTCGTCACCGCGCTGATCCGCACGCTGCCCAAGCAGCTGCGCCGGTTGTTCTCCCCCGCCCCCGACCACGCCCGCGCCGTGCTCACCCGTATGCGGGCCGGGGACGAGCCGCTGCTCGACGGGCTGGAGCGCGAGCTGGGCCGGATGCGCGGCGTCGACATCCCGCGCGAGGCGTGGGAGCTCGACCGGCTGCCCGAGCACCTCACCGTCACGTTCCGGGTGGTGGACGAGGCCGGCCGCGAGGTCGCCACCGGCACCGACCTGGAGGTGCTGCGCCGCAGGCTCGCCCCGAAGGTGCGCGAGGAGCTGGCCGCCGCGGGCGTCGACATCGAACGCACCGGGCTCGCCACCTGGTCGATCGACACGCTCCCCCGCGAGCACAACGTGCGGCGCGGCAGCCACGTCGTCACCGGCTACCCCGGGTTGATCGACCGCGGATCGAGCGCGGACGTCCGCGTGTTTCCGACGGCCACCGAGCGCGACCCGGCGCACCACCGCGGGGTCCGGCGGCTCCTGCTGCTCGGCACGCCGTCCCCACAGAAGCAGGTGCAGCGCGGCCTGGACAACGCCGCCAAGCTGGCGCTGTCGCGCAACCCGCACGGCTCGGTGGCCGCGCTGCTCGACGACTGCGTCACCTCGGCGGCCGACGCCCTGATTGCCGCGGCCGGCGGGCCGGCCTGGGACGAGCGGTCCTACGCCCGGCTGCGCAGGCTCTTCGCCGAGCGGCTGGCGTCCACCACGCTGCAGGTGCTGCAGGCCGTGCGCGGTGTGCTCACCGTGTGGCACCGCGTGCAGGCCCTGCTCAGCGATACGCGGGCACCGGCGTTCCGCGCGGGCGTCGCCGACATCACCGCGCAGGTGGACGCGCTCGTCGGCCCCGGGTTCGCGGCGGCGGCGGGTGCGAAGCGGCTGGCCGACGTGGCGCGGTACCTGGAGGCCGTGGAGCGGCGGATCGAGAAGCTGCGCGTCGACCCGGCCCGCGACGCGGCCTGGACGGCCGAGGTGGGCGTGGTGGCCGACGAGTACGCGGCCGAGCTGGCCGCGCTCCCTCCGGGCGTGGAACCGTCGCCCGCTCTGCAGGAGATCCGCTGGATGATCGAGGAGCTGCGGGTGGGCCTGTACGCGCACCCGATGCGCACCCGGTACCCGGTGTCGATCAAGCGGATCCAGCGGGCGATCGACGAGCTGCCGCGGTAGTACAGGCGTCGATCAGGGTGGCGCCCGGCCCGCCCAGGCCTAGACTTCACCCGTGCTCACGCGGTCGCCGCTGGTCGGCCGGACGCTCGAGCGGGCGGGGCTGGAAGCCGCACTCGCGGACTGCCGGCGCGGCTGCGGTGGCCTGGTCCTGGTCAGCGGGGACGCCGGTGTGGGCAAGAGCCGGCTCGTCGCCGAGACACTCGCCGACTGGGCCGGATGTGTCCTCCGCGGCGCCGCCTCGGCCGGTGCGGGCGCCTACGCCCCGGTCGCAGAGGTCCTCCGCGCCGTGTCCGACCAGTTCGGCGATGCCGCGCTCGCCGACCACGCCAGGGCGCTGCTGCCCGAGCTGGCGACAGCGGGAAGCAGCGTCGATCGCCCGGCCCTGGTCGCGGCCGTCCGACGCACCCTGCGCGACATCGCGCGGCAGCAGCCGGCGGTGGTCGTGCTGGAGGACCTCCACTGGGCCAGTGCCGCCACCGCCGAGCTGGTGCCCGTACTCGCGTCCTCGCTGGCGGACGAGCCGGTGCTGCTGCTGGCCACTTACCGCAGTGAGGAGCTGCCGCGCGCGCACCCCGTCCGCCGGATGCGGACCGAGCTGCGGCGCAACGGCGGTTTCCATGAGTTCGCGCTCGCCCCGCTCACCGCCGAGGAGACGGGTGCGCTGCTCGCCGGGCTCGTCGATGGAACTCCCTCCGCAGGCTTCGTCGCGGCGGTGCACGACAGGGCGGCGGGGCTGCCGTTCTTCGTCGAGGAGCTCGTTGCCGCCCTGGTCGAGGCGGGCGCCCTGCGTGAGCGCGACGGCACGCTCGACCTCGACGACGCCGCCGTACTGCCGCTGCCCGACAGCGTGCTGGACGCGGTGCTGGTCCGCACGGCAGCCCTTCGACGCCGGCACGGCTCGGCGGTGGAGCTCGCCGCCGTGCTGGGTGTGCGGGTCGATCTCCCCGTGCTCGCCGATCTCGTCCCGCCGTCGGATGTCGACGAGCTGCTCGACGCCGGATTGCTCAGCGAACGGACGGCCTGCTCGGCGGTGTTTCGGCACGCGCTCGTCCGGGACGCGCTGTACCGCACCGTCCCCTGGGCGCGGCGGCGCGGTCATCACCGGCTGGTCGCCGAGCACCTCACCGCGCGCGGCGCGCCGCCCGAAGTGATCGCGGAGCACTGGTTGGCCGCACGCGAACCCGAGCGGGCGCGACCGCTGCTGCTCGCGGCCGCCGAACGCTGCTGCGCCGTGCACGCCTACCGGGACGCCGCCGTCCTGGCCCAGCGGGCGCTCGCCATCTGGCCCGACGACGCCGAGCCGGACGAGCGAACGACGGTGCTCGAGTGTCTCGCGGACTGCGCCGAGCTGGGCGGGGAACTCGAGTCGGCCGTGGAGACCTGGACCACGGTCGCCCGGATCCGCCGGTCCGGTGGCGACATGGAGCGTGCCGGTCGGGCGCAGCGACGACTCGCCAATGCCGCCGAGCTGCTCGGTGATCTGCCGGAAGCGGTCACGGCGCGGGAGGCGGCGGCCGAGGCGTTCGCGGCGGCGGGACTGCGCGGTGACGCAGCGGCCGAACGCCTCACGCTGGCCGAGCAGCTGAAAGCCGCGGCGCACCTGTCGAAGGCATTGGAACAGGCCGTGGCCGCGACCGACGATGCCGCGGCGGCGGGCCGTACCGACGTCCAGGCACACGCCCTTGCCCTGCAGGCGCCATTCGCGCCGCGCTCGGAGACGGGCGCCGTGGGGTGGAACTCGCCCGGTCCGGACTCGAGCTCGCCCTGGCACGGCAGCTCACCGAAGTCGCCGGGGAGGCCTACTACGAGCTGGGCGAAGCCCTGGAGTACGCGGCCGACTACGCGGCGGCGGCCGACGCGTACGGCTCGGCCGTCGAGCTGTGCCGTACGCACGGTTTCACCGAGCTGGCGCAGGCGTGTTTCGTGTGCACGTCTCCGGTGGTGCGACTGATGGGGGACTGGGACCGGGCGCTCGCGATCTGCAGCGAGGTCCTCGACGACGATCGGTCCTCGCCCCTGCACCGGATGGTCGCGCATGAGGAGTCGGGGTTGATAGGCGCACTTCGCGGCGACCGGCGGCGCGCTCGGGCGCCGCTGCGACATGCCGCCGCGTTCGGCCGCAGCAACGAGATCTTCGGCCTCGAGGTGGGCGCGACATGGGGCATGGCGATGGCCGCCGTCCTCGACGGTGACGAGGCGGGGGCGCGGCACGCTGTTTCGACGATGGTGGAGCGCTGCCTCGCGAAGGAGGAATGGCACTACGCGCTGCCCGCCCTTCGCTGGGCTGCGACGTATCTCGCCGAGCGCGGCGACCGCGAAGGCGTGGCGCGCTGCCACCGCCTGCTCGCGGGCGCGGCCACGCAGAACAGCACCGCCAAGGTGCTGTCGGCCCTCGCCCACGCGAGCGGCGAGCTGGGCGCGGCGTACGGCGACCCCGCGCAGGCGTCGACCCAGTTCGGCCGGGCGGTGGACCTGCTGCACGGCATCACTGCACCGTTCGAGCGGGGGCTCTCCCAACTGCGCCGGGGCACGGCGTTGGCCGTGCAGGGGGACCGGAGCGCGGCGATCGAGACCATCACCAGCGCGTACCGGACGGCGCGGCACCTCGGGGCCAAGCCGCTCATGCGCAGCTGCGCGACCGCACTCGCACAGATGGGCGAGCAGGTCGACCGGCGGCTGGGACGTCTCGCCGCCCGGTCGCTCGACCCCGCCGGCCTCACCCGCCGGGAGCGGGAGGTGCTGCGCCTGCTGGCAGGCGGGCGGACCAACCGCCAGATCGCCCAGGAACTGTTCCTCAGCACCCGCACCGTCGACATGCACGTGCGTAACCTCCTCGGGAAGCTCGGCTGCTCGTCACGGGTGGTGGGCGCTCGGCGCGCAGCCGAGCTCGGTCTGATCGATCTCCCCGCGCGACCGCCGGAAGTACGGCAATAGCGGCCGGAGAACACGGCACGATGGCGGATGTTGCGCGTCGGCCGTCGGGCCACGCTCGGTTCTCCCATCGAGGACCGAGCCACTGGAGGAACGATGGCCACCACAGCCGCCCAGCTCGTCGCCGACGCGAAGTCCCGGGTCGAGAACCTCACTCCCGATCAGGTGGCCGAGGAACACGCGCGTGCTGCGGTCCTCGTCGACCTGCGCGAGCCGGCGGAGCTGGCGAACGACGGCATGATCGACGGCGCGGTCCATGCCCCCCGGGGGATGCTGGAGTTCTGGGCGGACCCCAGCAGCCCCTATCACCGCTCCGAGTTCGACCCCACTCGGCGCACCATCCTCTACTGCGCGTCCGGCGGCCGCTCGGCGCTGGCCGCGGCCGTTCTCGCGCAGTTCGGGTACACCGACGTCGCCCACCTCGACGGCGGCATCAAGGCCTGGAAGCAGGCCGGGCGACCGGTCGTCCCTCCGGAGACCGAATGAGGTGGCCTGACCCCGCCGCGCGTGCCAGCAAGGTGGCGATACTGCCGTCCAATGGCAGTATCGCCACCTTGCTGCCGTCCGGACCGGGTGCTTCCCGGCCCGGATCGGGTTAGGGTCCCGGATCATGCGCGACCCCGACGCGACCCGGCCGTCGCCCCCCGACGACAGCTTCCTCCGCTCCCTCACCGCCACCACGGCCCGCGCAGTGCGGCAGGCGGAGCCCGTCGGGTCGGCGCACCGCGGGGCGCCGGAGGAGCTGCGGGCCGCCGTGCAGCAGCGCGTCACCGAGCACGGCGACGAGCTGGTGGAGCTCAGCCACGACCTGCACGCGCACCCCGAGGAGGCGTTCGCCGAGCACCGGTCGGTGCGGACGGTCGTGGAGCTCCTGGAGCGGCACGGGCACTCCGCGCAGGTCGGCGTCGGCGGGCTGGAGACGTCGCTGATCGCCGGCAGCGGCTCCGGCGGGCCGCACATCGCGGTGCTCGCCGAGTACGACGCGCTGCCGGGGATCGGCCACGGCTGCGGCCACAACATCATCTGTTCCACCGCGGTCGGTGCGTTCCTGGCGGCCGCCGACGTGCCGGAGCGGGTGGGCGGCCGGGTGTCGCTCATCGGCACCCCCGCCGAGGAGGGCGGCGGCGGCAAGGAGACGATGGCGCGGGCGGGCGTCTTCGACGACGTCGACGCGGTGATCATGCTGCACCCGTTCACCCACGACATCGCCCTGCATCCGTTCCTGGGTCGCCGTCAGCTCGAGATGGTGTTCCACGGGGTCGCCGCGCACGCGTCCGCCCAGCCGTTCATGGGCCGCAACGCGCTCGACGCGGCCGTCGCCGCCTACCAGGGCGTCGCGGCGCTGCGCCAGCACTTGCCCGGCAGCGACCGGGTGCACGGGATCTTCACCGACGGCGGGGCCCGTCCGAACGTCGTGCCCGAGCGGGCTGCGCTGCTGTTCTACCTCCGCTCCGCCGACCCCGCGACGCTGCGCGACCTCGCCGACCGGACGGCCGACATCGCCCGCGGCGCCGCCGCGATGCACGGCTGCACCGTTGAACTGCACTGGGACCGGCAGCCGCCCTACCTACCGATCCGCTTCAACACCGCCCTCGCCGGGCGCTGGGCGGTCAACCAGGAGCCCTGCGGGCGCACGCCGCTGCCGCTCGGGGTGGTGCCCGAGTTCCTCACCGGCTCCACCGACCTGGGCAACCTCAGCTACCGGATGCCCGCCATCCATCCCATGATCGCGGTGTCCGAGCCCACCGAGGCGCTGCACACCGTCGAGTTCGCCGCGGCGTCGGCGTCGCCCGCCGGTGACCGCGCGGTCCGGGACGGGACGCTCGGCCTGGCCCTCACCGCCGCCGACTACCTGGCCGACGCCGACCTGCGGGCCGCGGTGCACGCGGAGTTCGACGCGGCGGGCGGCCCGCTCGACGTCCCCCGGTTCTTCGACTGAACGTACGACCCACCGCTCGCCGGATGCCTGGAGGTCGCCCGTGACCACGACCAGCTCAACCGACCGCAACCGGCTCGATCGGGTGCTCGACTGGATCGAGCGGGTCGGCAACCGGCTTCCGGAGCCGTTCATCCTCTTCGCCCTGCTCACCCTCGTGGTGGCCGTGCTGTCCACGGTGATGGCGGCGTTCGGGGTGAGCGTGCAGATCCCCGGCGAGAGCGAGGTCACGGCGATCCGCGGTGCGTTCACCGCGGAAGGCACGCAGTTCTTCTTCACGGGCCTCGCCGAGAACTTCATCGGCTTCCCGCCGCTGCAGACCGTCGTCACGATCATGCTCGCGGTCGGTCTCGCGGAACGGACGGGCATGCTGACCGCGCTCATCCGGCTGGCGTTCGCGAACGCGCCGCGGTCGCTGCTGCCCTACGCGGTCGGTTTCATCGGGGTGAGCGGCAACATCATGGCCGACTCCGCGTTCATCATCATCCCGCCGCTGGCAGCCATCGTGTTCAAGGCGGCCGGCAGGCACCCGGTGGCGGGCCTGATCGGTGGCTTCGCGGCCGCGGGCGCGGGCTACTCGACGTCGTTGCTCGTCACCAGCCTCGACGCGCTGTTCGCGGGGATCACCAACAGCGTCGCCGCGACACTGCCCGACGCGGGCACGCCGGTGACCGCCGTGTCGAACTACTTCTTCAACATCGTCTCGGCGGTGGTGCTCAGCCTCCTCGCCGGGTTCATCATCGCGAAGGTGGTGGAACCCGGACTGGTCCGGGCCGGGTTCCCGGCCGAGGAGGTCGAGCGCGACGACGACGGTGACGGCGAGCAGATACGCGCCGAGGTGACGCCCGCCGAGCGCCGGGGGCTCCGGGTGGCCGGTGTGGTGCTGCTCGTGCTGACCGCTGCGATCCTGGCACTGGCGCTGGTGCCCGGCTCGCCGTTGCGCAACGAGACCGGTGGCTACCTGCCGTCGTCGCCGCTGCTGAGCTCGGTCGTCACGCTGGTGTTCCTCGCGTTCTTCTGCCCCGCCCTGGCCTACGGGATCGC
The DNA here is from genome assembly GCF_019396355.1 of Pseudonocardia nigra. Classification (GTDB taxonomy): domain Bacteria; phylum Actinomycetota; class Actinomycetes; order Mycobacteriales; family Pseudonocardiaceae; genus Pseudonocardia; species Pseudonocardia nigra. Next base: position 58,664 of record NZ_JAHKRK010000011.1, read on the forward strand.
GGCGGGCACGATCCGCAGCGGCGCCGACGTGCCGATGCTGATGGGGCGGGCGCTGAAAGGGCTGTCCGGCTTCATCGTGCTGGCGTTCATCCTCGGCCAGTTCATCGCGCTGTTCAGCTGGACGAACATCGGGGCGTGGCTCGCGGTGACCGGCGCCCGGCTGCTGGAGAACATCGGCCTCACCGGCTACCCGGCGATCCTCGGGTTCATCGTGCTCGCCTCGATGCTCAACCTCTTCATCGTGTCCGGGTCGAGCCTGTGGACCCTGATGGCGAGCGTGTTCGTGCCGCTGTTCCTCCTGCTGGGCTACGAACCCGGGTTCACCCAGGCGGCGTTCCGGGTCGGCGACGCCGCCACCCAGGTGATGACCCCGCTCAACCCGTACATGATCGTGTTGCTGACGTTCGTGCGGCGCTACCAGCCCTCGGCGGGTCTCGGCACCGTGATCGCGAAGATGGTGCCGTTCGTGGTGCCGTTCTGGCTGGCCTGGGCGTTGATCCTCACGGTGTTCTACGCATTCGGGCTGCCGCTCGGCCCGGGCATGGACATCCGCGTCGGCCCCTGACCGAGGGGAATCCACACGGCACACACCGGGTACGGTCCGCACACACCGCCGGCGCCGTGTGCGGCCACTGTGCCGTCCTGGTCAGCCGGCGGCGACCACGCGGAACGCCAGGAGGCGCAGCCCGGCCGCGATCTCGGCCGACGCCAACCCGCGCTCCCGCTGGTACTGGAACACCTCGGCCGCGAGCGGGGCGAGCAACGCGTCCACCAGCACGTCCGGCCCGGGCACGGCGGCGTCCACCAGCAGGGCCCGCACGTGCGCGCGCCAGAACCCGTACGAGCCGACCTCGAACCTCGATGCGCCGGAGTCGGCGCCGAGCACCAGCGGCAGGTGGCGGTCCAGGTGTTCCACCATCGCCGCGTAGAAGGCCGCGAGCCGCTCGGCGGGCGGGGCACCGGGCCCGAGTGGCGGGTCGCCGCGCAGCAGCCGTTCCTGCAGGTCCCGCTCGTGCTCGTCGAGCAGGGCCACCGCGATCGACCCGACGTCGGGGTAGCGCCGGTAGAGCGTGGCGCGCCCGACCCCCGCGGCCCTGGCGACGTCGTCCATCGTGACCGCCCGCGGGTCGCGGCTGCGGAAGAGCTCGGCCGCGGCCGCGAGCACTCGCGCCCGGTTGCGCGCCGCGTCGGCCCGTTCCCTGGACCGTTGCGGCGGGTCAATGGCGGTCACCGCGCCGATGCTAGGTCGGCGTCCGGTCACCCCGTGCACACGGCCACGACGAGCAGCGCCACGATCACCTCGAGGAGCACCCGCGCGACGGGGCCGAGCACCAGTCACGGCGCTCCTCGAGTCGAGATCTCCGCTGCCGAGCGCCGCCATGAGCGCGTAGCGAGCCTTGACCGACGTGAGCCCGCGGGCGCCGATCGCCCCGATCCCTCCGGCCGGTCCGTCGACGTCACCCAGCTCGTCGAGCCGCCGCCCGTCCGCCGGGAAGGTCGAGGAAGCCCACCGGGTCCGTCGGCGGCGAGCGTGACCCAGCGGGGCGGCGTGGATCTCGCCGTCCGCGCAGACCACCGCGCCCACCCCGCGGAGGGTCGCGGCGAGCGCGTCGGCGAGGTTGCGCGGACCGCCCGGGAACGGCGCGTCGCGGGGCCGGGCGGCGCCGGTGCACCCGACGGTGCCGCGGTGGGCGGCGGCACGAGCACGAGATCGGTGAGGAAGGCGGTCTCCTCCACCATGTCCAGCCCGTGGGCTATTTGGCGGTCGCCGCATGGGCGAGCACCACTCCGGCCATGATCAGCAGCACTGCCGCGATGCGCGTCGGTGTGACACGGTCGTGGTGCGCCACCACCCCGAGCAGCACCGCGCCGGCCGCCCCCATGCCCGTGAACACGACGTACGCGGTGCCGACCGGCACCCCCGCCAGCACCGCGCGGGCGAGCAGCCAGATCACGGCGATGCAGAGCGCGACGCCCAGCACGCTTGGCCAGAAGCGCGTGAGCCCCCGCGTCGGCGGGATGCTCTGCGCCCACGCGATCTCCACGACCCCGGCCGCGAGAAGCCACACCCAGCCGCTCACCGTGCTCGCTCCCCCGGCCGGCGCGCCCACCCGCTCCACGACGGCCTCATGCCGCCGCGGGCGCGGTCAGCTCCGCGGCGAGCCGGTCGACCTCGGCCTCGGCCGCCGCCCGCGACGCCGCGTGCGCGTCCCTGCGGTCGGCCAGCCGCGGGTCGACCAGCGCGTTGGTCAGCTCCGCGGAGACGAACACGGCGTCCGTGACGCCGAAGTGCCCGTCCAGGAAGTCCCGCAGGTAGCGGGCCTGGTGGTCGACCGGCTCCCGCGGGGTGCCCGGCCCGTACGCACCACCGCGGGCCGAGACCACCACGAAGCGCCGGCCCGCGAGCGACATCCGCGGGAACGTCACCTGGTCGATCCAGGCCTTCAAGGCGGCGGGGACCGAGAAGTTGTACATCGGTGTCGCGATCAGCACGACGTCGGCGGCGAGCAGCTCGTCGAGCAGCGGGGCGACGACCGCCCAGGCCGTGCGCTGCGCCGGGGTGTGCACGACCTCGACATACCGGGCGGGATCGTGATCCCCCGGCGGAGCAGCTCGTCGCAGACCTCCGTCCAGGCCTGCCCGATCGGCGGGACGGGGTCGGCGGCGAGGTCCCGGTAGGTGTAGCCGAGCGGGTGCGCGGCCCCGCCACCCGGCGGCGAACCGCGCGCCGAGGCGGCGGGAGAACGAGTCGGAGCGGGCACTGCTGTCGAGGTGCAGCAGGTGGGGCACGGCGGCCTCCCGAAGTAGAAGTGGACAATGAGCCCACTTCTACCCTTCATGCGGACAGGCTGTCCACTTACTGTCCGATCGCCTGCTGGGCCTCGAGCACGGGACGAGCTCGGCGGGCCTGGATCCGCAGTCGCTGCTGGGCGGCGGCAGCACCGATGGCGCACGCTGCGGACACCAAATACAGCCACCGGGCCACCCCGTCCTGGATGACGGCGTTTGCCCCTTGCACCAGTGCGATCGCCAGCCACAGCCACACCAACCGACGTCGGCGCTCGATCTGCCGGGCAGCGCGCAGTGCGACATCGCGGTGTGCCGGAGTCACCGGTTCGGCTCGCCGGATCGACCGGAGGATCTTCTTGCGGTCGGGGTACGTCACGTCCCACAGTGCCGAGCGCTCGTACAGGGGCACCCCGCGACGCCGCATCAGCAGCAGGACGCCGACGGCCACGGCGATCGACACCCCGACGCCGGTCCCGTGAGGATGACGAGCAGCCACCGGTCGTGGGGCGCGCCCCCTGCGATCAGTGCTGCCAGAAACCCCGCGCCGGCGCTACCGACCAGCCCGCCCCCGCCGAGGAACAGCAGCATCCACCGCCGCTCCCGACGCACGGCCGCCCTACTCGCCGAGTGGTCGTGCAGTTCCTCGTCTCCGCTCACGGTTCCCCCCACGACGATGATGGGGCGGAACGGGCAGGTCCGCAGAGCAGGGCGGCACAGCGGGCGGGGTCAGGGGTGCACCTGGATCTTCCGCCCGATCCCCTGCCGGAACTGCTCGAGCGCCTGCGGGTACTCGTCCAGCCCCATCCGGTGACTGATCATCACGTCCGGCCGGAGCACCCCGTCGGCGAACAGTTCGGCGGCCCGCTCGTAGCTGTGCAGCACGGCCATCGACCCGACGATCCGGATCTCCTTGTTGTAGATCCGGTACGGCGAGAACGACGCGGAGGCGTCCTCGTTCGCCACGCCGAACTGCTGGAACGTGCCGCCCGGTGCCACCCGGCCGAGCCCGTCCTCAATCGCGGCGACGACGCCGGTGCAGTCGATCACGACCTCCCAGCCGCGGGGCCGGTCCAGCTCGTCGGCGCTCGTGACGGTGGCCGTGCAGCCCAGCTCCTTGGCCGTCTCCAGCCGGTTCGGGTTGAGGTCGACCATGTCGACGGTGGCCGCGCCCGCCCGCTTGGCCAGCTCCATCATCATCAGGCCCATCGTCCCGGCCCCGTAGATGAGGTAGTGGTCGCCGAGCTGCGGCTCGAGGACGTCGAAGCCGCGCACGGCGCATGACAGCGGCTCGATCAGCGCGGCGTCGGCGGTCGAGACACCCTCGGGGAGCCGCACGCAGTTCGCCACCGGTGCCACCGCGTACTCGGCGGCGCCTCCGGACACCGTCACCCCGATGGCGCCCCACCGCTCACACAGGTTGCCCCGCCCGCGGCGGCAGTAGTGGCACTCGTGGCAGTACAGCGACGGGTCGACGGCCACGTGGTCGCCCACACGAAGTTCCGTGACGTCCGAGCCGAGCGCGACGACCTCGCCCGCGAACTCGTGCCCGGGCACGATCGGCAGGGTCGGGGCGAACTCGCCCTCGGCAATATGCAGATCGGTGCCGCAGATCCCGCACGCCGCAACGGCCACGACGACGTCCCGCGGCCCGGGGGCGGGGTCGGGCACCGTCTCGACGGTGACCGAATCCGTGCTGATGACGGCAGCCTTCACTTGATCGCTCCCAACGAGAGTCCTTGCACGAGCTTGTCCTGCGCCGCGAATCCGGCGATGAGCACCGGGAGCGACACCACCACCGCGGCCGCGCACACCTTCGCCAGGAACAGGCCCTGGCTGGTGACGAAGCTGGTGAGGAACACCGGCGCCGTCTGCGCGACGGTCGCGGTCAGCACCCGGGCGAACAGCAGTTCGTTCCAGCTGAAGATGAAGCAGATGAGCGAGGTGGCGGCGATGCCGGGCAGCACGATCGGCCCGACGATCGTACGCAGCGTCCGGCTCAGCCCGGCCCCGTCGATCGCGGCGGCCTCGAGGATCTCAAAGGGCACCTCGGCGAGGAACGAGCGCATCATCCACACCGCGATCGGCAGGTTCATCGCCGTGTAGAGCACGATGAGCAGCCAGATGTTGTCGAGCATCCCGATGCCCTGCGCGATCAGGTACACGGGCAGCAGGCCGGCGACGATCGGCAGCATCTTCGTGGACAGGAAGAAGAACAGCACGTCCGTCCACTTGCGCACCGGCCGGATCGACAGCGCATAGGCCGCCGGGATGGCCAGCAGCAGCACCAGCACCGTCGACAGGACGCTCGCGGTCAGCGAGTTCGCCAGCGGCGGCCACGGGCTCGCGCCCGACGCCGCCCCGAAGAAGTTCGCGTAGCCGTCGAGGGTGAGTGGCGCGAACAGCGACGGCGGGTTCGTCGCGGCGTCGGCCTCGCTGTGGAACGACGTCAGCACCATCCACAGCACCGGCAGCACGAACACGATGCCGATGAACCAGGCCAGGACGCCGAGCAGCATCCCCGACCGGTTGCGCCGGGGTGGGGCGACGGCGAGCCGCGACGGCGTGGCCTCGGGCGCTTCCACGGTGGTCGTCATCGGGAGCCCTCCTCGCGGAACAGCGACGACACGGTGCGCAGCGCGAGCATCGCGACGAGGATCGTCCCGACCACGACGACGACACCGGCCGCGGAGGCCGTGCCGTAGTCCTGCGCGTTGTAGAAGGTCTGGTAGATCGTGTACGGCAGGTTCGCCGTGCCGAGGCCGCCGGACGTGATCGTGAAGACGGCGTCGAAGTTCTGCACGATGTAGATCGACCCGAGCAGTGCGCCCAGCTCCAGGTACTGCCGCAGGTGCGGGAGCGTCATGTGGCGGAAGATCTGCCAGCTCGAGCAGCCGTCGATGCGGGCGGCCTCGATCACGTCGTGCGGCTTGCTCTGCAGGCCGGCCAGGATGATCAGCATCATGAAGGGCGTCCACTGCCACACCAGCGCCGCCACGATCGACGCCAGCGGCGCGCTGGAGATCCAGTCCGGCTGCGGCGCGTTGGCCCCGAACAGCCAGGTCAGCGCCCCGTTGAACAGCCCGTACTCCGGGTTGTAGAGCGCGTGCTTCCACACCAGCGCCGCGGCGACCGGCACCACGAGGAACGGCGTGATCATCATCGTGCGGACGATGCCGCGGCCGAGGAACGCCCGGTCCAGCAGCAGCGCGATCAGCATCCCGAGCACGAGGCTGATCAGCACCACCGACGCCGTGAGCACGACGGTGGTGACGATCGAATCCCGGGTGTTGACGTCGGTGAGCACGCGCCGGAAGTTGTCGACACCCGCGAAGCCGATCTCGTCGGGGTAGTACGCGTTCCAGTTCATGAACGAGATGACCAGCGTGCCGATGAACGGCAGCTGCGTCACCACGATCAGGAAGATTAGCGCGGGCAGCAGCGGGGCGCGGCGGGCCCAGTCCGCGCTGCGGTTGAGGGCGCGCTGTCCGCCGACCGGTCGCTCCTCCGGCTCGATGCGAGGTTCGAGTGCCGTCGTCATGAGTCCTCCGCCTCCCGGGCCTGGTAGCGGTCCGCCACGTCTTCGGCCAGCTCCTGCCCCTGCGCCAGTGCTTCCTCGACGGTCGTCAGCCCGGCGATCGCCGAGCTCACCTCCTGCGACACCTGGGTGCCGAGCGCGGGGAACTCCGGGATGCCGACGAACTGGATCCCGGGCGCGGGCCGCGGCTGCACGCCGGGGTCGAGCGGGTCGGCGTTCTCGATGGCCGAGCGCGTCGGCTCGGCGAACGCCCCGGCCACTGCGAGGTAGTCCGGGTTCTCGTAGGTGGAGGCGCGCTTGCCGGCGGGCACGCTCGACCAGCCGATCTCCTCACCGACGAGCTGCTCGTACTCCTTGCTCGACGCCCACGAGATGAACTCCCACGCCTGGTCCTTCTTCTCGCTGGCCGCCTGGATGCCCCAGGCCCACGCGTAGAGCCAGCCGGAGCTGTCGGTCTTCACCACGGGTGCGGCCGCGTAGCCGATCTTGCCCTTGACCGGGGAGTCCTCGGCCTCGAGCGAGCCCGCTGCCGAGGTGGCGTCGTACCACATGGCGACGTTGCCCTGGATCAGGTTGTTGAGGCACTCGGTGAACCCGGCCTGCGCCGCGCCGGACTCGCCGTACTCGCGCACCAGGTCGACGTAGAACTTGGTGGCTTCGACGAACTCCGGCGCGTCCACCCGCGCCTGCCAGTCCTGGGTGAACCAGGTGCCGCCGAAGGTGTTCACCACCGTGGTCAGCGGCGCGAAGATCTGCCCCCACCCCGGCTGGCCGCGCAGGCAGATCCCGGCCATGCCGGGCCGCAGGCCGTCCACCTGCGCCGCGATGTCGGCGACCTCCTGCCAGGTGGCCTGCGCCGGCATCGTGATCCCGGCCTCGGCCAGCACGTCGGTGCGGTACATCAGGAACGACGACTCGCCGTAGAATGGCTGCCCGTAGATCTGGCCGTCGTCGCCGGTGAGCGACGTGGCCATCGGGTCGAGGATGTCGTCCTGGTCGAACTCGGGGTCGGCCGCGATGTAGGGGTCCAGCGGCGCGATCCAACGGCTGCGCGCGTAGATCGGGATCTCGAAGTTGCTCAAGGATGCGACGTCGTACTGCCCGGCCTGACTGGAGAACTCCTGGCTGATCTTGTTGCGGACGTCGTTCTCCGGCAGCACCGTGAAGTTGACGGCGATGCCGGTCTCGCGCGTGAAGTGCTCCGCGGTCAGCCGTTGCAGGTCGACCATCTGCGGGTTGTTGACCATCAGCACGTTGATGCTGTTCGCCCCGCCACCACCGACGCCGCCGCCCCAGCCGGCACACGCGGAGCTCGTCAGCAGCACCACGAGAGCGAGCAGCGCGCCGCGCATGCCCGATTGCCTCATCCACACCCTCCCGGGATCCCTGGCGCTGCTCAGATGAGCGCGGCCCCGATCACACGATCAGGGTGAAGCAGCGCGTCTGCCGAGTCAATGGCTCATGCAAGAATGGGCATTGATGCGCTCAGATGAGCAACGGGAGGGGGCCGCATGGTCACGGCGAACAGCGGCACGCGCGGGCCCGCCCAGCTCGTGCTCACCGCGTCCGTCGCACGGCGGTACTACCTCGACGGCAAGTCGAAGATCGAGATCGGCGAGGAGCTCGGGCTGAGCCGGTTCAAGGTCGCCCGCCTGCTCGACGACGCCCGCGCCAGCGGCCTCGTGCGCATCGAGATCGGGCACCCCGGCGTGATCGACATCGAGCTGTCCGACCGGCTGATGAACGTCCTCGGCCTGCAGCACTGCATCGTCACCGACACCCCCGACGAGGACCCGGTGGCGCTGCGCGAACACGTCGGGGCCGCGGCAGCCGACCTGCTCACCGAGGTCGTCACCCCCGACGACGTGCTCGGGCTGTCCTGGGCCCGCTCGGTCAGCGCCATGGCCACGGCGCTGCAGCGGCTCGCCCCGGTGCCGGTCGTCCAGCTCACCGGCGCGCTCGCCCGACCCGGGGTCGACGACAGCTCGATCGAGGTGGTGCGCGACGTCGCCCGCGTGGCCGGCGGCCCCGCCTACTTCTTCTACGCTCCGATGGCCGTCCCCGACGCCGCCACCGCGCAGGCACTGCGCCGCCAGCCCGAGGTGGCGCAGGCGCTCGCCCGGATCCAGACGGTCACGCGCGCCGTCGCCGGCGTCGGCGCATGGGGCCCTGAGCAGTCCACGCTCTACGACGCCACCGGCGAGGCCGAGCGCCGCGAGCTCGCCGGCCGCGGCGTCTGCGCCGAGATCTCCGGCGTGCTCGTCGACGCCGACGGGAAGCCGGTCCCGTCCGCCCTCGCCGAGCGCATGATCGGGATCAACGCCGAGCAGATGCGCGCCGTCCCCGAGGTGATCGCGATCGTCTACGGCACGGCCAAGGTGCAGGCCGCGCTCGCCGCGGTGCGGGGCGGGATGGTGAACAGCCTCGTCACCCACTCCACCCTGGCCACGGCGCTGATCGAGGCAGCAGAATGACCGGGTGCGCGGTCTGACCGAGGTTCCGCTGCTCGGCGGCACCGCGAACCGGGGCCGCGTGCACCGGGTCGGCGACACCGTCCGCCGTCCGCTGCGCCCCACCAGCGCCGCCACGCACGCCCTGCTCCTGCACCTCGAGGACGTCGGCTTCGACGGGGCGCCACGGGTGCTCGGCGTCGATGACACGGGCCGCGAGGTGCTCAGCTACGTACCCGGCGAAGCCGTCACGGCGCCGGCGCCGGCGTGGGGCCTCACCGATGCAGCCCTGCGCAGCGTGGGCGAGCTGCTGCGCCGGTTCCACGAGGCGGCCGCCGGCTTCGACCCCACCCCGCACGTCTGGTCGCACCCCGTCCCCGCCCCGTTCGACGGCGGCGGGATCGCCCACAACGATCCGAACCTCGACAACGTCGTCTTCCGCGACGGACGGGCCGTCGCACTGATCGACTTCGACCTCGCCGCCCCCGGATCGGGGCTGTGGGACATCGCCGCGGCCGCCCGGCTGTGGGCTCCCCTGCGCGACCCGGGCGACGTCGCCGACCTCCGCCGCGGCCGGGCACTGCGGCGGTTGCGCATCCTCGTCGACGCTTACGGGCTCGACGACGCCGGCCGCTCCGACCTCGTCTCCGCCCTGCGCCACAACCACGACTGGATGTGCCGGATCGTCCGCGACGGCGCGGCGCGGGGCGTGCCGGGCTTCGCGGCGTACTGGACGTCGGAGGCTGCGGCCCGCAACGAGCGCACGCGGGCGTGGCTGAAGCGACACGCCGCGGCGATCGAGGCGGCCCTGCGCTGACGGCCGCCGCCGGTCAATGGAATGCCAGCAAGGTGGCGATACTGTCATTGGACGGCAGCATTGCCACCTTGCTGTCATCGGGATGCGTCGGGAGCACGCCTCAACCGGGGATGATCCGGCGCTTGCGCAGGTCCTCGAACAGCCGCAGCAGCATGGCCTCCGTGTCGACGTAGGAGTGGAAGCCGTAGCGGCGCGCCTTGGACGTGTCGGCGAACATGTCGTAGTCCCAGGAGAAGACGAAGTCGCCGAACGCCCACGACGACACGTCGGCGTAGCGCGTGGGTGCGAGCCCGTGCCGAGCGACCATTGCGTCCCAGACCGGCTCCTTGTCCGCCATCAGGTCCTGCAGCGACATCGGCAGCGGCGGTGCCACCTCGAGATCGAACGCTCCGGCGAGCACCGGCCACATCCGGTTCCAGCGGAACAGGTCGCCGTTGGCGATGTTGAACGCCTGCCCGGCCGCGCGCGGCTCCGTGGCTGCCCAGACCGTCGCCTCGGCGAGCAGGCCGGCGTCGGTGAGCTCCAGGAGTGCGTCGTACGCGCCGGGCTTGCCGGGGAACCGCAGCGGGATGCCGAGCTCCTTGCTGATCGACGCGTAGACGGCCAGGACGACGCCGAGGTTCATCGGGTTGCCCAGCCCGAACCCGGCGACCACCGACGGCCGGATCGCCGACCAGCTCGACCCCTGCGCGCCGGCGCGTTCCTCCACCAGGTGCTGCTGGTCGACGTTGAACTCCGGCGGCATGTGCGGCGGGTCGCTCTCCTTCGCGGGCGTCGAGAACGGGCCGAGGTGGGCGCCGTAGACCTTGTAGCCCTGCATGAGGCTGACGTGCTGCAGGTCGGGGGCGGCCGCCTCGGCGGCATCGAGCACCGTGCGCAGCATCGTGACGTTCGGCTCGACCAGCTCCGACCACGTCGGACGGTCCTGGTAGGCCGCGTAGAACACGTGCGTGACGCCGGGGTGGGCGCGCAGCGCGGCGCGCACCGACGCGGGGTCGAACAGGTCGGCCGCCACGTGTCGGACCGGGCCGTCCGGTGGGCCGCCCCGGCGGGAGAGCCCGACCACCTCCCAGTCCGGGAGTCCGGCGAGGTGCTCGGCGAGCGTGCCGCCGATGACGCCGCGGGCGCCGACGACGAGCGCGGTGCGGGACATGGTGATCCTCCTGGTCAGACCGTGACGGGGGTGCGGCGCCGGTCGAGCGCCACGGCGACGAGCGCGACGACCAGGCCGGCGACCGCCATGCCGGCGCCGACGGCGTTGGGGGCGGTGAATCCGAGGCCCGCGCTGATCGCGACCCCGCCGAGCCAGGCGCCCACCGCGTTGCCGAGGTTGAAGGCGCCGATGTTCATCGCCGAGGCGAGCGTGCCCGCGCTGCCGGCCGCGTCCAGCACGCGGGTCTGCAGCCCGGGCGCGGTGGCGAACCCGACGAACCCCACGGCGGCCAGCGTGATCGCCGCGGCGACCGGCGTCCTGGCGGTCACCGTGAAGGCGGCCAGCACCACCGCGAGCGCGGCGATCAGCACGATGATCGTCGGCATCAGGGCGCGGTCGGCGGCGCGGGCGCCGGCGAGGTTGCCCGCGACGAGACCGGCGCCGAACAGGAGCATCAGCCAGGTGAGCGCGCTCGCCGGGTAGCCCGCGACGTCGGTCATCATCGGGGCGACGTAGGTGAACGACGCGAACACGCCGCCGAAACCGAGTGCGGTCATCCCCAGGGCCAGCCACACCTGGGGACGACGGAACGCGGCGAGCTCGGCGCGCAGGTTCGCCGACGGGTCGGCCGGGCGGTCGGGGACGAGCGCGAGGATCCCGATCGCGCCCGCCACGCCGAGCGCGGCGACCACCCAGAACGTGGCCCGCCAGCCGAGCGTCTGCCCGATGACCGTCCCGAGCGGGACGCCCAGCACGTTGGCCAGGGTGAGGCCGGTGAACATCATCGCGATCGCGGCGGCGCGGCGCTGCGGGGCGACAAGGCCGGCGGCGACCACGGAGCCCACGCCGAAGAACGCGCCGTGGCAGAGCGAGGCGACGATGCGCCCGCCCATCATCGTCGCGTAGTCGGGCGCGAGCGCCGAGGTGAGGTTCCCGGCGATGAACAGGGCCATCAGGCCGAGGAGCACCGGCTTGCGGCGCAGCCGGGTGGCGGCCGCGGTGAGCAGGGGTGCTCCGACGAACACCCCGAGTGCGTAGCCCGACACGAGCAGGCCCGCGGTGGGGATGTCGACGGCGAAGTCGGTCGCGATGTCCGGCAGCAGACCGGTGATCACGAACTCGGTGGTGCCGATGGCGAAGGCGCTGATGGCGAGGGCCAGCAGAGCGAGCGGCATGACGGGGTCCTCCTGATGCAAGCGTGCGCGGTTAGCGCGCGTCGACAACAGTTGCACGCGCTGCTTATCGGCGGCAACCCGGTATGCTGGCCGGCACAGGAGGAGGTGCGGGATGGCCATCTCGGACGACGCCGTCGAGGTGCGGGCCCAGGGCTGGCGCACGCTCGCCGCGCTCCACGGCCGGCTCGAGGACGCGCTGGAGAAGGCGCTGCAAGCAGGGTTCGACCTGTCCGTCGTCGAGTACACGGTGCTCGACACCCTGGACCGCCAGGACGGCTGGCACATGCGCATGCAGCAGCTCTCACGGGCAGCGGCGCTGTCGCACAGCGCCACCACACGGCTCGTCACGCGGCTGGAGAACCGGGGGCTGCTCAGCCGCTACCTGTGCCCCGACGACCGGCGCGGCATCTACAGCACCCTCACCGAGGGCGGCAAGGAGCTGCTGGAACGGGCCCGACCGGTGCACGACAGCACGCTCAAGGAGGCGCTGGACGCCGCGTGTGGCGTCCCCGAGCTCGCGCCGCTCGTCGACGCGCTGCACTCGCTCCCCCGGCTCTGACCGCCGTGGCCACCCTCCTCGACGACGGCAGCTGGGAGATCCAGGGCAGGCGGATCACCCTCCCGGTGCGGATCACCGACGCCGCACTGGCCTGCGCCACCTACCTCGTGCACACCGACCGCGCCCGCCGGCTCGTCGCGGGCACCGGTCTGGAGCCGGTGTCGGTGGCCGGGCGCACGCCGCTGTTCCTCCTCCTCGTCGACTACAAGGTCAACGACCTCGGCGACTACGACGAGGTGGGCGTCGGGCTGCTGGTCCGCCACCGCGGCCGCACCGGCCCGTACATCCACCAGCTGCCGGTGACGCAGACGTTCACGATGGAGGCCGGCCGGGCGCTGTGGGGCCTGCCCAAGTGGCTCGCCCGGGCGGAGCTGACGATCGCGGGCCCCGACGCCACCTGCCATCTCGCCGACGACGCGGGCCGGCACGTGCTCACCGCGGCCCTCCGCACGCTGCCGTTGCGGCTGCCCCTGACGCTGCCCGCCACCCTCACCGCGCTGGCCCCGCAGGGGGACACCGTGCTGACGAGCCGCGTGCGGGCGCGGGCGTCCGGGATCCGGGTCGGGCTCGGCGGCGGCGCGCTCGTGCTCGGGTCGGGCCACCCGATGGCCGACGAGCTGCGGGCCCTGCGCCTGCCCCGCCGCCCGGTCGCGACGGTGATCGCCGACCACGTGGCGTTCGGCATGGACCCCGCGGTTCCGGTTCCCCGCTGACCCGCGGGAGTAGCTCCGCGAGATCCGCATCTCCGTAGGCAGAACGACAACAACTGCACTCTCGCCGCGATCACGCCAACCGAGATCCCTGCGAGATCCGCACCTCCGCCGGGGGAACGGCGGAAACCGCACGCCCGCGGCGATCACCGCAGCCCGGATCACCGCGAGATGCAGGTCCCTGCAGCCCCAACAGCGGCGACCGCGCACTCGCGACGATCGCGGAACCGGCGAGCCGACCATGACCCGACGGGCCCCTCGCCCGGCGTTCAAGATCCGCGCGAGATGCGTGTTCCTGTAGGTCCGACGACCACAACGACGCAGTCGTGGCGATCAGGCGGCTCCGCTCCCGGCGCGGGCGGCCAGCTCGGCGCCGACGGTCGCGGCGAGCGACCACGGCCTGCGCATGATCTCGAAGGCCCGGAACCGGAGGATCTTCCAACCTGCCGCGGCCAGGCACGCCTCCCGTTCCAGGTCGCGCAGCGCGCGGTCGGGGTCGAGGTGATCGCGCCCGTTGTGTTCGACGCCGAGCAGGGCGTGCGGATAAGCGAGGTCCAGCAGATACGGACCGACCGGGTGCTGCAGCACCGGCGCCGGAAGGCCGCCGTTCCGGAGGGCGAGCCGGATCCGCGTCTCCATCGGCGACGCCGCAAGCCGGCTCGCCAGGCGGACGACGTCGGGTAATCGTCTGCTCCCCCGTGCTCCGAGGTGCCGGGCCGCGAAAGGAACCAGATCCGCGGGGTCGAACCGCCCGTTGTACGCCAGCGCGTCGACGGCCACGACCGCGTCGACCAGCGGACCTCGACGGGCGAGGTCGAACGCCGTGCGCAGTGCCGTGGTGACCGGCAGCCCGCCGGCGAGGGTGATCTCGTCCGGCTCGAGCACGTCCCGGCGGACGACCAGGCCCTGACGGGGCCGATGACCGCCCGACACCACCACCTCGGCCGGCGCCTCGAACGGCCCGCACGACGCCCCCAGCAGTTCGGCCGCCGAGTAGCCGCCGAGCACCCCGCACCCGGCGACGAGGAGGTGGGCCGCCCGGGAGCGGAGCGCGAACGTGACCTCGACGTCGGCGGCCACGTAGACGCCGGTGAACAGGCGGCGGAACCGGGGCCCGCGCAGTTCGCCGGGCGTCAACAATCCGGTGGCCACGGCGAGGGAACCCAGGAACGGCTGACGCAGATCGATCGACATGGCGGCTTGGACGAGACCCAGCGCCGATCGGTTCCGCTCGACGCCAAGATCCCGCGAGATGCGCATCCGTGCGGCGGGAACGAGGGAAACCGTGCACTCACAGCGATCACCCCGCCACAACCCCACGAGATGCGCACTTGTGCGGCGGGAACGACGGAAACCGCAATCTCGCGGCGATCACCGCCGAGGCCCGTCCCAAGATCCCCGCGAGATGCGCGCCCTCGCACTCGCAGCAACGACAAGGGCGCTCTCGCGACGATCACCGGCCCCGCCGACGCACCACCCCCCGACCCGCCCGCAGGGATCCCGCGAGATGCGCATTCGCGCGGTGGGAACGACGGAAACCGCAAACTCGCAGCGATCACCCCGCCACAACCCCACGAGATGCGCACTTGCGCGGCGGGAACGACGGAATCCGCACCCTCGCGGCGATCACCGGCGGGGCCAGTCCCAAGATCCCCGCGAGATGCGGGCCCTCGCACCCGCAGCAACGAAAACGGCGCTCTCGCGACGATCACCGGCCCCGCCGACGCACCACCCGACCCGCCGCCAAGATCCCCGCGCGAGATGCGCACCAGCGCAGCCCGAACGACGGAAACCGCGCCCTCGCAGCGATCCCCCACCACGCCCCCCGCGAGATCAGCACGCCCGCAGCCGGAACGACAACAACCGAACTCTCGCGGCGATCACCCACCCCGACCCGCCGCCCGCAAGATCCCCGCGAGATGCGCACGCGCGCGGCGGGAACGACGGAAATCGCACGCTCGTAGCGATCACCCCACCACGACCCCGCGAGATACGCACCCCCGCAGTCGGAACAACGACGATCGCGCTCTCGTAGTGATCACCGCCCCGCCTGCTCAGCGGTGCGCGGCGAGCCACTCCCGCAGGTCGGCCAGCGGGCGCTCGCGCTCCGGCTCGTTGTAGATCTCGTGCCAGAGGCCCTCGTACCAGAGCACGGTCCGGTCCGGGGAGCCGACGGTCTGCTCGAGCAGCCGGGTGCCGGCGGGGTCGGTGAGCTCGTCGGCGGTGCCGTGCTGCACCAGGACGGGCAGGCGGAGTGTGCGGGCCCGTTCCGGCAGCACGTCGAACTGGGCGAGCAACGCAGCGGACAGGCCCAGCGTCGGGTGCCCGTGGTGGACCAGCGGGTCGGACCGGTACGCGGCCACGACGGCCGGGTCCTTGCTGATCTTCGTGCTGTCGATGCCGGCAGGCCGCAGGGTCGGCGCCAGCTTCGCAAGCCCGCGCAGCACCGGCACCGTGGCCTTCGGGACGGCGTTGCTGGCCAGGGCGGGGGCCGACAGCGCGAGGCCGCGCAGGTCGTCCTGGTGGTCGAGGGCGTAGGCGAGGGCGATCTGTCCGCCCATGCTGTGGCCGAGCAGGAACACCGGAAGGCCAGGATGCCGGGCGGCGACGAGCCTGCGGAAGGCGTCGAAGTCGTCGAGCCAGTCCGCGTACCGGTCCAGGTGGGCACGGCGCCCGCCCGACCGGCCGTGTCCGCGGTGGTCGACGCCGTAGACCGCCCATCCGGCCGGGGCGAGGGCGTCGACGACGTTGCCGTACCGGCCGGAGTGCTCGCCGAGCCCGTGGCAGACGAGCAGCACGCCTGCCGGTTCGCCCGCCGGGAGCCGGCCCTGCCAGAACAGCTCGACGTCGCGCGCGCCGGCCAACCGGCCCTCGACGTGCCTCTGCTCGCCCGTCACCGCTGTCCGCTCAGCAGGTCGTCGTCGGCGCGGCGGTCCATGGCGGGGAGCCCGGCGGGCACGAGGTCGACGTCGTGGTGCAGGTCGGCCTCGTCCGGGATCTCCAGCGCGCTCGCGACGGGCTCGCACTCCGGGGCGGCGACCGCGAGGTCGTACTCCCCCGACCCGAGGTCCTCGATGCGGTACTTGCCGTCGGCGCCGGTGTCGGCGGTGCCGATCACCTCGCCGTCCTGCACCAGCGTGACGCGGGCACCGATGACGGGTCCGTCCTCGCCGTACACGGCGCCCGACACCGACGCCGACCGCACCAGCAGCACCTCCGCGTCGGCCGGCCCACCCGCCACCGTGATCGCGACGGCACCGGGCTGATGGCCGGCGGCGGTGGACACGAGCACGTAGCTGCCCGACCCCGGAGCCAGCACTTCGCCGCAACCCTCGCCGTCGGCGGTGCCTTCCCCCGCCTCCCTCCCGCGGTCGTCGAGCAACGTCACGGAGGCGTGCGCGACCGGCACGCCGTTCCGGCGGACCGCGCGGAACCGCACCGGCTGGGCGGCGCCGTCCGACGCGGGTTCGACGGTTCCGCGGGCCACGGCGGCGAGCGCCACGACGGAGGTGGCGTCCTCACGCATCCTCGAGCCGGCGACGCCGAACGTGCGCAGCAGGGCGAGGTCGGCAGCGGCCTGCTCGGCGGCCCGCTCGTCCGGGGACCGGCGCGGCCGGGACACCCGTGCGGCGGCCTCGGGGCGGGTGACGACGACCGGTTCGCCCGCGGGCTCGTCGACATCGGCGGCCGCCGCGACCGGCACATCATCGGACGCGGTCTCGGGCGCCGGGCGCTCCTCGACCGTGTTCTCGGCCACCGGCGCCGGCAGCGGGTCCACCACCGCCTGCTCGTCCGCCTGGGGTACCAGCGGTTCGGACGCCGGGGGCTCGACGACGGGGTGCGGCTCCGCCGGCGGAGGACCGGGCACGGCCTCGACAACCACCTGCTCGGCCGGGTCGCTGTGGGCGTGCATCGGCTCCGGACCGGCGGAATCCGGCTCCCGGACACCCGGAACCTGCTCGGCGATCTGCGAAGCCATCGCGTCGTCCTCCCGGGTCTCGGCGACGGCGTATCCCTGCCCCTCCGGGAGGTGCGCCGGCACGCTCTCGGCGGCAACCGGGTTCGGCGCAGCAGATCCCTGGTCCGCCTCCCGACCCGACGCCGCCTCGACCGGCGCCGGAACCTGCTCGTCCGCCTGCGGCGCCACTCGCTCGGCCTCGTGGATCTCGACGACGGGGTGCGCGCCCAGCCGTCCGGGGGCCGCTGGAACGTCCGCGTTGCGCTCGGCCTCGGCGTGCGGAACCTCCGGCGACGACACGAGCCGCAACGGCGCGAACCCGACGGGCTCGGGCACCTCCGCGAGGACGTCTCCGCCGTCGGCCATCCGGGCCGCGCGACGCCACGGGGTGTCACCGCCCGTCATGTCCGACGTGGGCGCCGGCGCCGGCTCGGGCTCCACCTCGGGCAGACCGGTCGGCGGGGTGGGCGGCTCGGGCTCGGTCTCCGCGACCAGCTCCTCCGCCTGCGTCGCGGTCTCCGTCTGCGTCTCGGCCTCCGGCTCCGGCTCGGCCGGCGCCACCGGCTGCGCGACGGGCGCGGGCGGCGCCGCGGTCACGGCGGGCGCCGCGGCCCC
>NZ_JAHKRK010000110.1 GCF_019396355.1 Pseudonocardia nigra
GCAGCCGCGCGGCCGCCGCCACCGCCGAGCGCGACCTCGCCGACGCCGAGAAGGTGCTGCAGGCGGCCGCCCGTGCCGCCGAGGAGCGCCGCCGCGACGAGACGTCCGCGGCCCGCGCCGAGCAGGAGGCGCGCGTGGCGCTCGACGGGCTCGAGAAGCGCACCGCCCAGCTGCGCACCGCGCTCGCCGGCGCCCCGTCCGACGCCGAGGCCGCCACCGCGCTGGCCCGTCTCGACGAGCTGGACGCGGCCGTCCGGGCGGCCGACGCCGAGCTGCGTTCGGTTCGGGCCGCGCTGCGTTCCGCGGAACGCGCCGCTGCCGAGGTCGGGCGGGACGTCGCCGCCGCCTGGGCGGGGCTGCGCTCCGCGCGCGACCCGCTCGTGCCGCTCGGTGCCCCCGCGGCGGCAGGGGAGGACCTGCTGGCGGCCTGGACCGAGCTGGCGGAGTGGGCGCGGCGGGAGGCCGCGGCCCGTGCCGATGCGGTCACCGAGGCGGCCGCGGCCGCGGGCCGCGCACACGAGGAGCGGGAGGCCGTGGGGCGACGGCTCGCCGCCGACCTGGCCGAGCACCGCGTCGAGGCGGCCCGGCCGCTGGCCGACACCGCCGTGGCGGCCGTCGCCACCGTGCTCGAACGGGCCCGATCGGCGCAGGAGCGGGTGGCCGAGCGCCGGGCCACCGCCGCGCGGATCGCGACCGAGCGCGCCGAGGCGGAGGGCGCGCAGCAGGTCGCGAAGCTGCTGGGCAACCTCCTGCGGTCCGACGGGTTCCCCCGCTGGCTGGTGGCCTCGGCGCTCGACGCGCTGGTCGCCGACGCGTCCCGGAGCCTGGCGGATCTCTCCGGGGGCCAGTTCGAGCTCACCCACGAGGGCGGCGAGTTCCTCGTGATCGACCACGCCGACGCCGACGCGCGGCGGCCGGTCAAGACGCTCTCGGGCGGCGAGACGTTCCAGGCGAGCCTCGCGCTCGCCCTCGCCCTGTCGTCGCAGATGTCCGGGCTCGCCGCCCGCGGCGCCGCCCGGCTGGAGTCGATCTTCCTGGACGAGGGCTTCGGCACGCTCGACGAGTCCAACCTCGACGTCGTCGCGAGCACGCTGGAGAACCTCGCCACGCGCGGCGACCGGATGGTCGGGGTGATCACGCACGTGCCCGCGCTGGCCGAGCGGGTGCCCGTGCGGTTCGCGGTGAGCCGCGACCAGCGCACGTCGTCGATCGAGCGGGAGGGCGCATGAGGTTCAGCGTCGACCCGTGGGACCCGTCCTACGGGGCGAGCCTCGACACCGACCTGGGGGAGTCGAACGCCCAGGTCGAGGCCGACATCGAGGTGCCGGCCGACCGGTGGGCCCCGGTCGACGCGCCGGCCGGCCTCGCGCCGCCCGCGGCGGTGCTCTTCGTCGACGGCGTTCGGCGCGTCGACGCGCAGGTCTGGGTCGACGAGCCCGACGGGGCGGCCTCGCCCGCGCTGTGCGCCTCCTACGCCGCAGGGGTGGTGTGCTGCTGTCGAGAGGAGGGCGCCCACCTGCTGGCCGCGCACGTCCGTCGCGGGTTGTTCACCACCGCGGAGGGCGGCACCGACGTCGTCACGGCGGCGGGGAGCTACCGCGCCACCCGCACGGCCGTGCGCCCCGACGTGGCACCGGCGCAGGTGCTGTCGCTGGCACTGCAGCGCGAGCTCGGCGACACCGAGCTCGCCGCGGCCGCGACGGCGCGGGAGAGCCACGCCGGCGACGACGACCTGCTCGTCGTCGACGGCCCGCTGCGCGGGCGCCAGCACCTGCCGCGCGCGATCGGGTTCGTCAAGACCCACCGCAGCGACTACCTGCCGCCGCGGCTCGGCGCGGTCGTCGCCGCGCTCGGGCCGGGGCAGCGCACCCCGGTGTTCCGCCTGGGCAGCTCGTGGGAGCGCCACACCTGGTACCTGCGGCTGCCGTGCCGGCCGGGCGCCCCCTGGGCCGGGATCGTGCGGGTGGAGTGCACCGCCGACCTGCCCGCGGCCGAGGCTGTGGCCCTGGCGGCGCTGAGCCAGGTCACGCTGGTGCGCTACGCCTCCACCGAGTACAAGGACTCCCGCGCGCCGCAGAACCTCTACCCGATCGCCGGGCTGGAGCGGGCCCTGCGCAGGCGGCTCGGCGAGCCGACACTGCTCTACCGGGCGCTGCGCCGGGCGGCAGCGGCCTGACCCGTACCAGCACATCGCGGGCATGGCCGCGCCGCTGACCGGGCGATCACGGGCAAGGGGTGGTCGGGCGATCCCCGCCCGCGACCCTGTGGCCGTGATCGGCGGTGCCCGCCGCGACGGGCGCGGGCGACGAGCGTCCGGCCGCGGTCGACCGCCACCGCCGAGAAGTCGGCGGCCCTGACCTGCCATGCGCGCTCGGCCGGTCAGATCGCCTGCCGTCCCTCGCCGCAGCCCAGCTCGACCGCACGCCGGGACGGCAGCGCGGCCGCTGCCGCTGGGAGCTCCGGGTGCGGCTCCGCGTCCCACCCGCGGTCCCGGTCGTCCGCGTTCACGACCGTGACCCCGGCGTGCGCGTCGAGACCCCGATCCCGCCCGGACCGGTGAGCTCCTCGACGCCGACGAAACCGTGCGTGGCGAGCGCGGCCGCCACAGCCGGCGTCACCGTCGCGGCGCCCGTCGGCCCGTCCGCCCCGTAGAGGACGTGCAGGCGACCACCGGGGCGTAGCGCCGTGCGCAGCACCGAGAGCTCGCGGCCCGGGTCGCGCACCCAGAACAGGTTGACGTTGATCGTGAACGCCTGGTCGAGGCTCCCCGGCGGCACGGTGAGCTCGTCGAGCGCGCACTCGGCGACCGCGAGCCGGCCGGCGGCGAGATGCTCCGCGTTGCGCCGGGTGGTGCGCGCGACCGCGGTCGCCGACCGGTCGACGGCGAGCAACCGTCCCGTGTGCAACCGGGCGCAGACGAGCGCGGCGGCGACGCCGGGACCACACCCGGCTTCGAGGAGGTGCTCGTCCGGGCCGGGGTCGAGCACGTCCACGGCCCAGCGGACCCGGGCGGGGACGATCACGATCGTCGCTCGGCGTACGCGGCGAGGCTCGCGAGGGTCTCGGTCCAGCCGGCGGCGAAGCAGTCGCGGTCGTCTTCGTCGACCGGGCCGAGGACGCGGTGCTCGAGGGCCACCGTGGTGCCGTCGTCGTCGGCGGCCTCCAGGGTGATCCGCCACTGCCCGAGCACCGGGCCGCGCAGACCCATCGCCCCGTCGACGACGAGCTGGCGGTGCGGCCGCAGCGCCGTGATCGTCCCCCAGAGCTCACCGCCCGCGCCCGCGCCGAACGGCTCGCCGCCCGGGCCGACCCCGCCACCCGTCGCGACCGGGCCGAGCCTGCCACCCACCCGCGGCTCGAAGACCAGCCGCTCCTCGGCGCTCCACCGCCGAGGCCACCACTCGGGGAGGGCGAGCAAGGCCCGCCACGCGGCCGCCGGATCGGCGCCGACGTGGTGCTCGGCCCGTACGTCAATCCCGTACGCGGTGCTGGTCATGGCACTCCTTCCTGGCCCGGCTGCCTCGCCCATGCGCAGCAGCGTGTCGGCCGCGACGGCCGCGAGCGGACGGACCCAGCGCTCCTGCACCTGCTGCAGCGGCACGGGGTTGAGGTGGTTGAGCCGCTGCCTGCCCCGCCGCTCGACCGTCACCAGCCCGACGCGGACCAGGACGTCGAGATGCTCCATCACCGTGTAGCGGGTGGTCGGGAAGCTCTCGGCCAGCGCGCCCGTGGTGCGCGGGCCCGCGCGCAGTGCGTCGAGGATCGCCCGGCGCGTCGGATCGGCCAGCGCGCGCCACAACGGCTCCTCATCCGGGACGACGCGGCGGCTCATGTGGGTATGTACCCACATATGGGATTCGAGGTCAAGCCAGGACGCGAGCGAACCAGCTCAGGTACCTCGAGATCTCGACGAGATCCGGCCGCGGGTAGGCGGTGCCGGACACGAGCTGGTTGTGGATCGCGCCCGTGACGAGGAACTCCACCGCGTCCACGTCCACCGTGTCGCCGATGCGCCCCAGTCGCTTCTCCGCGGTCAGGTAGCGCGCGACCGTCGTCGTCAGCGCGTCGACGAACGCAGTGCCGTGGGCCGACTTCTCGACCTGTTCGGCCATCCGCGTGTCCTGGACGTTGCCGGCGAGCTTGATCACCTCGGTCTCCGCGCCCAGGAGTACCTCGGCGAACCGGCCGAGGTTCTCGGCGACGGTGCGGGTGCCCGCGACGGCGACGATGTCGTCCAGTGCGGCGGTGAGCTGTCGGAACTGCTCGTCGACGAGCGTGGCCACGAGCTCCTCGCGGCTGCCGAAGACCTTGTACGGCAGCCCCACCGCGCAGCCCGCTTCGGCCGCCAGCGCCCGCATCGTGAGTGCCCCCGCGCCCTCGCGGCGCACGAGCCGGGCCGCGTGCTCGACGAGCGACGCCCGCAGCGCGTTCGCCGCGTGCGCGCTGCGCTTGGCAGGCGCCACGTGCCCTCCTCGTGCTGGTCGTGCCTGGTGCTGCCGACCTTATCGGCGCCTTGGTTGTGCAGCGCCGGATGTCGAATCTACTTGTGAACTACTGTTCACGATAGTAGCGTGAACGCGCGTTCACGAGTCATCTGGAGAAGCCATGGACCACCCCGCACCCGCCGAGATCACGGCGGGACCGCTCGCTGCCCACCCCCGGCGCTGGCTCGCGCTCACCCTGCTGTGCCTGGCCGAGTTCCTGCTCGTGCTCGACGTGACCGCGGCGAACGTCGCGCTCCCGAGCATCGGCGCCGACCTGGCGATGGAGCGCACCGCGTCGACGTGGGTGGTGACGGCGTACGTTCTCACCTTCGGCGGCCTGATGCTGCTCGGCGGCCGGCTGGGCGACACCCTCGGCAGGCGGCGCGTGGTGCTCGCGGGCCTCGTGCTGTTCACCGCCGGCTCGCTCGTGTGCGGGCTCGCGAAGACACCCGCGGCCCTGATCGGCGGCCGGATACTGCAGGGCGTCGGCGCCGCGCTCGTCGCGCCTGCGGCGCTGTCCACCATCGCGACGACGTTCAGTGGTGCCGAACGCACGAGGGCGCTCGGCGTGTGGGCGGCGATCGGCGGTGCTGGAGCGCAGGCTGGCGCACCCGCTGATGCGGGTGGGGCTGCTGCGGCAGCGTCCGGTCGTCGCGGGCACGGCCGTCATGCTCGCGGCGAGCGCGTTGATGCTGGCGATGTTCTTCCTGGTGTCGTTCTACCTCCAGCACACCCTCGGTCACGGGCCGCTCGCGACCGGTCTGGCCTTCCTGCCGGCGGCGATCGGCGTCACGGCGGGTGCGCACGGCGGGGCCCACCTCGTCGGGCGCTTCGGCGGCCGCTCGGTGTCCGTCGGGGCGTTCGCGCTGGCCGCCGTCGGGGCGGTGCTGCTCATCGGGCTCCCATCCGACGCTGCGGTGTGGCCGAGCCTCGTCCCCGGGCTGCTGCTCACCGCCCTCGGGCTCGGGCCCGCGTTCCTCGTCGCCACCTCCACCGCGCTCGCAGGCGTGGACCACGGGGAGGCGGGCGTCGCGTCCGGACTCGTCAACACCGGCCACGAGGTCGGCGGTGCGATCGGCGTCGCCCTGATCTCGACGGCCGCGGCGGGGAGCCTCTCCGGTGCCGTCGCGGGTACCGCGGGGTTCACCACGGGCTTCACGCTGATGGCCGGGACCGCGGTGTCGGCAGCGCTGACCGCGGCGTGGCTGGTGCCTTCCGGGCGGCCGAGCACCGTGTACGTGGGCCACGGCCACCCGCACTGAGCTCAGCGGGGGATGGAGTTCGCGAACTCGGCCGCGCCCGGCCCCAGGCGCCGAACCGGCCGGAGCTCGTCGCGCGCTACGGCTACGACGTCAGGTACGCCTTGCATGTACTGCGGCTGGCCTACCAGGGCTGGGCGATCGTGTGGGACGGCACGCCGACCCTGCCGAGGCCGCGGCGGGAACGCGAGAGGTGCCGCGCGTCACGCTGCCCACCGCCGGCACCGGGCGTGGGGCGAGGCACCCGTGACCTGATGGCGGGGCTCCCGAGACCGGTCAGTCGGAGCGGTGACGCGGCGCCCGGGCGCGTGCCCGCAGGCCGGCGCTCGCCGCTCGGCGGCCGGACTCGGTGAGGGTGTAGCCGTCGGAGGACGACGCGACCCAGCCGAGCGCCATTCCGGGGCGGATCCACGCGTAGGCGACGTCGCGCACGTCGGCGCGGTCCGGGTGGCGGCCGTCGGGGCGGCGGAACGACGGCGCCACCGTGGCGACGCCGACATCGACGATCTTCTCCGCCGGCGCCGGGCCGTGCAGCAGCACCGCCGCGGCGACCTCCGCCACGGCGGTGAGGAACTCGTCGCGGCCGAACCACGCATCGGCGGCGGTGGCGGCCAGGACCGCCGGGTCGGCCTGGGCGGCCCGACCGGTCGGGGTCAGGCGCAGGGTGCGGCCGCGGCGGGCGAGCAGCCGGGCGTCGGCCACGAACTCGCGCAGGGTGAGGAACTCCGGGATGTGCACCTCGTTGCGGCCCGGCATGCCGGGGAACGTCCAGCCGAACCGCTCGGCGATCGGCCCGACGATCCGCGGTGGCACCCGGTGGGCCGCCGTGAGTGGGATCGGCTCGACGGCGGCGTCGAGGAGTGCCTGCAGCGGGGCGGGCGGATCCGGGGACGGCTCGACGACGTCGAGCGCGCTGCGCAGGGCGGCGGCGCGGGCCCGGGTGCCGTTCGCGAGCCAGTCCTCCTGGCGTTCGGCGTGCACGGCGTCGACCGGGACGGCGCCGCGGAGCTCCGGGGCCGGCGCGTGGAGCCATTCCTCGAGGATCTTGCGTTGCCGGGCCCGCCACGCCCGGCCGCCCGGGACGAGGCGCCCGTCCTCCACGGCCCGTTCGAGGGCCATTGCCGCGGCGTGCCAGGCGTTGATCTCGGCCTGGCCGACGACCGACCCCTAGGCCAGGACGGGCGTGTCGGGCGGCGCGATCCCGGTGGCGTCGCTCGCCGCGACGCCGGCCGCGAGTCCCTCGTCCTCCGAGCGGGTCCACGCCGCCGTCACCTCGGCGTTGTGCCGGCGCATCGCGGCGGCCAGGCGCGGGCGACCCGTGCTCTCCAGCAGGTCGGCGCACGCCTCGGTGACGTCGGGGCGCGGCCCGTCCTCCAGGGGAAGGGTGCGCCACGCCAGCAGCTGGTACTCCAGGCCGCTGTAGTCGGCGGGTTCCCGCCCGACGAGCCGCAGCTGGTCGAGGATCTCCCGGCGGGCAGCGTCCCCACTCATCGCGTTCCCCCCGTGGTCGCCAGCCGGTGGCGCAGCCCGCTCGCCCGGCCGACCGGGCGCTCCACCGCGGCCCGGACCGCCTCCTCCGTGCCGATCACGCGCACGAACTCCCGCGCGCGGGTGACGGCGGTGTAGAGCAGCTCGCGGGTGAGCAGCGGCGACTCGGCGGGCGGCAGCACCACTGTGACCCGGCCGAACTGGCTGCCCTGGCCGCGGTGGACCGTCATGGCGTGCACGGTGGTGACCTCCGACAGCCGGGCGGGCGGATGCAGCACCGGTGGGCCGCCGCGGCCGAACGCGACGCGCAGGCCCTCCGGCCGGGCGATCACCACGCCCGTGTCGCCGTTGAACAGGCCGATGTCGTAGTCGTTGGCCGTGATGAGCACGGGCCGCCCGGGGTACCACGCCCCGGCGGGCGACTCGGGGAGTGCGGCGGCCAGCCACCGCTCGATCTCGGCCGTCCAGCGGGCGACGCCGTACGGGCCGCGCCGGTGCGCGCACAGCACCCGGTGGCGCTCCAGTGCACCGATCGCCGCCTCCGCGTCGCCGGCGTGGGCGGCCGCGGCGAGCGCCTTCCCGGCGGTGGCCACGTCGTCGCGAGCGGCCTCGGGGGAGTCGGCGAAGGCGAGGTCGGGGCGCCCGCTGCGCAGCAGGGCGACCGCGGCGTCGGCGTCGCCCGCCTGCACCGCCCTCGCGAACTCGGCGATCGCGCCCCCGAAGCGCCACACGTGCTGGAGCGTGACGACGCCGTTGACCACCTCGTGGGTCAGGTCCAGCGCTCCGAGGGCGGCGGCGAGCGGCGGTTCCGGCCTGCCGGGCGCGCGGGCGAGGTCACCGAGCACCGCGCCCGCTTCGACGGACGCGAGCTGGTCGGGGTCGCCGACCAGCACCAGCCGCGCCTGGGGCCGCACCGCGTCGAGCAGCGCCGCCATCATCGTGAGCGACACCATCGACGTCTCGTCGACCACCACGACGTCGTAGGGCAGCCGCTGGGTGCGGTCGTAGCGGAAGCGGCGGGTGCCGGGCCGCCAGCCCAGCAGCCGGTGCAGGGTGGACGCCTCCGGCAGCCGGGCCCGCAGCTCGGCGGGCAGCTCCGCGGCCACCGCCTCCTGCAGCCGCGCCGCGGCCTTGCCGGTGGGTGCGGCGAGCGCGACGCGGGGCGGCGGGCCGGGCTGGTCGTGCAGCAGCGCCAGCAGCCGCGCCACGGTGGTGGTCTTGCCGGTGCCCGGGCCGCCCGCGAGCACCGTGACGCGCCGCAGCGCCCCGACCGCGGCCGCGAGCCGCTGGTGCTCCGAGCCCGCGGCGGGGAACTGCTGCCCGAGCCCGGCCCGCAGCCGGGGCAGGTCGACCTCCGGCGGGGCCGCGGCGGCGCGCTCGGCGAGCGACTGGCGCACCAGCTCCTCCTCGCGCCAGTAGCGCTCCAGGTAGAGCAGGCCGTCGACCAGCCGCAGCGGCCGGCCGGCGGGAGCAGCGGCGCCGTGGGCCACCAGCGGTCCGGCCGTGCACGCCGCGAGCCACGCCCGGGGCTCCGGCCAGGGCAGCACCGAGACGTCGACGAGCTCGTCGCCCTCGCCCAGCACCGTGTGGCTCACCGCGGCCAGGTCGACGCACACCGAGCCGTGGCGCACCGCCCGCACGGCCAGCGCCACCGCGAGCAGCACCTCCTCGGACGTCTCCCCGCCGAGGCGGCCCACCCGGGTGGCGACGTGGACGTCGGACGGTTCGAGCACGCCGGCGGCGTTGAACTGCGCCAGGAGCCCCGTGGCCGAGCGGGCCAGCCGGACGTCGCCCGGGTCGATCGCCAGCTCGGTCATGTCGCGGCCTCCCCGTCGAGCAGCCGGGACAGCTCCACCACCAGCGCGGGGGGAGGTGCCCAGCTGAACACGCCGCACGGGACCCCGTCGACGACCGGGGTGTCCGGCCCGCACATGCCGCGGACGAACAGGTAGAGCGCGCCGCCGAGGTGCTGCTCCGGCCGGTAGCCGGGCAGCCGCCAGCGCAGGAACCGGTGCAGCGCCACCGCGTACAGCAGCGCCTGGAGCGGGTACTGCGCGCCGATCATCGCCTCGGCGAGCCGCGTGGGCGCGTAGTGCGCCGCGGTGAGCGGCTCCGGCCCGTCCGGCCCGATCGGGCCCAGCCAGTTGGTCTTGTAGTCGACCACCAGGAACCGCTCGTCGGGCAGCCGCAGCACCGCGTCGATGCTGCCGGTGAGGTAACCGCGCAGCGGCTGGTCGGCGAGCCGGGCGAGCACGTCCGGGTAGGCGGCCAGCGGGTCGTCGGCCGGCAGGTGCCTGCGCAGCAGCGGCGCGAGCGCGGCGAGCGCCACCGGGGTGCCCGGGGTGTCGCCGCCCGCCAGCGGCAGCTCGAAGTCGAGCTCGGCCAGCCGGTGCCGCGGGCCGATGTCGGCCAGCCGCAGGCCACCCGCGAGCGGACCCAGGGGGGTGCGCGCCGAGGGCAGCAGCGCCGCCGCGAGCGCCGCCGGCTCGACGCCCGCCGTCGGGTGGCGGGCCAGCTGCTCCCTGGCGTGGCCGATGAGCTCGCCCGCCAGGTCGGGCGCGGTGAGGTCGGCCGCTTCGAACACCGCGTGGACGAGCGTGCCGAAGCCGGCGCCGACGGGGAGGTCGGCCATGGGCGACGGCATCGCCACCAGCCCGTCCGCCGCTGCGGGCGTGACCTCGACGGGGGCTTCGTCATCGGTGCCGGCTTCCTCCGGCTCGCTGGCGACGCCCGGGGCGCCGTGGCCGGCGCCTGCGGTGAGCGCGCTGTAGGAGGTGCGCCGCCAGGTGGTGTCGAGGGCGCGGGCGAACTCCGCGGCCCGCAGCTCGCCGCGCCCGTCGACGGGCGCGGCGAACCGTTGCGGGGCGCGCTCGCCGATCTCCTCGACGGCGATCTCGGCGCACGCCAGCGCGCGCAGCGCGGCGAGCGCGGTGGCGTCGGGCGGGATGCGGTACGAGTCGGCCGGATCGGTGCCCGGCCGGGGCCGCCCGACCAGCAGCCGGTGCAGCGGGGACGCCGCGGTGGTGGTGGCCGGGACCCACCAGGTGACGACCTGCGAGCCGGCCCGGGTGAGCGCGACGTAGAGCAGCCGCAGGTCCTCGCCCGCCTCCTCGGCCCGGTGCCGCGCGCAGCGCTCCTTCCAGCCCTCGCCGGTCTCCCCGCCGACGTCGAGCACCCGCGCCCCGGACGCGTTGTGCAGCAGCGGCACGTCCGGGTCGCGGACGTTGCGGTCCCAGGCGAAGGGCACGTAGACGATCGGGAACTCCAGGCCCTTGCTGCGGTGGATCGTGATGATCTGCACCGCGGCGGCGTCGGACTCCAGCCGCCTGCTGCGCTCGGCGCCGACGTCCTGACCCGCCTCGTCGATGCGGTGGCGCAGCCACTCCACCAGCGCGGCGGGGCCGAGGTGACCGGCGACGGCGGCCGCGTGCAGGGACTGCGCGACGTGGCGCAGGTCGGTGAGCCGTCGCTCGCCGTCGGTGGTGGCGAGCAGCCGCTCCGGCAGCCCGGTGCCGGTGGTGACCGCCTCCAGCAGGGCCGCGACGCCGCGCTCGTGCAGCACGGTGGCCCAGCCGCGCAGGGTGGCGCCGACCTCGTCGAGCAGCTGGTCGGCGGCCGGGCCGCACAACTCCTCGACGGTGCGCCCGAGGAAGCAGGTGAGCGCCGCCGCCCGCACCCGGTACGCGCGCGGCTGTTCGAGCGCCTCCAGCAGCACCCGCCACTCCTGCGCGATGGGCGTGCCGAACACGCTGGCGGTGCCCGACAGCACTGCGGGGACCCCGACCGCGGCCAGCGCGTCGCGGATCTTCGCGCCCTGGTCGTTGGTGCGCACGAGCACGGCCACGTCGCCCGGGACGACCGGCTCGCCCGCGAGCGTGGCCGGGCTCGCCAGCAGCGCCGCGATGTCGGCGGCGGCGTCGCGGGCCACGAGATCGCGCGCCGGCGCGACGACGGCGAGATCGCGCCGCGGCGCGCGGGGCAGCCCCTCCCGGCCGGTCACCCGCAGCCGCAGCGGCGTGCCGACCGGCGCGCCCCGCAGCCTGCTGCCGGCGCGGGCGGCGTCGACGCGGTGCACGGTGATCCGGGGGTCGCCGAGCGCCGCCCCGCCGAACACCGTGTCGAGCGCGGCGAGCAGCGGGGCGTCGCTGCGCCAGTTCCTCGCGAGCGTGGCGTGGTGGTGGGCGGCCTCGGTGGCGTCGAGGTAGCTGACGACGTCGGCGCCGCGGAACGCGTAGATCGCCTGCTTCGGGTCGCCGATCAGCACCAAGGCGGTGTGGCCGTGGAAGGCCCGGCGCAGGATGTCCCACTGCACGGGGTCGGTGTCCTGGAACTCGTCCACCAGCACCACCCGGTAGCGGGCCCGCAGCCGGTCCGGAGCCCCGCGGGCGGGGTCGGCGAGCGCGTCGGCGAGCCGGGTGAGCATGTCGTCGTAGGTGTAGATCCGCCGGGCCCGCTTGCGGCGCGCGACCTCCGCCCGCACCGCCGCGGCGAACCGGTGGCGCACCTGCGCGGCGCTCCCGGGCGCGGCGGCCGCCGGCTCGAGCCGGGCCTGGCCGTCGTGCACCGCGGCGCGGGCGAGCGTGAGCGCCTCCGCGCGGCTGAACGCCGGCGTGCCCGCGCCGCGCCCCCCGTACTTGCGCACGTAGAAGTCGTCGACCACCTCGGTGAGCAGGTCGTCGATCGACTCGACGAAGGCGGCGTCCGGGTCGCCGTCGCCCGCCACACCGAGCCCGGCGAGCATCTGCTGGCAGAACTGGTGGGTGGTGGCGATCGTGGCCGCGTCGAACTGGGCCACCGCGCGGGTGAGCCGGGCCCGCCGCGTGGCGACCTCGGCGTCGGGCGCGGAGGCGAGCAGCCGCAGCACGTCGTCGGACGACGCGCGCGCCGCCCCCGGGTCGGCCAGCCCGCGCTCGGCGCCGACCAGCCGTTCCCGCACGCGCTCCCGCAGCTCCTGGGTGGCCTCCCGGCCGAACGTGACGAGCATCAGCTCGGGGAGCGCGGCGTGCCCCTCCGCGACGTAGCGGGTGGCGAGGGCGGCGATCGTGAACGTCTTGCCGGTGCCCGCGCTGGCCTCAAGCACGGTGGTGCCGCTGGGCAGCGGACCGCAGACGTCGAACGCGGCCGGGGCGAGGAGGGCGGTTCCGGGGGAAGTGATCACAGTCGCACCACGTCCTCGGCCATCAGCAGCGGTGCCCACAGCCGCAGCGCGAGCGAGCCGAACCGGGTGGGCTCCCCGCCGGGCTCGCCGGCGCCCATGAGCACCTCGGGCCCGGCACCCGCGCCCCACACGCGCACGTGGGCGTCGTCGAGGCGCTCGGCGAGGGCCCCGGTGTTCCACTTCTTCAGCGCCTCCTCGAGGGCGGCGGCGGGATCGGCTCCACCGCGGCGCACGGTGGCGTAGGCACAGCCGGTGACGGTGGGCAGCGGCAGCGGCTCCCGCAGCCCGGCCCGGTACAGCGCGACGAGGTCGGCGAGCCCGGCCGCGGCGCGCGCCGGGTCGAGCGGGCCCACGCATGCGCGCTGCAGCCCGAACCGGGTGCCGCGGCCGATCGTGACGGCGTTCCACGGCTCCCCGGTGGTGGCGGTGAGCGCGAGCAGCCGCACCCACGCCCGCACCCGGTGCTTGGCGGCGAGCCGGGAGAACTCCACGCGCAGCAGCGCCTTGCCGTGCAGCCCGCCGAGGGTGCCCACCACGCGGGTGCCGTCCGGGAGCGTGACGTCGACGTCGCGGTCGTCCGCCTCGCCCACCCGGTACGGGGCCGCGGCGACGACCAGCGGCTCGACGTCGTCGAGCACATCGGTGAGCACCCGGTCGCCCAGCGCTCCCGGCGGGAGCTGTCCGCGGCGCCACTCGGCCTGCCGGCAGCGGTCGAGCTCGTGGCCGGCCAGCCGGTCGCGCAGGAGCCGGTCGCCCACCGCCCACTTGTCGAGCGCGTCGAGGTCGACCGGAAGGGCGTCGGCGGGATCGTCCTCACCGTCGAACAGCGACAGGCCCACCCGCTGGCGGAGGAACCCCTTCACCGGGTGCTCGAAGAACGTGACGAGGTCGTCGAGCGTCACCACGTCCTTGTCGGCGACGTCCGCGAGCGGCCCGCGGAGGAACGGCGCGGGAGGCACCTTCGGCCCCGTGGCGGCCCGAGCGCCCGCCAGCTCGGTGCGGTCGAAGCTGAACGGGCCGGGCGCGCCCAACGCGGCGGGCGCGAAGTTGCGGGCGTCGAAGGGCTGCAACGGGTGGCGCACCACGATCCGCTCCCGTGCGTCGCGGCCCGCCGTGGTCTCGATCGCGTCGAGTAGTTCGCCGAGGGGGACCGCGGGCGGTCGCCGGGACCCGCTGCGCTCGTCGGCGCCCGAGTGCACGACGACGAGGTGCTCGGTGGCCGCGCCGATCGCGTCGAGCAGCAGCTGGCGGTCCTCGCTGCGCGGGTCGCGCTCGCCGACGAGCGGGTCGCGGGCCAGCACGTCGTCGCCGTTCGGGACGCCCGCCCGCGGGAACACGCCGTCGTCGAGCCCGAGCAGGCACACGACGCGGTGCGGCACCGACCGCATCGGCACCAGTGTGGCCACGGTGAGTGTGCCGGTGCGGAAGTTGGCCCGGGTGGGCCGGCCGCTCAGCCGCTCGGTGAGCAGCCCGCGCACGTCGGCGAGCGCGAGCGGCACGACGTCGGCGTGCGGGCCCGCCGCCCGCCCGGCCTCGGCCAGCTCGGCGCGGGCCTGCGCCGCCTGCCAGGCGTCGGCGGGTGCTGTGTCGGTGAGGGCGTCGAGCCCGTCGGCCAGCGCCGCGATCCACGCCGCGAGCGGCTGCTCCCCGGCCAGGCGGGCCAGCACCGCGGTGAGCCGGTCGACGAACTCCGCCAGCCGCCCGATGCGCCCGACGTCGCCGGAGTCGACCTCGTCGAGCGGCAGGGCAGTGCCCAGCCACGTCTGCTCCCCGGACGCGCCGCCCGTGGTGACGCCGAGCAGCAGCCGGTCGAGCCCCGCCGACCAGGTGTTCTGCGGGAACCCGTCGAGGTGGAACGGGGCGCGGTGCGCGCCGTCGAGGCCCCACCGCACGCCCGAGCGCACGACGAGGTCGCGCAGCCGCTCCAGGTCGGTGTCGTCGAGCCGGAACCGGCGGCGCACCGGCCCCGACCCGAGCAGATCGAGCAGCTGCGACGCGGTGAGCCGGGCGTCGGCGAGCTCCAGCAGCTGCGCGACCGTGTCGAGCAGCGGGTTGACCTGCCGCAGGGCGCGGTCGGCCAGCCGCACCTGCAGCTGCTGCCCGGGGTGGGACCCGGCGTCGGGGTGGGCGCCCCCGAGCCCGAACGCGGCGGAGATCAGCGGCGCGAACGTCTCGACGTCGGGACACATGACGAGCACGTCGCGGGGTTCGAGCGTCGGGTCGGCCTGCAGCAGGCCCATGAGCACCTCGCGCAGCACCTCGACCTGGCGGTCCGGGCCGTGGCAGGCGTGCACCTGGATGCTGCGATCGTCGGGAGCGAGCGGGGCGTCGCCGGCGGGCGGCCGGTCGTCGCGCAGGTCGAGCTGCAACCTGCCGAGCAGGGTGGCGGGCGGCTCGGGCATCGGGTGGTGGTGATCGCGGTGCCCCGGCGCGGCGACGGCGAGCCGCACCTGCAGTTCGCGGACGTCGCGGCCGAGCGAGGACAGCAGCGGGTGGCGCGGGGTGGCCGCGGTGGGGTCGCTGCGGCGCGGTGGGACGACCGACGGGCGGGGCAGCACCGACCAGAGGGCGGGGGAGGGGTGGGGCAGCCACAGGTGGACGTCGCGGTGCTCGGCCAGCGCGGCGAGCACGGCCAGGTGCTCGGCGGGCAGCCGGGTGGGCCCGAACAGCGACAGCCGCGGCGGCAGCGCGACGGCGGACGGGTCGGCGCGCAGCGCGGCGCACGCCGCCGTGAGCCGCTCGGCGGGGCCCGGGACGCCGATCCGCTCCCGCAGCCGCCGCCACAGCTGCGGTTGCCACGCCAGGTCGGCGGCCCCGTCGCCCGGCAGCGCGGTGCCTGCGCGCCAGGCGTCGAGCATCTCCGGCCGATGGGTGGCGTAGGCGGCGAACAGGTCGGCGAGGTGGCGGGCGGTGGCGTAGCGGCGCCCGCGCCGCGCATCGCCGCCGACGTGTGCGGCCAGCGGCGCGCACCACGGCTCGCCCAGGCTCTCGTCGATCACCTCGAGCAGTGGCCACACCGCGCGCTCCGGCCGCCACGGATCGGCCTCCGGGTCCAGCCCCACGGCGGCGGCGACGGCGTGGGCCACCACCGCGGCGGGCGACGGGAACGCGATGCCCGCGCACACCCCGTCGCCCCGCCCGGCACCGGCGCCCAGCCGGTGCGACAGCCGCTGGGCCAGCCACCGCTCGATGCCCTTGGCCGGGACGGCGACCACCTCGGCGGCGAACGGGTCGGCGAGCGGCTCGGCGAGGAGCTGGCCGAGCGCGTCGGCCAGCGCGTCGGCGCGCTCGGCGCGGTGCACGTGCAGCATCCGGCTCACCTCCTCCCGATCCGCGGCGCCGGCGGTCGCTTCGCAAGCTCCGCTCCGCCGACAAGGTAGGACGAGGGCCCGACAGTTCCGGAACCGACCCGGCCGGGTGGCTCGACCCGTTGCAGCAAAGCCACTTTCACGCAACGTGGTTGCAGGAAAGTGGCTTTGCTGCGATCAGCGCGAGGCCGGCTCCTCCCCGGCGTCGGTGATCACCTGCCGCTCCTCGGCCGACGGGCGCGTCAGCAGGCTGACCACCACCAGCGCGAGGACGGCGGCCGGCAGCGACAGCAGCACGCCGTTGACGTCGGCGAACCCGCCGGTCGCCTCCCAGGCGATCGTCACGGCGGTGCCGACGACCATGCTGGACAAGGCGCCCGCCTTGGTGGCGCGCGACCAGAACAGCACGGCGAGCACCGCGGGCGTGATGGCGACGCCGTAGATCGTGTACGAGTAGATCTGCAGCTCGAGCACGGTGGGGAAGAACTGCCCCAGCAGGTAGGCCACGACCGCGATCGCGGCGACGGCGAGCCGGTGGACGTGCAGGCGCCGCCGGTCGGTCACCTCGTCACGGGAGAACCGTGTGTACAGGTCGTACACGACGTTGCCGGCGGCGGAGAGCAGGAACGACGAACCCGTCGTGACGATGAACGCAAGCGCCCCGGCGAGCACGAGCCCGCCGACCACGGTCGGCAGGTAGCCCTCGGAGGCGAGCGAGAGCACGGCGGTGTCGGCGGAGGCGAGATCCGGCAGCAGGATCGCCGCCGCCGATGCCAGCAGCGCGACCGGGATCGTCACCAGGAAGCTGCCGAGGAAGAACCCGATCGTCGAGCTGCGCGCCGTGCCTTCGTCGCGGGCGGCGGTGAGCCGCTGGTACATGTTCTGGTCGGCCAGGATCAGCAGGAAGAGCGGCAGGAAGTAGCCGAGCAGCTGCACCACCGACAGCCCGCCGGAGAGCGAGCGCTGCTCCGCGCCGAGCCCGGCCCAGTAGGCGCCGAGCCCGCCGAGGTCGCCGCCGAGCACGAGCGGCAGCGCGACGAGGAGGCCGCCGACGATGACGAGCGCGGACAGGAAGTCGGTGTAGGCCACGGAGAAGAGCCCGCCGCCGATCGCCAGGAACGTGACGATGACGGCGACGACGATCGTCCCCTGCTCGACGCTCAGCGGGGTGATGAGGCTGATGATGTAGCCGCCGCCGGTGAACTGGTAGGCGGTGATGCCGATGTAGGCGAGCAGGGTGATGGCGGCGGCCACCATGCGGGCGCTGATGCCGAACCGGGCCTCGAGCAGCTCGGGCACGGTGTAGCGCGACGCCGCGCGGATCCGGGCCGCGGCGAGGTACAGCACGAGGATGCCCACCGGCGTGCCCGCGAAGAAGATCATCGAGGCCAGCGGGCCGTAGGTGTAGGCGAAGTTGGCGCCGCCGATGATCGTCCCGGAGCCGACCCAGGTGGCGAGCAGGGTGCCGATCAGCACCGGCCGGGGCAGCCTGCGGCCGGCGAAGATGAAGTCGTCGCCGGTGCTGACGTGCCGGGCGCGGCTGAACCAGGCGCCCACCAGCACCATCACCACGAGGTAACCGACGAGGATCCCGACGTGAACGGCCTGCATGCACTCACTCCGGCGGTGCGGGGGCTGGGTCGCCGGAGGTCTACCGCACCCGTTCGGGGAGTGCAATGGATGTTGCAGAACCGATCCCCGCCGTCACGGTCGCTCGAACAGGTCGAACTCCCGCCACAGCGCCTCCGCCTCGGCCACCGCCCGCCGGGTGGCGGGCTCGTCGATGCGCGCCAGCTCCGCCAGCACCCCGTGGGTCACCGAGATCGCGGGCGTGAGCGACGGGAACAGGCTCACCCCCTCGCTCGGCACCACGACGACCTCGGTGGCGATGTCGGCGAACCCCCTGCGGTCCGTCACCACCACCACGTGCGCGCCACGCCCGCTCGCCACGCGCGCGGCGTCGAAGATCTGGCGGGGCAGCCACCAGAGGTTGAACACGACGAGGCAGTCCCCGGCGGCCAGCCGGCGCAGCTCGTTGATCAGGGCGGTGCCGCCCTGGGTCTGCAGTCGGACGTCGTGGCCCATGGTCTGCCCCAGGTGGGCCAGCTGGAGGCCCGGCGCGGCGAAGCTGCCCGACCCGACGACCAGCGTGCGTCGTGCACCCGCGATGAGCTGCGCGACCCGGGCGATCTGGGCCGGGTCGATGCTGCGGGCGAGCGACTCCAGGCCCGCGATGTCGCGGCGCACGGCCTCGGCGGCGGGGGAGTCCACGGCCTCGTGCTCGGTGAGCAGCTGGTTCGCCGACAGCGACGCGAGATAGCGGTTGCGCAGCTCCAGGCGCAGCGCGGGCCAGCCGCGGAAGCCGAGCTGCTGGGCCAGCCGGACGACGGTGGCGACGTTGACGTCCGCCCGCTCGGCGAGCTCGGCCGTGGAGGCGTAGGACGCGTGCCGCGGGTCGACCTCGATGATCTCGAGCACGCGGGCGGCGGCCGGCCCGACCGTCCGTCCGGCCGCCAGCTCCCGGACCCATGACCGGACCTGCTGCACGCCGACCTCCCCACCTTGCAACAGTTATTGCATCACCGGCATCAGGCTGCAAGTCTGCATCCCGGTCCCGCATCCGTCGTCGCCGAGGAGGCCCGGTTCACCATGCCCACCAGCCCGTTGCTGATCACCCGGGCCACCCTCGTGGACCTCGACACCGGCGACCGGATCCCGGACCGGCGCCTGTTGCTCGCCGACGGGCTCGTCGCCGAGACGGGCGGCGCGGAGGTCACGGCTCCGGAGGGTGCCCGCGTCGTCGACGTGGCGGGCCGCACCGTGCTGCCCGGCCTGATCGACGCGCACGTGCACGTCCTCGCGGCGACCGCGGACCTGAGCGCGCAGGCCGAGTGGTCGTCCTCCTACGTCACCGCGCACGCCGCGCGGCTGCTGCGGGCGATGCTCGTGCGCGGGTTCACGACGGTGCGTGACGTCGGCGGCGCCGACTTCGGCCTGGCGGCGGCGCTCGACGAGGGGCTGCTGTCCGGGCCGCGGCTGCACTTCGGCGGCAAGGCCCTCTCTCAGACGGGGGGCCACGGCGACGTCCGCAGCCCCGGCCGGTCGACGTTCGACCCGCACGCCTGCTGCCCGACCCTCAGCACGGTCTGCGACGGCGTGGACGGCGTCCGCCGGGCCGCGCGGGACCAGCTCCGGACGGGGGCCCACCACATCAAGGTGATGCTGTCCGGCGGCGTCGCCTCGCCGACCGACCGCGTCGACTCCACGCAGTTCTCCGCCGACGAGATCCGCGCGATCGTGGAGGAGGCGGAGGCGGCCAACCGCTACGTCACCGGGCACGCCTACACCGCTCGGGCCGTGAATCGCGGCCTGGCACTCGGCGTCCGCTGCATCGAGCACGGCAACCTCATCGACGACGAGAGCGTGCGGCTCTTCCGCGAGCACGGCGCCTTCCTCGTCCCGACGCTGGTGACCTACGAGGCCCTCGCGCGCGAGGGCGCCCGCCACGGGCTGCCCCCGGTGAGCCAGGCGAAGGTGGCCGACGTCCTGGAGGCCGGCCTCGAGGCACTGGACCGGGCGGCGCGCGCCGGCGTCCAGGTCGTGTTCGGCACCGACCTGCTCGGCGGGATGCAGGTGCACCAGAGCGAGGAGTTCCGGATCCGCAGCCAGGTGCAGTCGCCGCTCGAGGTGCTGCGCTCGGCGACCGTCACGGCCGCCCGCCTGCTCGGGCTCGAGGGCCGCGCCGGGGTGCTCACTCCGGGTGCATGGGCCGACCTGGTGGTGGTGGACGGCGACCCGCTCGCCGACGTGGCGCTGCTGGCCGAGCCCGAGCACACGGTGCGGATGGTCGTGCAGCGCGGCGCGGTGTGCCACGAGCGAGGGCTCGAGGGCTGAGGGCCGCGACCGCGCGCGGCATGTCATCCGCCGGGCTGTTACGCGGCCCGGTGACAGCACGCGGACGGCGATGGCTGCTGGGTCACTCACGGATGGCTACAGCGCCCGTGAGCCCGCACAGGGCCCTCGGGGATCTGCTCACCCACAGTGACTGCGCGCTGTAAACGACACGATGGTGGGATCCCGCTGCCGTCCGGTTAACGGAAAGCTGTGCCCCACGCGATCTTCGGGATAACCGACGTGGAGGAGGGGCCGACATGAACGACGCGACCACCGGACCTGTGGTGCCGGAGCAGCGCGGCGTGCGTGATCAGGCCCGCAGCGAGGTGCTGCACCGGTACGCGCGGGTCACCAAGAACGGCAGACCGATCTTCTGCACGCCCAGCCGCGCCGAGATCGAGGGTTCGGTGTTCCCGCGGCAGAGCCGTGGCACCGACGGCAAGGTCATCTACCCCACGCGGGAAGCGGCGGAGGCCGCGGCCCGGGAGCTCGAGTCGCTCGGGGCGCGCTACCTGCGGTCCTACCGCTGCGGCCGGTCGCGCGGCGGGCACTACCACCTCACCACCGACACCTCCTCCCAGGCCGGCCACCTGCCCCTGCACCTGCGGATCCCGCAGCAGCGGCAGCCGCTGTCGGCCTGACCCACCGGGACCCCGGCGAGGGGGCACCACTGCCGCAGCAGCGGCGGGGGTGCCCCCTCGTTGTCGTGAGCGGGGATGGCGGTCGGGGCGGGTGACGGTCGCGAGACGGCGGTTGTCGTCGTTCCCGGTGCGGTGCCGGCGTTCTCGCGGCGATCTCGGCCGCGATGATCGTCGTGAGATCGCGGTTGTCGTAGTCCGCGGTGCACTCGTGGCGATCTCGGCCGCGGTG
The DNA here is from genome assembly GCF_019396355.1 of Pseudonocardia nigra. Lineage (GTDB taxonomy): Bacteria > Actinomycetota > Actinomycetes > Mycobacteriales > Pseudonocardiaceae > Pseudonocardia > Pseudonocardia nigra. The sequence goes on from NZ_JAHKRK010000110.1 coordinate 20,462, forward strand.
ATCATCCTGAGATCGCGGTTGTGGTTGTCCGCGGTGCGATCGCAGGACTCTCGTGGCGATCACGGGCGTCCCGCCGTGAGCTGCGGTCTCGGCGCTGGCGGCCTCGCTCGTACGGCCCCTCCGGCCCTTGATCCTTGCGAGATGGCAGTTTCGGTCGTCGGGGGTGCAGAAGCATCTCGCGGCGATCTCGGCGGTGGTGATCGTCGTGAGATCGCCGTTGTGGTTGTCCGCGGTGCGTTCACGGCAGTCTCGCGGCGATCGTGGGCGCGGAGGGAGTCCCGTCCGCCGGGCGTCACGCCCGGTTGGCCAGCTCCGCGTACACCACGACGTTGTCCCGGTAGCTGCGGGCCTCCTCGTCGAACTCGCCGCCGCAGGTGATCAGCCGCAGGCCGGCGTGGTCGAGGTCGCCGTAGACGGCCTCGGTCGGGAACCGGTCCTTCGCGTACTGCTCGACGTGCCGCACGCGGAACAGCGCGGTGGTCCCGTCGGCCCGCTGCACGGCCACGTCGGTGCCCGGTTGCAGCGCGTGCAGGCGGGCGAAGACGCCCGGGGCGCCCTTCCAGTCGACGTGCGCGGCGATCACCGCGGGCCCCAGCTCGCCGGGGGTGGGGGCGCCGGTGTACCAGCCGGCGACGGTCCCGTCGGCCGGCACCTCCATCGTGCCGTCGGGCTGCAGGCCCAGTTCGACCAGGGCCGCGTCGACGGCCAGCGCCGGGATGCGGATGCGCGTCGGTTTCGACTCGGCGAGGCCGGGCGCCGGCGGCGGTGCCTGCACGGTCGGGGCCGGCGCGTCAGGGGGCGGGCCGGGGGCGGGGACGTCCGCGGCGCACCCGGGAAGGAGCAAGGTCAGAGCGGCGGCGACCCCCGCCGCGAGGCGGCGGGGGTCGCTCCGGGTCCGCGTCGGCACGCGTCAGCGGGAGCGGCGCACGGCGGCCGCGCCCAGGGCTGCCGCGCCGCCGAGCAGCAGCAGCACGGGCGCCGGGTTGACCGGTGCCGTCGAGCCGTCACCGGTCTCGACGCCGCCGCGCGGCACAGCCGCGACCTGCTCGTCGTCGCCCGTGCTCCCGTCCGTGCTCTCCTCGTCGTCCGTGGACTCCGCGGTCTCGTCGGTGAAGTGCTCCTCGCACGCCTCGCCGTCGTCATCACGGTCGAGCCGCTCGGGGTCGCCCACCTGCGAGTTGAACGCGGCCTGCGCCGCTTCCTGCGAGGCGAAGTCCGGGCAGTCGCGGTCGGCCTCCTGGGCATGGGCGGGCCCGGCGAGGAGGACGGCGGTGGCAGCGGCGAGGACGGCCGCGGACGCGGCGGTGCGGATGCGCATGGCGTTCCTTGTCTCGAGGAGAAGCGGAATGTCCGGGTTGTGACGCCTGTTGCTCAGGAGGCCGATCACAACACCGGTGCGGAGGGCCGTCACGCGCTGCCGCCGCTTGCGCCCGGATCGTGTGTCGCTCCGGCGAGCCTCCTGGACGCCGGGTCCTGCCGTGCACGGGGAAGCAGTGGCAAGGTGTGCGGGACCCCCGCAGGCCGTACCGCAGGAGCCTTGATGTCGACCGATCCCCGCGCCGGAACCCGCGCCCAGCCCGCCGACCTCGTCGACGTGGACGCGCTGCTGGCGGCCTACCACGAGCGCCACCCCGATCCGGCGGAGGCGGGGGAGCGGGTGGCGTTCGGGACGTCGGGGCACCGCGGCTCGTCGCTGCGCACCACGTTCAACGACGACCACATCGCCGCCACGAGCCAGGCGATCTGCGAGTACCGCGCCGCGCAGGGCACGGACGGGCCGCTGTTCATCGGCCGCGACACCCATGCGCTCTCCGAGCCGGCGTGGATCACGGCGATCGAGGTGTTCCAGGCCAACGACGTGCACGTCCTCGCCGACGGTGACGACGCGTTCACCCCGACGCCCGCGGTGTCGCACGCGATCCTCACCCACAACCGCACGCGGGTGAGCGGCCTCGCCGACGGGGTGGTCGTCACGCCGTCGCACAACCCGCCCTCCGACGGCGGGTTCAAGTACAACCCGCCGGGCGGCGGCCCGGCCGACACCGACGCGACCACGTGGATCGCCGACCGGGCCAACGCGCTGCTCGCCGCGAAGCTCGACGGGGTGCGCCGCACACCGATCGACCGGGCCGCGCTGGGCCGCTACGACTTCCTCGGCGAGTACGTCGCCGACCTGCCGTCGGTGGTGGACCTCGAGGCGATCCGCCGCGAAGGCGTCCGCATCGGCGCCGACCCGCTGGGCGGCGCGAGCGTCGCGTACTGGGGTGCGATCGCCGACCGGTTCGGGCTGGACCTCACCGTGGTCAATCCCGAGGTCGACCCGCAGTGGGGCTTCATGACGCTCGACTGGGACGGCAAGATCCGAATGGACTGCTCGTCGCCGTACGCGATGGCGTCGCTGGTGGAGCGCCGCGGCGACTTCCGGATCGCCACCGGGAACGACGCCGACGCCGACCGGCACGGCATCGTCACCGCCGACGGGCTGATGAACCCGAACCACTTCCTCGCGGTCGCGATCGGCTACCTGTACGGCCACCGGCCCGGCTGGTCCGGTGACGCGGGTGTCGGGAAGACGGCCGTGAGCTCGTCGATGATCGACCGGGTCGCCGCCGACCTCGGCCGGAAGCTGGTGGAGACGCCCGTCGGGTTCAAGTGGTTCGTGCCCGGCCTGCTGGACGGCTCGATCGGCTTCGGCGGCGAGGAGAGCGCGGGGGCATCGTTCCTGCGCACCGACGGCTCGGTGTGGACCACCGACAAGGACGGGATCATCCTCGCCCTGCTCGCCTCCGAGATCGCCGCGGTCACCGGGCGGACGCCGAGCGAGCGCTACCGCGAGCTGACCGAGAGGTTCGGCGAGCCCGCCTACGCCCGCATCGACGTGGCCACCACGCCGGAGGACAAGGCGAAGCTCGGCAAGCTCTCGGCCGACGACGTGCGGGCCACCGAGCTCGCCGGCGACCCGATCGTCGACCGGCTGACCGCCGCCCCGGGCAACGGGGCCGCGCTGGGCGGGTTGAAGGTCGTCACCGAGGGCGGGTGGTTCGCCGCCCGCCCGTCGGGCACCGAGGACGTCTACAAGGTCTACGCCGAGAGCTTCCGCGGCCCCGACCACTTGGCCCGGATCCAGGAGGAGGCGCGCGAGGTGGTGGCGGCCGCGCTGGGCTGAGGCCCGTCACGCGGCGGGCTGCACCCGCAGGGCCAGGTGGGTGGCGTGCGGTGTCGTCACCAGGTCGGTCCGTTCGAGCTCGACGGCCCCGTCCGCGGTGGGAGCGAACAGCGGGGTACCCGAGCCCAGCAGCACCGGTGCCACGTGCAGGCGGATCTCGTCCACGAGCCGCAGCGCGAGGCACTGCTGGACGACCTGCGCGCCCCCGGCCACCACGACGTCCCGCCCGTCCGCGGCGCGCCGGGCCTGCTCGACGGCATCCGCGACGCCCGCGGTGACGAACGTGAACGTCGTGGGGCCCGCGACGACCTCGTCGTGGGCGCGGTTGGTGACGACGAAGCACGGCCTGCCGAACGCGCCGTCGGGCTGCCAGGTGCCGATCCCGACGTCGAACATGCGCCTGCCGAGGACGACGGCGCCCGCCGTGGCGAACATCTGCTCGGCGGCCGCGCCGTCGGCGGGGTCGGGGGGGGGCCCCCCCGAGGGCCGCCACCCGTGG
>NZ_JAHKRK010000111.1 GCF_019396355.1 Pseudonocardia nigra
CGTCACGTTCCGCTGGGCGGTCAACAAGCAACTCCGCGACGCCGTCTGCGACTTCGCCGCCGACTCCCGCCGAGCCAACCCCTGGGCCGCGCACCTCTACAACCAGGCCATCGCCCGCGGCAAGGACACCCACACGCCACCCGCATCCTCGCCCGCGCCTGGCTCTACGTCATCTGGCACTGCTGGCACGACCACACCACCTACGACCCCGCCCGCCACGGAGCCCTCCAACGACTCCTCAACCAAGATCAACCGGCGGCGGCTTGACACAGGGCTACTCATGCCGCCTCCTCGTCCTTCGCGTCCTTCGCGTTCTTCCGGTCCGCCGTGCGGGTGCCGTCCAGCTCCCGCCCGAGCAGGGCCAGCAGCACCAGCAGCACCCCGCCGCCGACGATCGAGGAGTCGGCGACGTTGAACACCGGCCACGCCCGCCCGTCAGGGGCGAACAACGACACCATGTCCACGACGTGGCCCTGCAGCGGACCGGGCGCACGGAACATCCGGTCGGTGAGGTTGCCCAGCGCCCCGCCGAGCACCAGGCCCAGTGCCACGGCCCATCCGGTGGACCACAGGCGCCGCGCCACCCGGACGATCACCACCACAACGGCGATCGCGACGATCGTCAGCAGCCACGTGTAGCCGGTGGCCAGCGAGAACGCGGCGCCGGGGTTGCGGACGAGCTGGAGGTAGACCAGCCCGCCCAGCAGCTCCACCGGTTCCCGGCCCTCCAGCTGCGCCACCGCGATCACCTTCGTGACGATGTCGGCGGCGAGCACCAGTACGGCGATCAGGGACAGCAGCCGGACCCTGGGGGCCGTGGCGATGCTCGGGGCACTCACTCCCCCATCTTCCCTTGCACGTCGCATCGGCCACCGCCAGGGCGACGACGCGCCCGCCCGCGGCTCGGCCTGCTCGAGCTCGGCGCGCCAGCCGGCCAGCCTGCCGCGCTCGTCGACCGCACGGATCCGCTCCTCCGCGGCGGGCCGCGCGTCCAGGGTGGTCACGACGAGCAGCTGGTCGAGTTCCCGCAGCCGGGTCTCGCTGGTGGGGGTGAACGCCTCCTCGCCACGGACCACGAGGCTGACCGTGGCTCCACGGGGCAGCCGCAGCTCGCGCAGATACACCCCGCGCAGCTTCGATCCGACGGGCACGCACACCTGCAGCAGGTCGGCGCTCAGCTCGTCGAGCGGCGCGGCGTCGACCGCGAGCCGGCGCGGTTCCACGCCGCTCGCCACCCCGAGCCGGCGCGCGACCCACGGCAGCGTGGTCCCCTGCAGCAGCGTGAGCACGACGACCAGCACGAACACGACGTCGACGAGCGCCTGTGCGCTCGGTGCGCCCTCGACGAACGCGATCGTCGCCATCACGATCGGCACGGCCCCGCGCAGGCCTGCCCAGGACAGGAACGCCTGCTCCCGCCACGGCACCCGGAACGGCGCCGCCGCGGCGACCACCGACAGCGGCCGGGCCGCGACGATCAGCACCACGCCCGCGATGAGGGCCGGGACGACGGCGTCCATCAGGCGGGGCGGCGACGCGAAGAGCCCCAGCATCACGAAGAGCCCGATCTGCGCGAGCCAGCCCGTGCCCTCGGCGAAGGAGTGGACGCCGCCGCGGTGCGGCAGGTCGGAGTTGCCCAGCACCAGCGCGGCGACGTACGTGGCGAGCAGCCCGGAGGCGTGCGCGAGCTGGCCCGTCGAGTACGCGAGGACGCAGACGGCGATCGTCGCCAGCGGGTAGAGGCCGGTGGCGGGCAGCGCGGCGCGGCGCAGCGCCCACGCGCCGCCCAGGCCCAGGAGCGCGCCGATCGCCCCGCCTGCGGCGAGCTCGTAGGCCACGAGCAGTGGGGTGAGCCACGTGATCGGGTCACCGGACGCCAGCAGGATGACCGCGAGCACCACCGGCGCATCGTTCGCGCCCGCCTCGAGCTCCAGCGCCCCCGCGAGGCGCCGCGACACCCCGGCCCCGCGCAGCACGCTGAACACCGCGGCGGCGTCGGTGGAGGACAGCACCGCGCCCCACAGGAACGCCGTGCGCCACTCCAGGTCCAGCACGAGGTGCAGCGCCGTGCCGACCACCGCGATGCTCACGACCACCGCCACGGTGGACAGCGCCACCCCGACCCCGAGCGACGGACGCACCGCCTGCCACCGGGTCGTCAGCCCACCCTCGGCGAGGATGAGCACGAGCGCCGCGAGGCCCATCGAACCGGTCAGCGGCGCGTCGGAGAACTGGACCCCGATGACCGACTCGCCCAGCAGCATCCCGATCGCGAGGTAGAGCAGCAGCGACGGGAGCCCCAGCCGGACCGACGCCCGCACCGCGATGACCCCGAGCAGCACGACGGCGGCCACGACCCCGAGCAGGACCTCCAGGCTCGGCATTGGGCCACCTCCGCCCCGTAGACGGTATCGGCGCAGGTGGGAGCACGCGCAGGGTGACCTCCCCGATCGGGGTCAGCGCGCGTCGAGGTGGGCGGTGATGGCGCCGAGCAGCCCCGCGGGATCGTCCTCCTGCACGAGGTGGCCCGCCCCGGGCAGCAACACGAGCTCGGCGCCGGGGATGCGTGTGACGAGCTCGCGCCCGTGGTCGAGCGGGAGCCAGGTGTCCTCCTCGCCCCAGCACACGGTGACCGGGCAGTCGATCTCGCCGTAGCGGTACTCCATGTCCTCGGTGTGCCGCGGGCCGACCTGCGCCATCTGGCGGTAGAACGCGCGCAGGCCGAGCTCGGTGAGCCACGGCTGCGCGAGCCGCTCGGCGGTGGCCGGGCGCAGCCCGGAGGCGGACGCCGAGGCGATGTACTCGTGCACGATCGCGCGGTGGAAGTTCGCGGGCAGCGCGGCGAACACGTCCTCGTTCGAGCCGAGCAGCCGGAAGAGCGCCGTGCCCCACCCGCCGACGGACACCGCGTCGGCGAGGAACAGGCTCCGCGGCCGCAGGCCGTGCAGCACGGTCGCGCGCAGCGCGACGGCTCCGCCGATGTCGTGCGCCACCACGTCGGGCGCCGCGATGCCCCAGTGCGCGACGAGCCGGAGCAGGGCCCGGGCCTGGGCGTCCAGGTCGACGCTGTCGGCCTGCTCGGTGATCGACTGCCCGTACCCGGGCATGTCCCAGAGGTACACGGTGTGCCGGCGCGCCAGCACCCGGGCGATCGGGGCCCAGATCGCGCTCGAGAACGGGGTCCCGTGCCCGAGCACCAGCGGCGGGCCGGACCCGAGTCGGTCCCACGCGATCGGGGGGCCGGCGCCGTCGTCGAGGACGTGGGCGAGGACGTGTCCGTTCGTCATGTGTCTCCCGGATCCGAGGTGGTCACCGGCAGCCTCCTACCCCTCGCGGCCGACGCCGACCCGGGGGTTGTCCCCACCCCCGACCGGCCACCTACCGGATGGTCCCTCCCCGTCGATCTCCTTAACCTTCCCCCATGGCCATCACGACGTCGCCCGGCAGCGTCTCCGCGCCGCGGCCCGATCCGCTCCGCGCGCTGCTGGCGCCGTCGACCTGGCTCGCCGCCGCCCACCTGCTCCTCGACGCCGTGGTCGGCGCGGTCTACGCGTTCGTGCTGCTGTTCGGGCTGTTCTTCACGCTGGTGCTGCTGCCGTTCGCGATGCTCGGGATCCCGGTCTGGATCACCACGACCTGGGTGAGCGCCGCGATGGCGCGCATCGAGCGAGCGCGGTACCGCCTGCTGCTGGGCGTCGACATCGAGCCCCAGCCGATGCCGCCGGGCGACCGCCACCCGCTGCGGTACTCGGGTGCGCTCCTGCGCGACCCCGGGGTCCGCCGCCGGGCCGTGCACCAGCTCGTCGCCTGCCCGCTCGGCGCGGTGACCTCGGTGATCACGTTCCTGCTGCCGTCGTTCGCCCTGATGCTGCTCGCGCTGCCGGTGCTCGCCTGGCTGGTGCCGCCGGACGACACGGTCGTGTACGGCATGTCGATCGCCGACAACAGCACCGGCCGCGCGGTCCTCGCCGGGTTCGGGCTGATCCTGCTGCTCGTGGTCCCCGCCGTGGTGCGCGGGCTGGTGGCGCTCGACGTCGCGGTGGCCCGCACGCTGCTCGGATCCGTGCCCGGTGCGCTGGCCCGGCGGGTCGACGAGCTCGAACGCAGCCGCGCGCGGATCGTCGACGCCGGGGAGGCCGAGCGGCGCAGGCTGGAGCGCGACCTGCACGACGGCACGCAGCAGCAGCTCGTCGCGCTCGGGATGACGCTGGGCCGGGCCAAGGCCCGCTACGCCACCGAGCCCACGGCGATCGGCGACCTCCTCGACGACGCGCACCAGCAGGCCAAGGACGCCGTCACCGACCTGCGGGGGCTGATCCGCGGCCTGCACCCCCCGGTCCTCACCGACCGCGGCCTCGACGCCGCGCTGTCGGCCGTCGCCGCGCGGTGCCCGGTGCCGGTGGACCTCACCGTCTCCCTCGACGAGCGGCCGAGCGCGACCGTGGAGGCGATCGGCTACTTCGTGGTCGCCGAAGGGCTCACGAACGTGGCCAAGCACGCGGGCGCCTTGCGCGCGGCGGTGACGGTCCGCCGGCAGGGCGGCGGCCCGGTCTGGATCACGATCACCGACGACGGCGTGGGCGGCGCCGACCCCGACCGCGGCACGGGCCTGCGCGGGCTTGCCGACCGGGTGTCCGGCGTAGACGGTCAACTGCAGGTGGACTCCCCGGTGGGCGGCCCCACCGTGCTCACCGTCGAGCTGCCGTGCGTCTCGGCGGGACTCGCCCGATGAACGAGCCGGCGAGCGAATCACCGATACAGCGCGGTGCCCGCGTCACCGTCGCCGAGGACTCCGTGCTCCTGCGCGAAGGGCTGAGCCGGCTGCTCGCCGACGCCGGCTTCACCGTGGCCGACGCGGTCGGCGACGGCGAGGAGCTGCTGCGCGCCGTCGGCGCCGACCAACCCGACATCGTCATCGCCGACGTACGGATGCCCCCGACGCACTCCGACGAGGGCCTGCGCGCGGCGCTGGTGATCCGGTCGCGCTGGCCGTCGATCGCCGTGCTCGTGCTCTCCCAGTACGTGGAGGAGCGCTACGCCACCGAACTGCTCGCCGGTGACACCCGCGGGGTCGGCTACCTGCTCAAGGACCGCGTCGCCGACGTCGAGAGCTTCGTCGAGGCCCTGCACCGCGTCCGCGCCGGTGGCACCGCGCTCGACCCCGAGGTCGTCTCGCAGCTGTTCGCCCGCTCCCGCCGGGCCGCCCCGCTCGCCGCGCTCACGCCGCGCGAGCGCGACGTGCTCGCGCTGATGGCCGAGGGGCGCTCGAACAGCGGCATCGCCGAGGCGCTCGTCGTCAGCGAGGGGGCGGTCGAGAAGCACATCAGCGGGATCTTCAGCAAGTTGGAGCTGCCCGCCGCGCTGACCGACCACCGGCGCGTGCTCGCCGTGCTCAAGTACCTGGAGGACTGAGCCGTGACGATCCCCCTGCAGACCGCCAAGCCGCGGCGCGGCATCGTCGTCGCGGCGGTGCTGTTCGTGCTGCTCGTGATCGCCACCGGCACGGCCAACCTGCTCTCCCAGTTCGTGCAAGGGACCTTCCATCAGACCGACACGCTGGTGCCGCGGGGCGACCGGTTCACCGTGCAGGGAGCAGCGGGCAACGTCACCCTCAACCCCAGCCCGGACGGCAACGTCCACGTCCGCACCACCGTCCACTACGGGATCAGCAAACCGGAGTTCGTCCAGCGGTCCACGCCCACCGGAGTGCTGCTGCACACCCGCTGCGACGGCCTGCTCGCCACCCGCTGCGACGTGGACTACCTGATCGAGGTGCCGCCGTCGTTCGCCGTCGACGTCGAGCTCGAGGCGGGCGAGGTGAGCGTCAACGGGCTCGCGGGACCCGTGACCGTCGACGTGTCCGCGGGCGACGTCACCCTGCTCGACGTGTCGGGAGCGCTCGACGTGAGCAGCTCCTCCGGCGAGATCAGGGGGTTGGGGCTGCGCAGCGCCGTGGTGCGGGCCGACACGTCCTCCGGCGACGTACGCATGGAGCTGATCGACCCGCCGCAGAGTGTGCGGGTGGACGTCGGCAGCGGCGAGGTCGACCTCGCCGTGCCCGTGGACGTGGACTACCGGGTCGACGCCGACACGGCTTCGGGCGAGGAGCGCATCGCCGTGCCCGTCCGGACCGGGTCGGACCGCACGATCACCGTGGACGGCGGGTCCGGCGATGTCCGCATCCGCCCCGTCCGCTGACCCCTCCCCCGCGAGTCGGGGCCTACGGGTGCGCGAGTCGGGGCGTGAGTGCGGCGACCGCGGTCAGGCCGCCGGCCAGACGAGCGTCGCCGCCGTCCGAGGCCAGGGGAGGAGGGCGGCGGCCACCTCGGGCACGCGCTCGGGCGGCAGGCACAGCCGCCGCGTCACCCACTCCGGGTCCTGGCGCGGCGGGCCGGCCCGCTCCCACCGGTGCACGGCGGGTTCGATTCCCAGCTCCCGGAGCACGGCGACGGCGTCGTCGGTGGTGGCGGGCGGGGGCCGGTGCAGGCCGTGGAACCGCACCCAGAGCGGGTCGAGCCACGCCATCGGGTGTTGCCCCATCATCTCCACCACCACCCCGCGGCGGGCGGCCGCGGTGAGCGCGTGCAGGAATGGCGGCAGGTCGACGACGTTGTGCAGCACGTGGTGCGACACCACGACGTCAGCGCTGCCCGCTTCGGCCGCGGCCGTCGGGCCACCGGCCCAGGACCGTTCGGTGGGGGATCCCGCGGGACGCCGCCTCCGCGGCGAACGCGTCGAGCATGTCCTGCTGCCGGTCCACGCCCGTGAGGTGCGTGGCCCGCGCCGCCACGGCGAACGCCGCGGCCCCGCCCCCGCAGCCGACGTCGAGCACGGTGCCACCGTCGGCCAGCAGGTCGAGCGCGGCCCGCCGGGACGGCGTGTCGGCCGGTTCGGACGGCGCGGTGAAGTAGGCGACGTCGTGCCGCCAGGGGTCGCCCGCGGCCCGCGCGAGGATCTCCGGTGGGATGCCGCGGCCGTCCTACAGCTCCCGCCAGCGGGCCGCCGCGGGCGCCGTCACGGCCTGCGCCTGCCACGCAGCCGGTCACGCAGTGTGGACCGGGCGGGCGCGGCGTCCGGCTGCGGGTTCAGCGCGGCCTCGAACGCCTCGATCGCCTGCTGGATCGCGCGGAACAGAGTGATGAACGGACCGGCGAGCGCACCGCCGCCCTCGAGCGTGCCGCCTGCGTCGTCGGTGATCCGGCGCAGCGCGGCCACAGTGTCGGGGTCGGTGATCCGGAGCGCGGCGCCGTCCGCGTCGATCTCCCAGCGCATCGTGGCCGCCGCCGCCTGTTCCGGCGTCGCGTCCGCGGTGCCCGCCACGTCGAGCGCGTCGATCCGCTCAGTCACGGCGTCCTGGGTGACGCCGAGCGAGGCGAGCGCCCGGCCCGCCATGCTCGAGTCGAGGCGGGCGAGCGCCTCCAGAAGGTGGTGGCTGCCCAGCGGCGCGCCCGCAGCAAGCTGCTCGGCGAGGGCGAGCACCTGATCGGCGGCGGGCGTGCGCGGACCGGCCGGGGATGCGCCCGACCGCTTCCCTGCGGCGATCACCGCGGCCCGGATCTCGGACGACGGCCCACCCACCTGCGTAAGGATCTTCGCGGCCACCCCGCGGCCCTCGGTCAGGATCGCGAGGACGAGGTGCTCCGGGCCGATGTGGTTGTCGCCCCGGCGCAGCGCCTCGCGCAGCGAGAGCTCCAGCACCTCCTTGGCGCGCGGCGTGAACGGAATGTGCCCGCTTCTCCCCGTCGTGGGTTCGCCGCACCCGATCATCTGCTCCGCCGCAGCCCGGACGGCGGACGCAGTACAACCGAGCCGGTCCAGCGCCCGGCGTACGCCCACGTCGTCGGGCAGATGGACGACGCCGAGCAGGAGATGCTCGGTGCCGATGTAGTTGTGCCCGAGGTCCCGGGCCTGTTCCTGGGCGAGCACGACGACCCGCCGTGCTTCTCCCGTGAACCTCTCGAACATGATGTGATGGTCGCAACCCTGTCAATACGGTGTCACTGGCAAGGGCGCGACTGACAAGGAGGGGTGCCGTGGACAGCGAGTGGGACGCCCGGCTGGCGGCATGGCGCGAGGAGCTCGAGCTGCTGGCCAGGGTCGAGGGAACGACCTGGCTGCCGGTAGCCGACGCCGCCGCTCGCATGGGGATGTCCCGGTCGGCGCTGCGGGCGTGGTATCGACAGGGCGAGATCGCGTCCCGGCTCGTGGACGGGCCGCACGGCCCCCAGCGCCTGGTCCCGCTGGAGGCGGTGACCGAACGGGCCGAACGCTCGGCGCGGATCCGCAGGCGCACCGAGCGGGAGATCAGCCTCGAGGCGCAGGTGGCCCTGTTGCGCAGCCGCGTCGACCAGCTGGAGACCCGGCTGGCCGCGCTGGAAGGCAACTAGCGCAGGAGCTCGCCGAGGCGGGCCCGCAGGCGTGTCTCGTCCCCGTCGAGCGCGAGGACCTTGTCCCGGCTCCGCGCCCCGGACACGAGCTCGACCTCGCCGCGCCGCAGGTCGAACGCGCCGGCGACCGCCGCCAGGACCGCGGCGTTGGCCGCGCCCTCCACCGCGCGCGCCCGCACCGCGACGAGGAGCGCGGGGCCGCGCGGCCCGTCCCAGCGCCCGCCGACGTGCTCGGCCCGGGCGCCGGGACGCACGCGAACGGCCACGTTCATGACCCGACTCGCGGGCGCCCGCGCCCCGACTCCCGGGTCAGGACGTGCGGGCGACCCGGGCGCGGACCTCGGCACTGCCCCCGTCGGGCGCCGCGACCGCGCCCGCGAGCGTGGGCTCCGCGACCTCGGCGTAGGCCACGGATTCCGCCAGCACCTCGCCCGCAACGAAGGCCTCGTGCGCGCGGACGGCGTCGAGCACCGGCGCCGGGCCGTCGAGGGTGAGGGCGATCCGGTCGGACACGTCGAGCCCGGCGTCGCGACGGGCCTGCTGCACCACCCGGACGACGTCGCGGGCCGTGCCCTCGGCCGCCAGCTCCGGGGTGACCGCCGTGTCGAGCACGACGAGCCCGGTGGAGCCGGGCAGCGCGGCGGTCGAGTCGGGGTCGGCGGCCACCAGCTTCTCGGTGAACTCCCCCGCCAGCAGCGTGATCCCGCCCGCGGTGACGGTGCCGTCGTCGTTCGCCGTCCACTCCCCCGCCTTGACGGCGCGGATCACCTTCTGCGTGTCGCCGCCCAGCCGCGGCCCGCAGGCGCGCGCGTTCACGGCCACCTCGAAACGCCCGTGGGTGGCGACGTCGGTGGTGAGCACGACGTCCTTGACGTTCACCTCGTCCCGCAGGATGTCGGTGAACGGCGCGAGCGAGTCGGCGTCGGCAGCGGCGACCGTCAGCGTGGCCAGCGGCAGCCGCACCCGCAGGCCGCGGGCCTTGCGCAGCGACAGCGCCGACGACGCCACCTGCCGCACCCGGTCCATGGTCGCCACCAGCTCGCCGTCGTGCGGCAGTTCCCCGGCGCCCGGCCAGTCCGCCAGGTGCACCGACCGGCCGCCGGTGAGCCCCTGCCAGATCTTCTCCGTGGTGAGCGGCAGCAGCGGCGCGGCGACCCGACAGGTCACCTCGAGCACCGTGTGCAGGGTGTCGATGGCGTCGGCGTCGCCCGCCCAGAACCGGTCGCGCGAGCGCCGCACGTACCAGTTGGTGAGCGCCTCGGCGTGGTCGCGCACCCGCTCACAGGCGCCGGCGATGTCGTAGACGTCCATGGCCGCCGTGACGTCGTCGACGAGCGAGGCCGTGCGGGCCAGCACGTACCGGTCGAGGACGTGGGTGGAGTCGGTTCGGAACGTGCCGGTGCGCCCGGCCGCCCCCGCGTACAGCGACTGGAAGTACCAGGTGTTCCACAGCGGCAGGATCGCCTGCCGCACCCCCTCGCGGATCCCCTGCTCGGTGACGACGAGGTTGCCGCCGCGCAGGATCGGCGACGACATGAGGAACCAGCGCATGGCGTCGGAGCCGTCGCGCTCGAACACCTCGTTGACGTCCGGGTAGTTGCGCCGCGACTTGGACATCTTCTGCCCGTCGTCGCCCAGCACGATCCCGTGCGCCACGCAGGAGCGGAACGACGGCCGGTCGAACAGCGCCGTGGCCAGCACGTGCAGCGTGTAGAACCAGCCGCGGGTCTGCCCGTTGTACTCCACGATGAAGTCGCCGGGGTAGTGGTGCTCGAACCACTCCCGGTTCTCGAACGGGTAGTGCACCTGCGCGAACGGCATGGAGCCCGAGTCGAACCAGCAGTCGAGCACCTCGGGCACCCGGCGCATGGTCGAGCGCCCCGTCGGGTCGTCCGGGTTGGGCCGGGTCAGGTCGTCGACGTACGGGCGGTGCAGGTCGGTGGGCCGCACGCCGAAGTCGCGCTCGATCTCGTCGAGGGAGCCGTAGACGTCGGTGCGCGGGTACGCCGGGTCGTCGCTCACCCACACCGGGATCGGCGAGCCCCAGTACCGGTTGCGCGAGATCGACCAGTCGCGGGCGCCCTCCAGCCACTTGCCGAACTGCCCGTCGCGGACGTGCTCGGGCACCCAGGTGATGTCCTGGTTCAGCTCGACCATGCGGTCGCGGAACTTCGTGACCTCGACGAACCACGAGTCGACTGCCCGCTGGATCAACGGGTTGCCGCAGCGCCAGCAGTGCGGGTACGGGTGGTCGTAGGTCTCGTGGCGCAGCAGCACGCCGTGCACGTAGGGCGCCGTGCCGTCCTTGAGGTCCCGGACGATTGCCGAGTTGGCGTCGAACACCTGCATGCCCTCGTAGGGGGCGACGCGGGCGTCGAACTCGCCGCGGGTGTCCACCGGCACCACTGCCTCGATGCCCGCCGCGTCGGTGATGACCTTGTCCTCCTCACCGAACGCCGGCGCGATGTGGACGATGCCGGTGCCGTCCTCGGTGGTGACGTAGTCGGCGGCGAGCACGCGGTGGGCGTTCTCCCACCCGGCGAAGAAGTCGAACGGCGGGGTATAGGACAGGCCGAGCAGCTCGGTGCCCGGCAGCCGCCGCAGCACTTCCGGCTCCTCGCCCAGCTCCCGCGCGTACGCGGCGACGCGGGCGCTCGCCATCACGTACTTCTCGCCGTCGGCGGAGACCAGTGCGTACTCCACCTCCGGGTGCACGGCCATCGCCAGGTTCGACGGGAGCGTCCAGGGCGTGGTGGTCCAGACCAGCGCGAGTGCGCCGTCGAGGTCGGAACCGGGCGCGGTCAGCCGCAACCCCACCGTGACGGCCGGGTCCTGCCGGTCCAGGTAGACATCGTCCATCTTGGTCTCCGTGGCCGACAGCGGGGTGCCGTCGTGCCAGCAGTACCAGAGGACGCGGAAGCCCTGGTAGACGAGACCCTTGTCCCACAGGGTCTTGAACGCCCACATGACGCTTTCCATGTAGTCCAGGTCGAGCGTCTTGTAGTCGTTGTCGAAGTCGACCCAGCGCGCCTGGCGGGTGACGTACTCGCGCCACTCGCCCGTGTAGCGCAGGACCGAGGTGCGGCAGGCCTCGTTGAAGGCCGCGATGCCCATCTCCTCGATCTCGGACTTGTCCTTGATCCCGAGCTGGTGCTCGGCCTCCACCTCGGCGGGCAGACCGTGGGTGTCCCAGCCGAACCGGCGCTCGACGTGCTTGCCGCGCATCGTCTGGTAGCGCGGGACGACGTCCTTGACGTACCCGGTGAGCAGGTGCCCGTAGTGCGGGAGACCGTTGGCGAACGGCGGGCCGTCGTAGAAGACGAACTCGTTGCTGCCGTTCTCCCCGGCGGGACGCGCCTCGACCGAGGCCACGAAGGTGCCGTCGGCGTCCCACGCGTCCAGCACCTCGCGTTCGAGCGCAGGGAAGGACGGGTGCGCCGGAACGGCGGGGTAGCCGGACTTCCCGGCGGTGGCGTCGGCGGTCATACCGTGGTGCTCCTCGTGCGGCGTCGGTCGTTCGCGTGCCTGCACGGGGACGACGCTCGCGCGCCGCGGTACCACCCCGTTTGCCGTCCGTGCCGTGGACGGCCTCTCGTTCGGCGGCTGTGACGGGCCGCACCCGTCCGGTTCTACTCCGGGCGTGGGGCGCCCGTTTCTTCCGGAGGCTCCCCGGTGATGGCCGGATCAACGCCTGTGGGTCGTGCTGGTGGTGATGTGCCGTCCAGGGTAGCGCCGGCACACCACCGGTTATTCCGCCGGGTCCCCCGACGACCACTTCCAGGAGGCGGCCCGGGAGGTCAGCAAGGTGGCCTTACTGCCGCCCAGTGGCAGTATTGCCACCTTGCTGGCGTTCGGGTCGGGCCTCCGCCGCGGCGATCCGGGTCGCGGGGACGGGTCAGTGCGCCGCGGCGGGGTGGCGCTCGGCCAGCGCGCGGTCCGGGCTGCACCAGCCGCACGGGGTGAAGCCGAGCTCGACGGCCTCCCGCGCCGGCAGCGGGATCAAGGGCTTGCCTGCCAGGTACCGGCAGCCCTCGATGTGGTAGCGCGGCTGCTCGTCGACGACCAGCACCTCGTCCTCGAGCCCGGCGACGAGCGCGGCCGCCGCGGGGTCGCGGGTCTCCTCCGGCGGGTCGCCCTCGGGTCCGGCGGGCGGCACGGCGGCGTCGTCCGGGGCGGGTTCGGCGGGCCGGTCGGCGTCGACCGGGGGGCCGGGCACCTCGGAGCGCTCCTCGTCCGGTTCCTCGACGGCGCGCTCGGGTCGCTCCTCGGCCGCGTCGGGCCGCTCGGGGGCGGTGCCGGTCGCGGCGTCGGGGGCGCGCTCGGGGATCCGGTCGCCGTCCCCTCGCTCAGGGGACTCGGCCGCAGCGGATCCGGGCCCGGTGGATTCGGACGCGCCGGATTTGCGGACGCTCAACTCCGACGTCCGGGCGGGCACCGCGGCCACGACCGTGGGCTGCGCGTCCGGCGGCGCCGGCGCCTCGGCGGCGGGCCCCTCCTCGGACTTCTCGGGCCGTGCCCCACCTTCGCGTGCCGGAGGGGTGGATTCGGAACGGTCCGCACCCGATTTGGTGACGCTCAGTGACGAATTACCGCTCGATCCGGTGCTGGCGGCGGTAGCGCCGGACGGTCGGTCCGCAGAGCCGGGCGGTTGGACGATGGGCATCACGACGGTCTGCTGAGCGTCGGCGGCAGCGTCGCCGCGGGCATCGTCGAACCGGGCGTCGTCACCGCGATCCGCGGCGTCGGCCGGAGGAGCCGACACCGGGGCAGATCCCGACCTCGGGATGACCGGGAGCACCTCGGTGACCGACTCGATGTCGGTGCGGGTGCCCGCCGCCCGGGGCGCGTCGGTCTCCCGGGTGGCCGGCTCGGCGCCCGCCTTGACCGCGTTGCGGCGCTGCAGCCAGTCGAGCAGCAGCACCACCGCGGCGAGGACGCTCACGCCGACGGACACCCAGGCCCAGGTCACGCTGCCGGACAGCAGCGCGACCACCAACAGGCCGAAGGCGATGAGGACGAGGATCAGGACCAGCAGCAGCACGATTCACTCCGTGTGCGGCGGTACGGCCCCTCTGCCGCACCGCCCTTCTAGATCGCGGGTCAGCTGCCGGCGTCGGCGCGCTGGCCGTAGCCGGTGGACGCGTAACCGCCGTTCGAGCTCGACCTGCTGTCGGACGGGGCCGCGGATCCGCGCTCACCCAGGTCCCTGAGCTGGGACTCCAGGTAGGTCTTGAGGCGGGTGCGGTACTCGCGCTCGAACGTGCGCAGCTCGTCGATCTTCTTCTCGAGGACCGACTTGTCGCGCGTGATCGTGCCGATGATCTCGGCCTGCTTGCGTTCGGCGTCGCCGACCAGCGTGGCGGCCTTGTCGCGCGATTGCCGCTCCAGCGTCTCGGCGCGGGTGCGAGCGTCGTTCAGCATCGTCTCGGCCCTGGCCCGGGCGTCGTTGACGAGGCCGTCGGACTTGGTCCGGGCCTCCGACAGCAACTGCTCGGCCTTGGTGCGGGCGTCGGTGAGCATCGTGTCGGCCTCGGTCTTGGCCTCGGCGGTGAGCCGCTCGGCCATCTCCTGGGCCATGCTCAGCACCTTGGCGACCTGGACGTGGTGGTCGCCCTGCTCACCCGTGTCGGCCAGCGCAGGCGGCGGCGCCGACATGGAGCGCTGCGGCTCCATCGGACGCAGCGGCGGCTCGACCGGCCGCTGGATCTGCTGGGTGGGCGGCGACACCGGCGCACCAAGGGACGGAGCCGGCCTCGACCGGGCCTCCTCAAGATCGGCCTGCGCGTTCCCGAGGCGCTGCTCGAGCTGGGAGACCTGCTCGCGCAGGTCCTCGTTCTCCTCGATCAGGCGAGCCAGCTCGGCCTCGACCAGGTCCAGGAACGCGTCGACCTCGTCCTCGTTGTACCCCCTCTTACCGATAGGGGGCTTGCTGAACGCGACGTTGTGGACGTCGGCGGGCGTCAGCGGCATCGGATCACCTCATGCAGTCCTCGGCGGCGGCACCGTGTGACTGGGGCTCACTACGGCGTCGGCTGGGCAACGTTCATCAGTATGAACACGACCAACAGCAGAACCATAATCGACAGGTCCAGTCCCACGCCGCCGATCCGGACGACGGGGATCACTCTCCGCAACAACTTGACTGGCGGATCGGTGGCGGTGAAGATCAACTCGAGGGCGACTGCGCTGGGACCGGCCGGCACCCACTGGCGGGCGAAGCTCCGCACGAGCTCCACCACGATCCGGCCGATGAGCAGCAGCCAGAAGAAGAAGAGCACGTAGTACAGGACGAACTGGATGGCGAGGGGCACGCCGTCAATCCTGGCGGAAGATGTTCCGTTCGGCGAGCTTTCGCGCGTCGTCCGCCGACACCTCGATGTCCGCGGGTGTGAGAAGAAAGACTCGGCTGGTGACCTTGTCGATCGAGCCCCGGAGCGCGAAGGCCAGCCCGGCGGCGAAGTCGACCAGCCGCTTGGCGTCGGCGGCGTCGAGCTCGGTGAGGTTGATGATCACCGGAACGCCGTCGCGGTAGCGCTCACCGATGGTGCGCGCCTCCTTGTAGCTGCGGGGCTGCAGCGTGGTGATGCGGCTGAGCGCCGCAGCGCCCCGCGCCGCGCGATCGCGCTGCTCGGGCACGGCGGGCGGGGCCGACGGGACGGCCCGTAGCGGCTCCTGGAGCGCGGCGTCGGGGTCGATCGCGAGCGCGCCGCGCACCACGGACTGCCCCACCCCCGACGGCCCGGGCTGCTGCCCCGGGGTCGCCGCGCGCGGCGCCCGCTCCACGGCGACCGGCCGCTGCGGCCGGCGGTCCCACTCGTCCTCGTAGCGATCGCGCTCGAGACCCTCGTCCGGGTAGGAGTAGCGGTCGTCCCACCGCTCGTCGACGTAGTCGCGCACCGACCGCTCGGCCCGGCGCGGGTCGGCGTACCGCTCGACGACGGGCTCGTCGGCGTACTCCTCCATCTCATCGGCGGGCACCATGCCGAAGTAGGCCTTGAGCCGGTACATCGCGCCCATCGGTGCTCCCATCCTCGACGCCCCCGACGCCCCGGCCGCTCCCCGGCGGCCGACGATCACGGGGAGGTTAACCGTCGTTCCCCCACAAGGGCTGTTCCGACACGCACGACACCCGATCCGTGACGGATCGCGGCTTCCAGATCGCCGCTCATTCCGGCCGACAACGCGCTGGCCTGCGGAAACGCGGCGTGCAGCGCAGCGGCCGCTTCGGCGACGTCCGCGAACGCCGCGTCCGGGTCGGACCCGAGCGGAGCCACGGACATCAGCCCGGCCAGGTGCAGCCCGGCGCAGGAAGCGACGTGTTCGGCGAGCGGCAGGAGCCCGTCGCGGGCCACACCGTGCCGCGCGGGGTCGCCGTCGACGCTGTACTGCAGCAGGACATCGAGCCGATCGGCGCGCCCACCGGCGTCCTGCTCGCGGCGGACGGCGTCGTCGAGAGCGTCGGCGAGCCGGACGGAGTCCACCGATTCCACCCGGTCGGCCCAGCGCGCCACGGCCTTCGCCTTGTTCCGCTGGAACCCGCCGACGAAGTGCCACCGCGGCGTCGCGTCCGGTCGCAGGTCGGCCACCTCCGCCACCTTCGCCCCGGCCTCCTGGGCGCGGTTCTCGGCGAAGGCCGTGAGACCGAGGTCGACCAGCATGGCGACGTCGGACGCCGGCACGGTCTTCGTGACCGCCAGCAGCGCCACCTCGGACGGGTCCCGGCCGGCGGCAGCGCACGCGGCGGCGATCCGCTCGCGCACGGCGGCGAGCCTGGTGGCGAGCTCCTCCCGGCGGTCGTCCCGCACGTCTCTCCTCCTGGAAGGGCGGTCGTGGACGGCAGCAAGGTGGCCATACTGCCGTCCAGTGACAGTATTGCCACCTTGCTGGCACCCGCCGGGGCGGCCACGCGGGGGCGGCCACGCCGGGGCGGCCACGCTCGCCGTTTGGTCGGGCTTCTGCGGCTAGCTCGGGTCCAGCCAGGTGATCGCGGCCTGGCGGCCCGTGCGCGCGGCGCGGCGGTGGCTGTAGAGGTCGCGGGTCTCCAGGGTGCACCGCGGGTCGCCGCCGATGCGGCCCACGCCCAGCGCGGTGAGCTGGTGGTAGAGCCCGGCGCGCAGGTCCAGGCCGGGGGTGCCGCGCCGGGTCCGCACGGCGCTGCCGGGCAGGCGCGCGTCCATCTCGGCGCGCATGGCCTCGGGCACCTCGTAGCACCCCCCGCAGATCGCCGGGCCCAGCAGGACCTCGACGGAGCCCACGCGCGCGCCGAGGGCCTCCATGGCGGCCACGGTGGCGGGCAGCACGCCCGCTGCCGACCCGACCCGGCCGGCGTGCGCGGCGCCGACGACGCCGGCACCCGGGTCGGCGAGCAGCACGGGCACGCAGTCGGCGGCCAGCACCGCCAGCCCGACGCCCGGCAGCGCCGTGACCGCGGCGTCCGTGTCCGGGATGTCCGGGGCGTCGGGCGCGGGCACGGCGTCGACGGTGGCGACCCGCGTCCCGTGGACCTGCTCGAGGAACACCACCGGGACGCCCAGCTCGGCGGACAGCCGGGCCCGGTTGGCCGTCACGGCGGCCGGGTCGTCGCCGACGCCTGCGGAGAGGTTGAACGTGGAGAACGCACCGCTCGAGCGCCCGCCCGCCCGGGTGCTGACGACCCGGCGGACGCGGCCCTGTCGAGCGGGGCTCACCGCTTCATGAAGGGCGGCACGTCCACGTCGTCCTCGATGTCGTGGACGTCCACCGCCTGCGGGAACACCGGTGCCGGGCGCTCCGGGGTCATCCCCGGCACGGTGCGGGCCCCGTCGGTGCCGGTGGCCAGGTGCTCGGCCCCGAGGTCCCGGCGCGGGACCTCCGGCTGCCGCGGCACCGGAGGCGTGTACGACGTGGAGCCGGCTGCCGGGGCGGCGGGCGGCAGCGTGCCGGTCTGGTTCGGGGTGCTCGGCTGCGCCGGCGGGCTCTGCGGGGCCGGCTGCTGGACCGGTGCCGGCGCGGGGTGGGCGGGCGCCGGGTGGGCCGGCGGGTGCACGTTGCCCGGCTGGCCTGCCGCGCCGGTGCCGTTCCCCGCCGGGTTGCCGTGGGGCGGCGCGGGGGGCGCGGACGGCGCGGCCGGTCCGCCGGCCGCCGGCGGTTGGGCCGGGGCGGGTGGGGTCTGCGGCGCGCCCTGTCCGGTGCTGCCGCTGACGCCCGGCGCGACGACGCCGGCGACGCGCTTCTCGGGCGAGCGGAACGCGGTCGGCTCCAGCTTCTTGTGCGTGGGGCCGCCCGACTCGAAACCCGCGGCGATGACGGTGACGCGCACCTCGTCACCGAGCGAGTCGTCGATCACGGTGCCGAAGATGATGTTGGCCTCGGGGTGGGCCGCCTCCTGCACCAGCGACGCGGCCTCGTTGATCTCGAACAGCCCGAGGTCGGAACCGCCGGCGATCGACAACAGCACGCCCTGGGCGCCGTCCATCGACGCCTCCAGGAGTGGCGAGTTGATCGCCTTGCCCGCGGCCTGCACGGCTCTGCCCTCCCCCCGGGAGGACCCGATGCCCATCAACGCGCTGCCCGCCCCGGACATCACGCTCTTCACGTCGGCGAAGTCGAGGTTGATCAGGCCGGGGGTGGTGATGAGGTTGGTGATGCCCTGCACACCGGAGAGCAGCACCTCGTCGGCGGAGCGGAACGCGTCCATCAGCGAGACACCCACATCGCCCAGCTGCAGCAGCCGGTCGTTGGGGATCACGATGAGGGTGTCGCACTCGGTGCGCATCGCGTTGATGCCCTCTTCGGCCTGCCCGGCCCGGCGGCGCCCCTCGAACGTGAACGGGCGCGTGACCACGCCGATGGTCAGTGCCCCGAGCTTGCGCGCGATCGACGCGACGACGGGCGCACCACCGGTGCCGGTGCCGCCGCCCTCGCCCGCGGTGACGAAGACCATGTCGGCCCCCTTGAGGACCTCCTCGATCTCCTCGCGGTGGTCCTCGGCGGCCTTGCGGCCCACCTCGGGGTTAGCCCCCGCGCCGAGGCCACGGGTCAGCTCGCGGCCGATGTCGAGCTTGACGTCGGCGTCGGACATCAGCAGGGCCTGGGCGTCGGTGTTCACCGCGATGAACTCGACGCCCTTGAGGCCGACCTCGATCATGCGGTTGACGGCGTTCACGCCGCCGCCACCGATGCCGACGACCTTTATCACGGCCAGGTAGTTGTGCGGGGGCGTCATGGCGCACCTTCCAGTCCAGCTCGGGTCCGACCCCGGGGGTCCGGGCCAACGCGATCGAACGCTAGGTCTCTCATCCGTCACGGTCCAGCAGGCGCGCCGCGGGCGCGCCAGCCCCCAACCGGGTCGATCTTCTCCTCAGGAGCGGATCGTGGGCAGGTCGGGGCTGGCCACGTCGTAGACGCGACCGGGCTGCGTGAGCAACGGCACCAGCGCCGCGCTCTTCTCCGCCGCCCGGTCCGGCGCGCCCCAGCGGACCTGGCGGTCCTCCGTGAGCTCCAGGGTCACCTGGGGCGGCGCGCCGTCGCGGGCGACCCTGGCCTCGACGCTCCGCACCTGGGCGCGCACGGTGTCCGGGAGCGCCGTGAGCACGGCCACGGCCCCGACGGTCGCGGGGTCGCCCGTCGCCGCGGGGAACGTCAGCCGGGGCAGCTCGGCGTCGGACGCCGCGCGGTAGACCACGCCGGTGGCGTCCACCAGTGCGAGGCCGTCCGGCGTCCGGGCCGTGGCGACCGGCACCCGCTCGGTGACGGCGATCGTGACCGTGTTCGGCCACCCCCGCGCCACCTCGGCCGTCGCCACGCCGGGCAGCTCGGCCACCCGGGCCGCGACGGCCTCGGTGTCGACGGCCGCGAGCGGCCCCCCGGGCACGACGGCCGCGGCGGCGAGCACCGCGTCGACCGGCACGGCCGCGGTCCCGGTGACCTGCACGTCTTCGACGTCGGCGAGCCCGGCGTCGTAGAGCAGGACGCGGCCGGTGAGCGCCAGCCCGACGAGCAGCAGCACCCCGGCGAGCACGGCGGCCAGCCGCCTGCGCCGGTAGTGCCCCGGGGACACCGGCCGGGGCCGGGGACGTGCCGGGGGCGGGCGCCGGGTGGCCTGGCGGGTCATCCCCGCTTCTCCAGCTCCACCAGGATCTCCGGGGCGAGCACGGTGACGTCACCCGCCCCCATCGTGATCACGAGGTCGCCGGGGCGGCCCAGGTCCGCCACCACCGACGGCACGTCCGACCAGCGCGGGACGAACCGCACCCGCTCCCGCGGCAGCGGGACGGCGTCGGCGACCAGCGCACCGGTGACGCCCGGCTCCGGGTCCTCCCGGGCGCCGTACACATCCAGGACGACGACCTCGTCGGCGAGCGCCAGCGCGGCGCCGAACTCGGCCGCGAACTGCCGGGTGCGGGAGTAGAGGTGCGGCTGGAACGCCACGACCACGCGGCCCTGCCCCTCGGCGACGTCGCGGGCCGCGCGCAGCTGCGCCGCGACCTTCGTGGGGTGGTGGGCGTAGTCGTCGTAGACGGCCACACCGGCCGCGCGGCCGCGGAACTCGAAGCGGCGCCGCACACCATCGAACGCGGCGAGCCCGGCGAGCAGGGTCTCGACGTCCGCCCCCAGCTCGGCGCCGGCCAGCAGCGCGCCGAGCGCGTTGAGCGCCATGTGCTCGCCGGGGACGGCGAGCCGCAGCAGGTGCTCGACGCCGTCGTGGCGGAGCACCACGCGTGCGCCGGGGCCGTCCGGCCGGAAGTCGACGAGCTGCGCGTCGGCGTCGTCCTGGCGCCCGTAGCGGCGCACCCGCACGCCCCGGCGCTCCGCCACTCGCGCCAGCGCGGCGGCGCCGGGGTCGTCGGCGCACGTGACGAGCGCGCCGCCGGGTCCGATCCGGTCGAGGAACTCCTCGAACGCGGCGACGTAGGCCTCGGGGCTGCCGTAGTGGTCGAGGTGGTCGGCCTCCACGTTCGTGACGACCGCGACCTTGGGCGCGAACGCGAGGAACGACGCGTCGCTCTCGTCGGCCTCGACGACGAAGATCTCGCCGGTGCCCTCGTGCGCACCGGACCCGGACGCTGCGAGGTCGCCGCCGATGGCGAACGACGGGTCCAGCCCGCAGTGCTGCAGCGCCACGGTGAGCATCGAGGTGGTCGAGGTCTTCCCGGCCGTGCCGGTGACGGCGGCGACCTGCCGGCCCGTCGTCAGCGCGGCGAGGGCCTGGGCGCGGTGCACGACCGCGAGCCCGCGCTCCCGGGCGGCGGCGAGCTCGGGGTTGGTGGCCCGGATCGCGCTGGAGACCACCACGGTGGCCGGCGCCTCGGGCAGGTGCGCGGGGTCGTGGCCGACCGCGATCCGGGCGCCGAGCGCGCGCAGGGCGAGCACCGTGCGCGAGTCCTTGGCGTCCGACCCGGACACCGCGAAGCCCCGGGCCAGCAGGATCCGGGCGATCCCGCTCATCCCGGCCCCGCCGATGCCGATCAGGTGCACCCGGTCGGCCAGCTCCACCGCGCTCGCCCGGTCGGCGCCGCCCAGCACGGGCCCTCCGGGCGGATCGGTCACGAGCTCGTTCACGCCTGCGTTCACTGCTGCCTCCAGACGCGGGGGTCGGGCCGCAGGACCTCGGTGGCCCTGTCGTCGCTGCCGACCGCGCCCCGCGCCGACTCCAGGTTGTGCCGGTACACGATGTCCAGGACGAGGCGCGCGAGGCGCTCGTCCGCGTCGGCGTGACCGGACGCCCGCGCGGCGGCGCCCATGGCGGCCAGCCTGCGCGGGTCGGTCAGCAGCGGGAGGAGCTCGGCGAGCGCGCGCTCCCCCGTGAGCTCGGCGTCCTCGACGAGCACCCCGCCGCCCGCGGCGACGACGGGCGCGGCGTTGAGCGCCTGCTCCCCGTTGCCGTGCGGCAGCGGGACGTAGACGGCCGGGAGCCCGACGGCGGTGACCTCGGCGACGGTCGTCATGCCGCAGCGGCCGAGCACGGCGTCGGCCGCGGCGTAGGCGAGGTCCATCCGCTCGATGTAGGGCAGCGGGACGTAGCCGGGGGCGGGCGGCGCGGCCTGTCCGCCGCGGCCGTGGGCGTGCAGCACGGCGACACCGGCGCGGACCAGCCCGGGCAGCGCCTCGGCGACCGCCGTGTTCAGCGTGCGGGCGCCCTGCGAACCGCCGAAGACCAGCAGCACCGGGCCGCGTGGCGGCAGCCGGAAGAACGCGCGGGCCTCGGCCCGCAGGGCCACGCGGTCCAGCCCGGTGATCGAGCGGCGCAGCGGCATCCCCACCACCTGCTCGCCGGGCAGCCCACTCCCCGCCACGGCCACCGCGACGGCCTCGGCGAAGCGGGCCCCGACCTTGTTGGCCAGGCCGGCGCGGGCGTTGGCCTCGTGGACGACGACGGGCACCCGCCCGCGCGCCCCGAGGTAGGCGGGCAGCGCCACGTAGCCGCCGAAGCCGACCACGGCGTCGGCATCCACCCCGGAGAGGACCTCCCGGACCCGCGCGACGGCGCCGCGGACCCGGCCGGGCAGCCGCAGCAGGTCGCCGCTGGGCTTGCGCGGCAGCGGCACCGGCGGGATCAGCTCGAGCGGGTAGCCCCGGGCGGGGATCAGCGTCGTGTCCAGGCCGCGTTCGGTGCCCAGCGCGGTGACCCGCGCGTCGGGGCGCAGCCTGCGCACGGCGTCGGCGAACGCGAGCGCGGGCTCGATGTGCCCGGCGCTGCCACCACCCGCGACCACGATCGACGGGCCGGTCACCGGACGCCGCTCCGGTCGGCGGGCCGGGCCGCGGGGGCGCGGTAGGGCTCGGGCAGCTGCAGCCGCAGCAGCCGCGCGACGCGGCCCTGCCCCTGCTGCTTCAGCGCGGCGATGGCCTCGGGCTCGTGCCGCGCCGCGTTGGCGAGCACGCCGAAGACGAACATGGTGACCACGAGCGAGGTGCCTCCCGAGGAGATCAGCGGCAGCTGCAGCCCGGTCACCGGCAGCAGCCCCACGACGTAGGCGATGTTGATGGCGGCCTGCGCGACGAGCCAGGTCGTGGACGTGGCCACGACGAGCTTGAACCAGGGGTCGGTGTTGCGCGCGGCGATCCGGATGCCGGTGTAGGCAAGCGTCGCGAACAGCGCGAGCACCGCGAACGCCCCGACGAAGCCCAGCTCCTCGCCGATGATCGCGAAGATGAAGTCGTTGTGGGCGTTGGGCAGGTAGCTCCACTTGGCCCGGCCCTGTCCGAGGCCCACGCCGAACAGGCCACCGTCGGCGAGCGAGTACAGCGCCTGCTGGGCCTGGAAACCCGCCCGCAGCGGGTCGACGCTGTCGGGGTTGAGGAACGCGGTGATCCGGCTCATCCGGTAGTCGGCGCTCAGCGCGAGCACGATGGCCCCGGCGAGCGCGCCGCCGCTCAGCGCGAGCATCAGCCGGACCGGGGCGCCCGCGAAGAACAGCAGCGCGACGAGCACGATGCCGAGCGAGATCGTCATTCCGAGGTCGGGCTGCAGCACCAGCAGCGTCAGCAGCACGACCGTGACCGGCACGACCGGCGAGAGCGCGTACTTCCACCGGTGCATCACCGCGCGGCGCACGACGAGCACGTGCGCGCCCCACAGCGTCAGCGCGACCTTGATCGCCTCCGACGGCTGCACCGAGAACGACTCGCCGATCGCGAACCACGCCTTGGAGCCGCCGCGCTCGACGCCGAACAGCAGCACCGCGACGAGCGACACCATCCCGATCACCAGCGTCGCCGGGGCGAGCGCGCGCAGCCGCCGCGGCGAGATGCGCAGGCCGAGCCAGAACATGAACAGGCCCGGGACGCAGAACATCAGCTGCCGGGTGAACACGGAGTACGACGAGCCGCCCGCGGTGAAGGACTCCACCGACGACGCCGACAGCACCATGACCAGCCCGAACAGCGTCAGCAGGCCGAAGACGCCGAGGATCAGGTGCAGCGAGGTGAGCGGGCGGCGCAGCCACTGCCCGAGCGCGGTGGCCGTGCGGCCGATCGCGGCGCGGAGGCCCGTGGGCCCCGGGCCGGCCGGTCGACGGGGCTGCCGGGGCCTGGCCTGGCGGGGCGTGGCCTGGCGGGACGTGGCCTGGCGCGTGCGCCCGGCGCCTCCGGCCGTCACGGCCGTTCCCCCGCCAGCGCCGCAGCTGCCTCGGCGAACGCCGCACCCCGGTGGGCGTAGTCGACGAACTGGTCCATCGAGGCGGCGGCCGGGGCGAGCAGGACGACGTCGCCCGGCCGGGCGAGGGCGGCGGCGCGCCGCACGGCGGTCGGCATGGGGCCATCGTCACCCGCCTCGACCTCCGCGACGGGGACGTCGGGCGCGTGTCGCGCGAGCGCGGCGACGACCTCGGCGCGGTCGGTCCCGATCACCACGGCGGCCCGCAGCCGGTCGGCGTGGCGGGCGACGAGGTCGTCGACGGAGGCGCCCTTGAGCAGCCCGCCGGCGATCCAGACGACCTTCGCGGGCGCCTGCGCGGTGAGCGCGGCGGCCGCGGCGTGCGGGTTGGTGGCCTTTGAGTCGTCGACGAAGCGAACGCCGTCGACGGTGGCGACCTCGGCCCCGCGGTGCGGGCCGGGCCGGAAGTCGTCCAGGCCCGCGCGGACGGCGTCCGGGCCGACGCCGTACGCGCGGGCGAGCGCGGCGGCCGCGAGCGCGTCGGTGAGGCCGGGCGGGCCGCCGGGGTGCACGGCCGCGGCGGGGGCGAGCTCGCCCCCGCC